>JAATGR010000091.1 GCA_015654575.1 Actinomycetales bacterium
ACGATGCCGAAGAACGGCAGCGCGATGATGTACACCTCGGGGTGGCCGAAGAACCAGAAGAGGTGCTGCCAGAGCAGCACGCCGCCGTTGGCCGGATCGTAGATGTGGGCACCGAGGATACGATCCGCGGCGGCGGCGAGCATCGCGGCAGCCAGCACGGGGAACGCGATGAGGATCAGGATGCTCGTGATCAGTGTGTTCCACGAGAAGATCGGCATCCGCCACATGGTCATGCCGGGGGCCCGCATGGTGATGATCGTGGTGATGAAGTTCACGCCGCCGAAGATCGTACCGAAGCCGCTGATCCCCAGGCCCACCATCCAGAGGTTCCCCCCGACCCCTGGAGTGAACGACGAACTCGCCAAGGGCTGGTAGGCGAACCATCCGAACGAGGCCGCACCGGCGGGTGTGAGGAAGCCGGCCACAGCGATGATCGAGCCGAACAGGAAGAGCCAGAAGGCGAATGCGTTCAGGCGGGGGAAGGCGACGTCGGGTGCGCCCAGCTGGAGTGGCAGCAGTGCGTTGGCGAACCCGGCGAACAGCGGGGTCGCGAACATCAGCAGCATGATCGTGCCGTGCATCGTGAACAACTGGTTGTACTGCTCTTTGGTGGGGACGATCTGCATCCCCGGCTCGAACAGCTCAGCCCTGATGATCAATGCCATCACGCCGCCCAGCAGGAAGAACAGGAATGACGCGATCAGGTACATGTAGCCGATCGTCTTGTGGTCGGTCGAGGTGACCCACTTGACGATGACGTTGCCCTTCTCGGCCGTGCGCGACGTTGTCAGAAGCGCGGCCTGGCGGGGCGGCAGTGTGCGGGAACCTGCGTCCTGAAGCGGAAGTGTCGTGGCCATGATCACTCGTCTCCTTCAGAGGTGGTCTCACCCGTGCCCGGCAGGTTGTCCAGTCGGTTGTAGGCCTCCTGGATATCACCAGTTTGACCCGCTTCTTGGAGCGAGGCCAGATAATCCTGGTATTCCTTGGCGCTCACGACCTTCACCTGGAAGAGCATCATCGAGTGGTACTCGCCGCACAGCTCGGCGCACTTGCCGGCATACGTTCCCTCTCGCGTCGGCGTGAACGACCAGGAGTTGTCCTTGCCGATGTAGAGGTCCTTCTTGTATAGGAATTCGACGATCCAGAAGGAGTGGATCACGTCACGGGACTCGAGGTTGATCGTGACCGACTCGTTGACCGGTAGGTAGAGCGTAGGCAGCTGCGATTCGTCGACGTTGCCCTCGGCGTCGGTCTGGGCCTGGATACCCATCGTCCAGACCGTGTCGGAGCCATCGTCCTCGGTGCCGTTGTACTCGAAGTCCCACGCCCACTGCTTGCCGATGGCCGTGATGGTGACATCGGGGTTCTCATCGACCGCCTGGAGGATCTCCTGATCGCGCGCAGTGAACGCGAAGAAGCCGACCACAAGGATCAATGGCACGACGGTGTAGAAGATCTCGATCGGCATGTTGTAGCGCATCTGCACCGGCAGGCCGGTGTCGGTCTTGCGCCGGCGATAGACGACCATCGCCCACAGCATGAGCCCCCAGGTGATGATGCCGACAGCGAGCAGCACGATCCAGGCGTTGACCCAGAGGCTGGCCACCATGTCCGTGTTGTTAGTCGCTGCTTGACCGTCGTCGGTAAAGCCGGGGAGGAAGCCATGCAGCTGCTGCGTCGTGCATCCAGTGAGGATGACTGCCGTCACAACAACCCCTACGGGGAGGACGGCCCAACGCAGTCGACGTTTCGAAGGCACGGTGCACCTTTCCGGGTCACGAATGAAGCTCCTTCAGTCTAGAGCAAGCTCACACCCCGTTCAGGACAAGCACCCAGTCAGCGAAAACGCGTCGGCGCGGCCGATCCCCGTTATCACGAGGGCCGACCGCGCCGAAAAAGTCGCGGAAAGAAGGTCAGTGGAAGCTGTCGCCGCATGCGCAGGAGCCCTGCGCGTTGGGGTTGTCGATCGTGAACCCCTGCTCCGAGATGGTGTCCTTGAAATCGATCGTGGCGCCGTAGAGATACGGGACGCTCATGTCGTCGACGATGACCTCGACGCCGTCGAAGTCGGCCACCTTGTCGGCGTCCAGGTAGCGCTCGTCGAAGTAGAGCTGGTAGATCAGACCACTGCATCCGCCCGGCTGGACGGCGACACGCAGACGCAGATCGTCGCGACCCTCCTGGTCGAGCAGACTCCTCACCTTTAACGCGGCGGCATCGGTGAGCAGCACGCCGTGCTCACGGGTGGACGGCTCTGTGGTCAATACGGTGTCGCTCATCGTTTCTCCTTGCGGTCAGGCACGGACGGATCCCATAGATTCTACGCTCTCCACAACGCTCAGGACCGGCGGGCGTCGAGTTTCTCGAGCAGGGACGCCTCAGCGAGCACGGCATGCCGGAACGTGTCCAGATGCAGCGATTCATTGGGGCTGTGCGCGCGCGTGTGCGGGTCCTCGATACCGGTGACGAGGATCTGCGCGGAGGGGAAGGTCGTCACCAGATCGGCGATGAAGGGGATCGATCCGCCGACGCCGACATTGATCGGATCCGCACCGTATCCCTCTGCGAGACTCTCGCGCGCCAGCTCCACGGCCCAGCCGTCGGTGTCCACGAGGAAGGCCTCGCCGCAGTCGATGTCGGAGAAGGAGAGACGCGCGCCGAATGGCGCGCGGGCACGGAGATGAGACTCGATCGCCTCGTACGCCTCTCGGGCGCTCTGGCCGGGTGCGACACGGGCACTGATGACCACGCTGACCTCGGGCGTGAGGGTGTTCGAGGCGGCGGCGACGCTGGTGAAGTCGATTCCGGTGATCGTGATCGCGGGCTGGTTCCAGATGCGGTCGAGGAAGGAACCGGAGCCGATCGGCGAGACGCCGTCCGGGAGACCCGCCTCATCGCGCAGCGTCACCTCGGTGTACGGCGGCGTGTCAGCCTCGTGCGCGCGCAGTCCGTCGACGGCGACGCCGCCGTCGACATCCCAGAGGGTGTCGAGCAATCTGATGGTCGCCATCATCGCGTCCGGAACGACCCCGCCGAACATCCCGGAGTGCGACGCATGGTCCAGCGTGCGCACCGTGAGGGTGAAGCGAGCGTTGCCGCGCAGGGACACGGTGAGGGCAGGGGTCTGTGTGTCCCAGTTGCCGGAGTCGGCGACCACGATCACGTCGGCGCGCAGCGCATCGACGTGATCGACGAGGAAACGTGCGAAGGAGCGGGATCCGTACTCCTCCTCCCCTTCGATGAACATCGCGACCCCCAGGTCGGGATCGGGGCCGAGTGCATCGCCCAGGGCGCGCAGCGCGGCGATGTGGACCATCACGCCCGCCTTGTCGTCGGCGGCACCGCGACCGTAGAGGCGGCCGTCGCGCACCGTGGGCTCGAACGGCGGCGAATCCCACGCCGACTCGTCGCCGGCTGGCTGGACGTCGTGGTGCGCATAGAGCAGGACCGTCGGAGCGCCGCCTCGAGCGGCCCGCGTGGCGAGCACCGCGGGCTGGCCGAGTTCGCCGGTGTCATCGATCGCGGAGCGGGCGATCTCGACGCGATCGAACAGCCCGGTCGACTCCGCAAGGGCGGCCACGGCTTCGGCGCTGCGCTGCGGTTGCGTCTGGTCGAAAGCAGGCCAGGCCACCGAGGGGATGCGGACGAGGCCTCCAAGATCGGCCAGCGCGCGCGGGATGCCGGCGGCGGCGGCCGCGCGCACGGCATCCCCCCGACTCTGCTCAGATGTCATGCGAGTAATCTTAGAAGCCACCCCTTTCCGACTTCTCGAGGACCCCGTGGCCAAGACCTCCTCCGAATCCGCCCCGCACGACTCCGCACCTGAGGATTCCGCACCCCCGAGCAAGGGGCGTCCGACCCCGTCGCGCGCAGAGCAGGAGGCCGCGCGCCGCCGGCCGCTGGTGGCCGACACCAAGGAGGCCAAGATGCGTCAGCGCGCCGAGGCCACCGCACAGCGCGAGAAGGCACGGGCGGGGATGGCCGCCGGTGACGACCGGTACCTGACGGCCCGCGACCGCGGCCCGCAGCGTCGCTTCGTGCGCGACTGGGTCGACTCTCGCTGGCATGTGGCCGAGCTGGTGATGCCGATCATGGTCGTCGTCCTGCTGCTGATGTTCGTGAACGTCGCCGCCATCCAGACGGGTTCCTACGTCGCGCTCTGGCTCTTCGTGCTGTTCGCCGTGATCGACATGATCATCACGTCGTCGCGGGTCAAGCGCGCGGCCCGCGCGAAGTTCGGCAACGACCGCCTGGAGAGGGGGCTGGGCTGGTACGGGGCAATGCGCATCGTGCAGATGCGGTTCATGCGCCTCCCCAAGCCGCAGGTCGCCCGCGGTCGTCGGCGCAGCTGAGCGACCGCCC
>JAATGR010000212.1 GCA_015654575.1 Actinomycetales bacterium
CGGGGCCTCCGCCGGAGTGATCTCGGTCGGCGCGGACAATGACTACGGCCATCCCCGCGCGGAGACCCTCGACCTTCTCGCCGGCCTGGGCGTCGCTGTCGCCCGCACCGATCAGGACGGTCTGGTGCTGTTCGACGGCACCGACGGACTCACCTGGTGGCGGGAGCGCTCGCCGCCGGTGTCGTGACCGCCCGTTACCCTGGAGGAATGGCTGCTCCACGTCGTTCCGCACCCGCGCGAAGCGCCATCCACCAGGTGCCGTGGCGGTCGCCGCGGGCGGCGCCCGTCGTGCTCGTGTCCGGACCGGAGGAGGTCTGCGCGGAACGCGCGATCGGCGGCATCCGCGACCTGCTCCGCGCGGATGATCCCAGCCTCGAAGTCTCCGACATCGATGCCTCAGACTATGTCGCAGGCACCCTGCTGAACGTCTCCGCACCCTCACTGTTCGGCGAGCCGCGACTCGTGCGCATCGGGGGAGTCGAACGCTGTTCCGACGCGTTCCTGGCCGAAGCGCTCTCCTATCTGGGCGCCACGCAGGAGGGTGCGACCGTCGTGCTGCGTCACACCGGCGCGAGCGTGCGCGGCAAGAAACTGCTCGAGGCCGTGCGCGCCGGAACAGGGGGAGGGATCGAGATCCCGTGCCCTGCGGTCAAACGCGACTCCGACCGGTTCGACTTCGTAGCCGGCGAGTTCCAGTCGGCTGGTCGGCGGATCGCCCCGGCGGCGCTCCGCGCGCTGGTCGGTGCCTTCGCCGACGACCTGACCGAGCTCGCCGCCGCGTGTCAGCAGCTGATCTCCGACCTCGACGGCGACATCACGGAGCAGATCGTCGACCGTTACTACGGCGGCCGGATCGAGACGAGCGCGTTCACCGTCGCCGACACGGCCATCGCTGGTCGCTACGGCGACGCGCTGCTGTCGCTGCGGCAGGCTCTGGCATCCGGTGCCGATCCGGTGCCGATGGTGGCGGCCTTCGCCGCGAAGCTGCGTGGCATGGCCCGCGTCGCCGGCAGCCGCGAGTCGTCGTCGGCGCTCGCGGCGCGGCTCGGAATGAAGGACTGGCAGGTCGATCGTGCCCGACGCGACCTGGCCGGATGGACGCAGGACACCCTCGGGATGGCCGTGCAGGCGTGCGCCCGGGCGGATGCCGAGGTCAAGGGCGCGTCACGCGATCCGGTGTTCGCCCTCGAACGCCTCGTCACGGTCGTCGCGACCCGCGCCCCCTTCGGCGCCTGACGCCGTGGGAGAGTGGCCTCGTCGTCGGTGTCGGTCGGCCGTCGGGGCGCAGAACACAGGACAATCGACGCGCACGCGAGGGGATAGCGCGTTTTCGCGGTCTGTGGGCCGCAGCGTCCTGTGTTCGGCGCCGAATCCGAGGGTGCTCAGCGCGGACGAACGACGAAGGCCCGCCCCAGCGGGACGGGCCTTCGAAAGGATGCGACTCAGAGAGCCGCGACCTGCTTCGCGATCGCCGACTTGCGGTTCGCGGCCTGGTTCTCGTGGATGACGCCCTTGCTGACGGCCTTGTCGAGCTTCTTGGCGGCGGCGCCCAGAGCCTTCGTCGCGGCGTCCTTGTCGCCGGCGGCGACGGCATCGCGGGTGCGACGCACCGCGGTCTTCAGCTCGCTCTTGACGGCCTTGTTGCGCTCGTGCGCCTTGTCGTTGGTCTTGTTGCGCTTGATCTGCGACTTGATGTTTGCCACGTGTCGTCTGACTTTCGTATCGGTAGGACGGGATGTGCCGCGTCACAGGTAGAGGGGCTGTTCGGCGGCGATCGTGGGGTTGGGAAGAACCCACACGCAAGCCGAGGAGTGAGTCTATCAGGTCTGGGCCTCCACCACCGCGAGGGCCAGGTTCAACACGGAGTTGAAGACATCCGGTCGCATCGCGGTCACGAGGTGCGAGGTGCGGGGCACGACGATCAGCTCTGCGTCCGGCAGCAGACGGGTGAACAGACGCTCGTTGATCCGCAGCTGATCGTACTGCCCGTTCACGAACCAGGTGGGAACCCGGATGCGGCCGAGTGCCGCCACCACGTCCAGAGCGGCCAGCTCTCGCAACGCCACATGCTGGGCGTCCAGCGCGAACCCGCCGGCGCCGAAGTCGTCTCGGGTGATC
Organism: Actinomycetales bacterium; assembly: GCA_015654575.1. Taxonomy (GTDB): domain Bacteria; phylum Actinomycetota; class Actinomycetes; order Actinomycetales; family Microbacteriaceae; genus Microbacterium. The sequence goes on from JAATGR010000212.1 coordinate 2,119, forward strand.
GGCGGCAACGTCCGGTCGAGGACGTAGTCCGCCATGCGGAGACCCCGACCGGGCAGGGCATCCGCGCCGCGCACGAGCGCCCGATAGGCGGCGAGTCCGGCGCCCCGCGGCACGGCCGTGCAGGATGCCGCGACCAGCGCCGCGATCGGCGGCTGCGTGCCGGCGTACTCCAGGCACAGCAGTCCGCCCATCGAATGTCCGACGAGCAGCACCGGTCCGTCGGTCGCGGCCGCCCGCACCGCGTCGTCGATCGTGGCGAGCGCTGCGTCGAGGGCGAACGGCTCGGCCATCCGCGAGCCGTGTCCCGGCAGATCGAGCGCGACCGGGCGCGCGCCGCGCGAGGACAGATAGGCCGATTGCGACCGCCACATCGTCGCAGAGGTGCGGATGCCGTGCACCATCACGACCGTGATCGTCATGCGTTCAGGCTAGGACCGGACCCGTACAATCGTCGGGACATGTCACCCCGCGCCCTGAAGCCCCTGGAGCCTGCCGCCACGCCGCCGGAGCTCATCCGCAATTTCTGCATCATCGCCCACATCGACCACGGCAAGTCGACGCTGGCCGACCGGATGCTGCAGATCACCGGCGTGGTCGCCGACCGTGACATGCGCGCGCAGTACCTCGACCGGATGGACATCGAGCGCGAGCGCGGCATCACGATCAAGAGCCAGGCGGTGCGGATGCCGTGGGCCACCCCAGAGGGCACGTTCACGCTGAACATGATCGACACCCCCGGCCACGTCGACTTCACCTACGAGGTCAGCCGGAGCCTCGCCGCCTGCGAGGGCGCGATCCTGCTGGTCGACGCGGCGCAGGGGATCGAGGCGCAGACCCTCGCAAACCTGTACCTGGCGCTGGAGAACGACCTCGAGATCATCCCGGTGCTGAACAAGATCGATCTGCCCGCCGCGGACCCCGACAAGTACGCGCGCGAGATCGCACAGCTGATCGGCGGGAACGCCGACGACGTGCTGCGCGTGAGCGGCAAGACCGGCATGGGTGTGGAGGCGCTGCTCGACAGCGTGGTGGACCGCATCCCCGCCCCGGTCGGCGTGAAGGACGCC
>JAATGR010000256.1 GCA_015654575.1 Actinomycetales bacterium
CGACGTGGCAGACCCGTTCGCCCGCGGCGACCGGCGCGCCGAGACGGACGAACGACGCCTCGCCGGTGCGCCGCAGCGCCTGCACGGCGCCGAGTCCTTCGAGCGCGGCATAGAGCACCTCACCGTTCGGATGGACGGCCAGCCAGGACGGCGAGTCGAGCACCGCGACCGTGCCCGCGAACCCAAGCGGCCCGCCGGCCAGCGCGTCGTCCGCGGCGCCGGCGAGGAGCATCCCCACGCCCTCTGCCACACCGTCCCTGTCGGCGGTGTAACCGCCGACCCACAGCCGCATCAGGCCACGAGGTCGTGCCGCACGATCACGGCGTCGCGTGCCGGCCCGACGCCGATGACCGAGATGCGCGTGCCGCTCATCCCCTCCAGCGCCAGCACGTATTCCTGCGCGGTGCGAGGAAGCTCCTCGAAGCTGCGCGCGCCGGAGATGTCGTCCTGCCATCCGGGGAAGTACTCGTAGATCGGGGTCGCGTGGTGGAAGTCGCTCTGGTTCACCGGCATCTGGTCGAAGCGCTGGCCGTCGACGTCGTAGGCGACGCAGACCGGGATCCGCTCGAGTCCGGTGAGGATGTCGAGCTTGGTCAGCACAAGATCGGTGATGCCGTTGATGCGGGTCGCGTACCGCGTGACGGGTGCGTCGTACCAGCCGACCCGGCGCGGACGCCCGGTGGTGGTGCCGAACTCGAAGCCCTGCGAACGCAGCCACTCGCCCTGCTCGTCGAACAGCTCGGTGGGGAAGGGGCCGGAGCCGACGCGGGTCGAGTACGCCTTCACGATCCCGACGATGCGGTCGAGACGGTTCGGCCCGACACCCGATCCGGTGGCGGCGCCCCCGGCGGTCGCCGAGGAGCTGGTGACGAACGGGTAGGTGCCGTGATCGACGTCGAGCATGGTGGCCTGCCCGCCCTCGAACACGACAACGTCGCCGGCATCCAGTGCGTCGTTCAGGAGGAGGCCGGTGTCGCACACGATCGGGCGCAGCCGATCCGCATAGGAGAGGAGGTCTTCGACGATCTCGTCGCAGGTGATCGCGCGGCGGTTGAAGACCTTCACCAGCATGTGGTTCTTCTGGTCGAGAGCGCCTTCGACCTTCTGCCGCAAAATGTTCTCGTCGAAAAGATCCTGCATGCGGATGCCGACGCGGTTGATCTTGTCGGCGTAGGCCGGGCCGATGCCGCGTCCGGTCGTGCCGATCTGGCGCTTGCCGAGGAAGCGCTCGGTGACCTTGTCGAGCGTGCGGTGGTACTGCGTGATGACGTGCGCGTTCGCGCTGACGCGCAATCGGGAGGTGTCGACCCCGCGGGCGTTCAGCGCCTCCAGCTCGGCGAAGAGCACCTCGAGGTCGACGACGACGCCGTTGCCGATGATGGCGTTCACGCCGGGGGAGAGGATGCCGCTGGGCAGCAGGTGCAGGGCGTACTTCTCGTCGCCGATGACGACGGTGTGGCCGGCGTTGTTTCCGCCGTTGAACTTGACGACCCAATCGGTGCGATCCCCGAGCAGGTCTGTCGCCTTGCCCTTGCCCTCGTCGCCCCATTGGACGCCGACGATCACGATGCCTGGCATGGGCTTGCTCCCCCGTTATCGGACGGTTACACCCCATCCTATCCGGGGCGCGCCGACGTCCCGGACGTCGAGGCGGGCGGGATCGGAAGGTCTCCCTCCCGATCCCGTCCGAGACTCACTCCGCCCTGCGGCGCCGGCGCACGACCAGCAGCGCTCCCGCCACGAGGGCGGCGATCGCGCCGGCGGCGATGAGGAGCGCGGCGCGCGCATCGCCGCCGGTGGAGGCCAGCGGGGCGTCGAACTGGTTTGTGATCACGACCGCGACCGTCGTGTCGGCGGCGACCGTCACGACCGCCGGAGCGCCGAGATCCTGCCCGTCGGAGGTGATCGTCACGCGATCGGCGCCGCCGGTCCGGGTCTCCGAGACGGTGCACTCGGCGTCGGTGGGCAGATCCGTGTACGTCACGGGGTCGCCGACGGTCAGCTCGCGGACGGCGCCGCCCGGGATCTCGAGCGTGGTGCCGTACCACGTGCACGCGAGGGTGACCTCGAACCGCTCGTCGACGTGGGCGGAGGCCCCGCTGCCGGCGACGGTCTTGGTGACGGACAGCTCGCCCGCCGTGAACGTGTTGGACACCGTCATCGTCGCCGCGTGCTCGTCGGACCCCGTGAGGTCGATGTGCCCCATGGTGCCCTCCGTGACGGTCTGCTCGCCGCCTGCGTCGACCGTGATCGTGGTGGAGGCGGCGTGGCCGGTCGCGGTCTCGGTCACGTCGCACGACGCCCCGACCGGGAGCTCGCCGTAGACGGCCCGGTAGCCGTTCTCGGCCGTCAGCGTCCGCTCGGCGCCGCCCGGGACGTCGATCGCGCGCTCCTCGCCGTCGACGACCCACGTGCACACGGCCGCGACCGTGAACGGCCCGGCGGCACCGGGGTTGGCGAGGTTGCCGAGACGCTCCTTGACGATGTCGAAGGAGGCGAGGTCGAAGCGGTTGGTCGCCGCGATCGTGACCTGGCTGATCCCGCCCTCGACGTCGGGCGAGGGCACGACGACCGTGCCGCTCTCCGGGTCGAGCGTCGTCTCGGTGGCACCGCCTGTCGCGGTCTCCTCGACGGCGCACGCGGTGCTCGCCGGGTAGGGGCCGAACGTCTTGGTGTCGCCGCCGCGCAGGGTGATCTCGTCGTCGAAGAGCGTCTGCCCCTGGTAGGTGCACGTAACCGCGAAGGTGAACGGACCGGCGCCGTACAGGTCGGCGCCCTCCCCCGTGACCTCCTTGCTGACGGTGACCGTTCCCGCGTCGTAGCCGTTGGTCACCTCGACCTCGGCCGGATCGATGCCCGGCGTGACGGTCGCGGTGCCGTCGCCGTTGTCGACGACGTTCGACCCGACGATCGCGATGCCGTCGGCGAAGGAGTCGTCGGTCTCGACGAGGGCGCACGACGCTCCGACCGGGATGCGGTCCGCGGGTGCCGTCCAGGTCCCGTCCGCCTCGAGCTCGAAGGCGATCGTCGTCGTGCCGTCGTCGTCGAACGTCACCGGCATCCCGGTCGCGCTCGTGCACGACAGGGAGAAGGCGAAGGGGCCGAACTGCGCGACGGTCGCCTGGGTGTCGACGCGCTTGGTCACCGACAGTGACGTGAACTCGTAGTCGTTGACGAGCGTCGCGACCTGCGCCGTGGGCACGTCGTATGCACCGCTCACCGGCTCGCTCTCCGACACGGTCAGCGTGACCGGCGAGCCCTCGCGGCTGGTCTCGCCGAACTCTCCCGTCGAGCCCTGCTCGCTCACGGTGCACGTCGTGCCCTCCGCGCTGAGCGGGAGCCCGTGGATGTCCACCGTGTAGTCGTTCGCCTCGTCGAGCGTCACGACGGCCTGGTCGCCGAGGTTGAGCGGCAGGTCGCCCGCCTGGCACGTGACGTCCGCCGTGAAGGCCGACGGCGCGTACCCGGCCGCGGGTCCGGTCACGACCTTCGTCACCTCGATGGCACCGAACCGCACGTGCGTCCCGACACGGCTCGGCGCGATCTTGCGGAAGCCGCTCTCGCCCGCGAACTGGTACTTGACGCCGAACTGGTTCCAGGCCAGCTGGTCGGCGGCGGGAACGACGTCCGACACGCCGCCGGGGTTGTCGGCGTCCGCCAACCGGTTGACGGTGGAGAAGGTGACGTCCGCGGCGGCTCCGGGCGCGAGGGCGCCGGTCGCGGTGCCCGCGAAGTCGAGCACCACCCGGAGGCCGGTGACGGCGGTCCAGTCGATGTCGGTGTCGATCGCGAAGGCCGGGTCGGCCGCGGTGACGTCGTCGGCTCCGATGTTCACCCACACCTCGCCGTTCTGCTCGCAGACCGGCGAGGTCTGCAGGCCGTCCCACGTCCCCACGCAGACCCCGGTGCTGGTGGTCGCCTGGACGATATAGGTCGTCCCGGCCGGCGCCGTCAGGTTGAGCGAGTCGGCCACGAGCTCCGGGCGGAACTGCGATCCGCGGCTGCCGTCGGAGATGAGCGACTGGTCGCCCGCCGTGGGCAGCTGGTCGAAGATCGTCATCTGGGTGACGGGGACGGTACCCGCGTTGATCGTGTGCAGCACCCACTCATCGGTGCCGTCGACCTGCGAGTTCGCGACGCAGGGAGCGCGGTAGTAGCTGCCGCCGGCCGCCGTCAGGCTCTGCGCGCAGGTCGCCGCCGCGTTGGACGGGTTGTACGCGCCGGGAAGCGATCCGCGCACGCCCTTCACGGTGTAGAGGTTGGATCCGCTGACGACGCCGACGTAATCGGTCGTGCCGCAGGTGGTGGGATCGTTCGCCCAGTCGCCCGTGAGCGATCCGCCGGCGACGGTGTTGCGGCAGCTGTCGAGCGTCTCCGCCGTCTGCGCCGTCATCGTGTTGGTCGCGTTCTGCCCCTGGGCCAGGCCCGGCTGGAGCTCGAGGTACAGACGGATGCCGAACGTCTCGCCGGGCTTCATCCGGTCGCCGCCGTCGGGCCACGTGAAGGTGACCGTGCGGCCGTCGGCGCTGAGCGCGACGGACACGTCGTCGGACAGCAGGCCGTCGGCGTCCTTCGTGTAGGTCGGCGCCGGCGCGTCGAGGTAGACGAGCTCCGCGGGCAGCTGGTCGCTCACCTGCTGCACCGTCAGGAAGCCGGTGCCGACGTTGCGGATCGTCAGGTCGAACGGCACGGCCGACCCGACCTGCACGAGGTGCGTTCCTGCCGCGTTGGCGAGCTTGTTGACCGCGAGCTCGTGGGTGCCGGGAGCGAGCTGGATCTGAGAGGAGGCGGTCTTCGCGTCCGAGTCGTTGCCGTCGGGACGCGTGGACTGCGAGATCTGCGTGTTGGCGACGGTGTGATCCATCGCGATCGCCTCGCCGCTGTCGCGGTACGTGTCGCGCAACTGCACGGTGAAGGCCGCCGAGGCCGACCAGTTCGGGGCAGGCACCTGCGAGGCGAACAGGCCGCCGTCGACACGGGAGAACGTGAAGCGGATGCCCTGGACGTCGCTCGCGGCCACGCCGGCGGGAAGGGCCGCCGCCGCCGCGGGCGTGCCCTCGACCCAGTCCGTGCCGTCGTAGACATCGACCTGGACCTGGTCC
>JAATGR010000073.1 GCA_015654575.1 Actinomycetales bacterium
ACGGGCGTCGCCCGCGACGACCTGCCGGACGAGGGCGCATGGCTGCACGCCGAGACCGTGCGCGCGATCCACGCGGCGAACCCCGGGACCGGGGTCGAGATCCTCGCCACCGACTTCTCCGGCAACCCGGACCTGCTCGGCGAGGTGTTCTCGAGCCGGCCGGAGGTCTTCGCGCACAACGTCGAGACCGTGCCGCGGATCTTCAAGCGGATCCGTCCCGCCTTCCGCTACGAGCGCTCGCTCGGCGTGCTCACCCAGGCCCGCGCGGCGGGACTCATCACCAAGTCGAACCTCATCCTCGGGATGGGCGAGGAGCGCGCGGAGGTCGAGCAGGCCCTCCGCGACCTCCACGACGCCGGCACCGACATCATCACGATCACGCAGTACCTGCGGCCGAGCCCGCGGCACCTGCCGGTCGCGCGCTGGGTGCCGCCGGAGGAGTTCGCGGAGCTCAAGGCCGTCGCGGAGGAGATCGGATTCCTCGGCGTCCTCGCCGGTCCGCTCGTGCGATCGAGCTACCGGGCGGGGCGGCTCTGGGCGACCTCGATGCTCGCCAAGGGGCGCGAGATCCCCGAGCCGCTGCGGCACCTCGCCGACAAGGCGGAGTTCGCGCAGGCGGTCTCCTGAGCGGCGCCGGCGCGGGGCTCCGGTGCCGCGCCGGGGCCGTATCCTGATCGGTATGGCCCGCGCGACCGAGAAGACCGAGAAGGAGCCGAACCGGCTCGTCCAGATGTGGCAGGTCTTCCAGATGACCCGCCGGTACGACGGCACGATCGTGTGGTGGCTCCTTCTGTGCCTGGTCGTCCCGATCGCGGCCGGCATCGTGGTCGCTCTCCTCTTCTCCCGCGACAACGTCTTCAGCCTCGTGCTGTACATCATCGTCGGCGTGCTGGTCGGCGCCCTCCTGGCGATCATCGTGCTCGGCCGACGTGCCGAGCGGGCCGCCTACGCCGGGATCGCGGGGCAGCCCGGCGCCGTCGGCGCGGTCCTCAAGAACAGCCTGCGCCGCAGCTGGATCGGCAGCGAGATGCCGATCAACATCAGCCCGCGCACCCAGGACGCGGTCTACCGCGCCGTCGGCAGGGGCGGCGTCGTGCTCATCGGCGAGGGGCCGCGGTCCCGCACCCAGCCGATGCTGGAGAAGGAGCGCGCGAACGTCGCCCGCATCCTCCCGAACGTGCCGATCCACTTCCTCTACGTCGGTCCCGACCCCGACGCCACTCCCCTGCACCGCATCGTCCCCAGCCTCGGCAGGTTCAAGGGCACCCTCACGAAGGCCGAGGTCACGGCCGTGTCGAGCCGTCTCACGTCGCTCAACCGCGGCATGGGGGGCATCGGGATCCCGAAGGGCATCGACCCGAACCGGGTACGCGCCCCGCGCCCGCGCTGAGCGGGCTCCGAACCCCGGCGCCCGCCTGCGCCTAGACGCGGACCAGGATCGTGCCGGCCCATCGGTCGTGGAGACCGCGCTGATCCTCGTCGGAGATCACCGCGGGGATCACCAGGCACAGCGCGACGGTGCGCACGAGCGGCTGCCACGGCGCGAGCCGGCCGCCCTTCACCGGCAGAACGCGCATGCGCAGGAGCAGATGCCCGGGGCTGCCGAGAAAGAACAGCTCGAACAGGATCGTGAGCGCCGCGAACACGCACAGGATGACCCAGCCTGCCACGCTGAGGTCCGGCTTGTGGAAGATCCCCCACGCGAGCGCGTAGGAGATCGCCCAGTCGATCGCGATCGCGCCGAGGCGCCGGCCGAAGCGTCCGATCGACCGCGGACCCTCCTCCGGCAGCCCGAGCCGACGGCCCGGCCAGGTGCGGGATGCGGAGGCGGACACCCCCCGAGCCTATGAGAGGCGGGCACGTAACATGCCCGAAACAATGCGGTCACGGTCGGGAAATGGCCGCACCCTAGCCTGCGGGCAGGCTGCGGCCATGCAGCCGTCCGTTTCCACGGCCACTGGAGAGTTCCACCTATGTCCACCCCCCTGTTCAGCGACTCGTCCGAGGTCCTGAAGTTCATCAAGGACACGGATGTCAAGTTCCTCGACATCCGGTTCACCGACCTGCCGGGTATCCAGCAGCACCTGACCATCCCGGC
>JAATGR010000123.1 GCA_015654575.1 Actinomycetales bacterium
CGTCGTGCAGGCAGACGCCGAGCGCCTGCCGTTTCCCGAGGACAGCTTCGACGTCGCGATCGCCGTCCTCAGCGACCGCCACTGGCACGATCGGTCCGCGCGCCTGCGCGAGCTGCGCCGCGTCGCCCGCAAGCGCGTGGTGCTGTTCAACGCCAGCCCGGACGAGGCCAGCCGCTTCTGGCTCACCCGCGACTATCTGCCCGGCTTCCTAGACCTCATTTCCGAGCGCTACCGCACGCCCGGCGCGTGGCTGACCGAGACCAGCCAGGCACTCGGCGACCTCCAGCAGATCCCGGTGCCGATCCCCCACGATTGCGGCGATGGGTTCTACGGCGCCTTCTGGCGCCGTCCCGCCGCCTACCTCGACCCGGCGGTCCGTGCGGCGATCTCCGTCTTCGCCCGCCTCCCACCCGACCACACCCGCCACGGCCTCCAACGCCTCCACGACGACCTTGCGTCCGGACGCTGCGACCACGCCAACCAAAACCTTCTGCAGCAGACCGAACTGCACCTCGGCTACTACGTGTTCAGCGCTGATCTCTGAGTGACGCCTGCGGTCTTGGTCGGGCTAGAGCGCGAGGTCATCGAGCCGTCTTTGAGCGTCGGCGTCGGTGAGATCGATCGCGACGAGGCAGTAGAAGACCTCGGCGTCGTCGTGACTGATCGTCGCGAGCTCGCGCACCTCGTACCCCGGGAAATCAAGGTCTGTGTCACCGACTCGCAGCACGTGAGCTGTTGGGATCGGCTCGCCGGTCTCGCTGCTGCGCTGTGGGTAGACCTCCGCGATCAGCTCGCCGCTGTGCTCGCCGCCGATGAACCGAGAGAACGACTGAATGCCAGACATAACGCGGATCCTACGGCGGCGACGCGACCATCCGGCACGCTTGCCCCCACGGAGCACGCGCGCAACCAACCTCTCCCGCGCCAACCGTCCCGGCAGCGCGCGGGGTTCGCGCCCGCGCGAGCGTTACTGGGCGAGCTGTTCAAGCCAGCGTTGATTGACCTCGATCAGCCGATGCAGCCTGATCTGAAAGTCAGGGTCGGCGCGACGCGCCTCCAGCTGAGCGTCGATCGCGACACGGATCGCCTCGCTGACCGACACCTCATCAACACGGGCCATCGCCTCGAGCAGCGCAGCCTGCTCATCCGCCAACCGCAGCGTCATCGACTTCGACAAGACGCTCCCCCTCGCACGGGCGTGGCCGTCAGCAGCTCGGTCTGCCGGAACAGCCCCAGCAGATCCCCGATCCGGCGGTGGTGGCGTTCGAGCGCGGGCACGTCGTTGGCGCCGGTCGAGTAGCCCTCGCACGCTTCGTGGAGGGACCGGAGCGAGTCGACCATCACGTGCAGCACGGCACAGCTGAGGATCTGACGGTCAGCGGTCAACCACACGTCATCCTCGAGGGGCGCCCCGATGAGGACCGGGGCGCTCCAGTCGAACAACGCCTCGACCATCTCCGCGAGATCCGAATCGATCTCACGCAGCCATGCCTGCTCACCTTCGCTGTAGGTCGCCGCGATCGTCTCGGCCGAGACGTGGTGCCATTCCGCGACCGCGATGATCACCGGCCGCACGAGCGCGGGCGGTACAGGAAGACGCATCCGCATCGCTCAGCCCTCGTCCTCAGCGCCAGCAGTCAACCCGGTGGGCGCTATCCACGCATCCTCCTGCGTGCCCGGAGTCGGGATCTCGTCGTAGGCGCAGATGATCTCCACGAGCGTGCAGCCGAGGCCGTTGGCGAGCTTGCGCAGCGTTCGAAACGTCGGGTTGATCTCGCCCCGCTCGATCGCCCCGACATAGTTGCGATGCAACCCACAGCGGTAGCCCAACTCCTCCTGAGAGAGCCGCAGCCGACCCCGCAGCCCACGCACTGCTGAACCGAGCCGCAGAGATTCGCTTTCCACGATGCTCATGACGCGATCTCCTCAGCACGCTCGACCAGCTTGTGAGGCCGGACGCCGAGCGCGTCCGCGACCCGACACAGCAGCGCGAACGTGACCGGGACCTCGCCCACCTCCAACGCCTCCAGGAACGCCGGCCGGATCTCGATCTCGCCCGCCAGCATCACCATCGACCGCTTCCCACGCAGTTGCTTGACCGCGCGACCCAACGCTGCGACCCTCGGGTCATCCGGCCGTCGATACGGAACCCACGGCATCGCTACCGCCCTCCCTCGTCCGGCCGGGCGATCGACTCCTCGGCGGCTGCGTCCGCAGCCGGCTCCGGAGCATCGCCTGCCGCGTCAGCGTTGCCGCCGGCCTGCGGCTCGTGACCATCACGAGCCGGCGCGTCACCTCCGCAGCCGTGCGCGTCGCGCGGGTCGTCACGGTCAGCCGCGCCCTGCACCAACCGATCAAGCACCGAGACCGCAACCGCCAGCGTTTCAAGCGCACCCTCGACCAGCGTCCGGTCCACCTCTTCGGAGACCTGCACCACCTCTCGGAACTCGCGGCAGATCCACACGGTCAAGTTCGCCAGCGTCCGCGAGAGCACCGCAAACGAACCCGACAGCGGGAACTCCGTTCCCTCCCACCCCTTCACCCCACGCGTGCGCTCGGGATCGATATCGGCCCACAGCCGCTGGGCATCGTCGTAACGCTGCTCCGCGAGTGCCTGCTCCTCGTCGCTCGTGAAGTCCCCGGTCTGGAGCGCGACCTCTGCTTGCTCGACCTCGGCGCGCAGAACCCAGCGCACGTCTCCGATCTGCTCCTCGTGCACCACCGCCGGCCGCATCCACGGCATCCCCGCCAGCACACGCCCCATCCGCCGGGCGAACTCAGGGTCCTGCGGGGTCTTCGGCAACGCACTCCTCGCCGCCCCGCGTACCGCCGCCGTCGAGATCACCACGAACCGCTGAGCCACCGGATCAACCCCGGTGAGGTGGTCACGGATCGCGATCAGCGCTCTGTCGATCGCACCTCCAACCGCACTGACCAGGGCGCCGTCGTGCTCGAACCACAGCTCACGCGTCGGCGCCGGCAAGCTCGCGCGCCAGCCGACACCGTCCAGCAGCTGGAGCTGATGCCACAGCCGGTCGCGCGCTCCACGCGCCGCCGCCTGGTCCACCCGCTCAAACGCGGCCAGCACCCCGTCAACTTCCTCCCGATCGACCAGTGCCGCGCGCCGCAACACGCGCCGCTCCTGCTCGGTGATCTCGACCTTCGCCAACGCCGGCTGCATCGCCATCCCCTCCCTCGGGGTCGACGGCGCCGAGATCAGGGCGCGGACACGAACGCCCGCTGCCCACGTTCGCACACAAGCGTGCACGAACCAGCGGGTTCTGCGCGAGAATCATCCACATACCGAGGCCCTGTCTCGGTGCCAGCCCCCGGGGTGGTGACACACCGCCGGGGGCACCTATGTGATTGGGCGGCGAACCTAGCTAGTGCAGACCCCGCTAGCCAAGCCGAATCGCGCCCAATCGCCCCCGATCGTCAGCAATCGCACCGAATAAAGGCACTAGTGCCTTTTGCTGGCAGCAAGACACGCCAAACGCCGGGCGCCCCAGAACGACAAAAGCCCCGCATTTGCAGGGCTTTCATGAGAGGTGAGCGAGGGGACTCGAACCCCCGACCGCCTGGACCACAAGCAGACTCTTCGTCGCTCCTAAATGCTTCATTTGCAGGTGTTCCGTGGCTCGTCGACGCCGGAGGCGGAGGGCAGATTGGGCTCGATATCGCGCGATTTCCGGCGATCCACGCACTTAACGCCGCTAGTGCGCGTCGCCGGAGCAGCAGTCGGCGGCGTACGTGCCTTCGGTTCCCCTGCCGCCGCGATCGAAGCGCTCCCTCGACCGTCGGAAGCGGCCATGGAACACCTCGCCGAACGGTGCCGACGACACCACGCCTCATAGCCCTGGACGCGCAGCGCTGCTCTCTCTTCCCCTCCCCCCGATCCAGCATTCCGCTGGACAGACGGTCGGTCGGCTGAACTGCCTCATGTCGATCGTGATCCGCCCGGACCGCTGCTCGCGAGAACTCTGTCGTCATGCTCACGAGGGTTCTCCCACGCGGGCGGGGCTGCTGCAGTCGCTCGCTGCGGGCAGTCGATAGCGGGCGCCCACGTGCTGAGAGCGACGGGGGCAGCAGTTCGAGGCCGAGCTCCCGTTTGCGACGTTGGAGCAGCTGTGCCGGCCGATCGTGGCGCACGCCGACGAGCTGCCGGAGCCGCAACGCCATGCCCTGCAAGCCGCGTTGGACAGCAGATCCGACGGCTCGGTCGAACAGCTCTTCAGTGACGCGACCAACAGGTGAGATACCCCCGCTGATCGTCCTTGCCATCCCTTGCTACTCGCCAGCGACTATACCGAATAGCGTTGCCTTACCTCGATCGTCGCTCGAAGCGCGCGCGGGAGCGGAGGTCGTATTGGATGGTCGAGCATGCGGTCACCGGCCTTCAGCACGCCCTGATGCCTTACCCGACATTGCGGCTGCTAGATCCGGGCGTTGAACGTGAGGCGCCCGCTGTCGCGCACGATCGCGCCGTGTTGCTTCTCGATGCCGTGCAGTACGCCGACGAGTCGTCCTCTGCGCCCGACCGGGATCGTCCCGCTCACCGTGATTCCGGCGGCCGAATTCGACTCCCTGGGGCGCACGCGCCGCTGCGCGGACCGTCGCGTAGAGCTGGAAGAGGTCCGTCGACGCACCGCCACCGCTGCATGGCAGATCGACCTCGAAGTTGGCCGACGCGGGCACCGTGAAGAGCGTCACGATGTCAGTACATGACGCCGAACCGCAGCTGTCGAGGACCTTTACTCCTACCTTGAAGCGATTGCCCTGACTCGTCTTACCAGCGTAGGTGCCGAGTTTGAACGGTAACCGCGCGCTCGTCGCTCATCCTGCCGCCGGTGCCAGCGCCCAGACTCCCGCGACGCTCAGAAGAGCGACCGCCGACGAAATCCTTTGGCTTTCTAGGACACGCTCTCACAGCGCGATGCCAGCGACGCCTCCTACGGCTCAATGAGTGCGGACGATGCGGCGTAGCAATGGTCGCGCCGCTTCGATCGCCAGCGCGCGGTCGTGGGTCGCGAAGTACTCGAAGACGCGACGACCGGAACGTTCCCCCTGCAGCTCCCGGGCGACGAATGCGGCGGCGAAATGAGGAGTGACGACCACCACGTCCCACTCCGAGCGCAGCGGGTCCTCGGAGTCGAGGCTCGCACCGCGCACTGCCCCTCCCGGCCGGGTCGAAATCCCAGCCCCAGTCGCCCCAACGAGGGCGGCGCTCTCGGACAGACGTTCGTAGCGGCGACGCGTGGCCCCGGTGAAGTAACGCGCGTCCTGGAAGTTCGCCAGGACGACCGCCTCCCCTCTCTGCACCAGCGCCTCACCCTCGAGCTGATGCGACATCGCTTGCAGCAGCTTCTCGTCACCGACCCGCATCGCGCGAGCATCGGCGATCCGCCCGAACGGGGTGCCGAGAGCCGCCACGGCGGGGTACCGACGCGGCAGCCGCAGTCGCCCGGCAGGCGAGACAGCCCGCTCGATCTCGCCCGGACGGCCGAACAGCCATCCCTGACCCATCGACGCTCCCACCGCCCGCGCTCGCTCCAAATGCTCCTGTGTCTCGATCCCCTCAGCGACGAGCGCGGCCCCGGAGCGCTCCGCCTCCGCGCCGACGGCACTCAGCACACGCGCGGTCGCGATCGGATCCAGACGATCCTGAATCAGTGCGATGTCGAGCTTCACGACGTCGGGAGCGACGAACGGCATCAGAGCCAGAGAGCGCGGGTCCACGCCAACGTCATCGAGCGCGACCCGACAGCCGCGCTCACGCAGCCACCGCACTGCCGCGAGCACCTCCGCCGGTCGAGTCGCGAGTGCCCGCTCGGTCAACTCAACCACCACCGAGACACGCTCAGACCCGCCCTCGCCGAGCCGGCCAAGCGCGCCCGACTCGTCGAGACCACCGGGCTCGGCGTTCAGGAAAAGAAGACCGGCGGAAGACATCCCAGCCGCGACCGCGCCATCCAGCGCCACCTCGCGACAGGCACGGTCGAGCTCACCTTCCAGCCCCTCCACCCTCGCCGCCGCGAACAGATCAGACGGCGCCTCCAGCCGAGAACCGACAGGCCCGCGAGCCAACGCCTCATAGCCCGCCACCCGCCCCGTCTCGAGATCGACGATCGGCTGGTAGACGGCACGCAACCCACCACTCCCAAGCAGTCCTGCGACCGTGAATCCGTTGTGCGAGGGAGACTCCACCCCAGAATGATCGGTCATCGTCACCCTGAGCTTGAGGAGCACCTGCCGACCTTCACGACTACGAGCGACCAGCCGTCACGGATGGACCAAGAATGGTCGTCGGTCAGCCCACCGACAGGCTCCCTTTCAGCACCGGCTCACTCGTGGCGAACGCACGCCGCCGCCGTCTCGATCCCCCTACCTTGACCTGACGTTGAACAACGGAGTGTCGATGCCCGCTCTAGGGCCTGGGCGTCTTCCAGACGCCTCCGGACGAGACCCGGGACGCCGTGCGCGCGTCCGATGTCGCGGGTCGGTCATGACCGTCCCTTCAGAACGACGACGGGCACCTGGCTCGTCGATATCGAGACGAGCGTGAGGAAGCTCGCGGACGTCCGCATCGCATCGAGTGCACGGTCAGAGCTGCGACGCGCCGATGCTCTCGTCCCCTATCGCGACAGCAGGGGCGCGGCGAACTCCGCGAGGAGGCGGAGCGTGGCGCGGCGCGGCGGCGAGAGGGTCGGTGTGGTTCTGCTCCAGGCGATCGAGAGGACTGCGGTGGATCTGCGGTTGCCTGGAATTGGCTGAAACAGCGCGGAGCGGGCACCGGTCTCTTGCGCGAGGCGACGCGATGGCACCGCGTGCTCGGTCGTGTCGGGCACGAACAGCGGCGCTTCGGACGCGAACGCGGCCGCGATCCCGGAATGCTCGGTGAGCGTGTTCGTGCGCGGCTCATGCGGCGTGCTGCCGGTCGAGGCCGCCAGCACGAGCTCGTTCGGCGCGGACCCCGGAACCCACAGTGCCACGACGTCGGCGCCGGCGAGTGCCTCCGCCTCCTCGCAGACCAGGGCGGGCAACTGGTCGGGTGCAGCCGTCGCGAGGCGCCGCAGCGCCTCCTCCAGGCCGCCGATCGTCTCGCGGTAGTCCGCGGCGGCCATGATCGCCTCGCGGCGGATGAGGAAGTTCGCCAGGCGCACGCCGATGCTCGCGAGCGCGCTCATGCTCCGCCGATTTGGCTGGCCCATGCGCGCGCCGAAGAACTCCACGACGCCCAGCGCACGGTCGGCGTTGCGCACCGGGATCGCCAGCGCCTGCGTGAGTCCGGCCGCGCGCAAAGCATCGACCCGCAGGAGGCTTGGAAAGGCGGTCAGGTCCTCGACCCAGAGCGGCTGATCGGACTCGAGGACGCGCCCGGGGAGCCCGACACGCGGAGCGAACGTCATCGTCTGCGTCATCAGCTCCAGCGCGCTCGTGTCGACATGCTCGGCGGACCAGATCGACACGCACCGCAGCGATCCCTGGGGTCCGGCGTCGGGATCGCGCTCCCACCACGCGGCGAAGTCGGCCCCGAGCAGGCCCGCCAGTCGCGACGCGGTCGCGTGACAGACATCCCGCAGATCGTCTCCGTCGGTCATCGTCTGATCCAGAGCCTGGTGGAGCCGAAGCCCGAGCTCCGCCGAACCGGGACGCCGCGTCTGCCTCGGCTGAGCGCCCGCCGCCGTCGGGCGCGCGGACACGGTCCGCGGGATCGCCAGATGACGATCGAGCCACGCGTAGAAGCGATCCGGAGAGAGCGGCGCGCTCAGCGCATATCCTTGTGCGACGTGACAACCAAGACCCGCGAGCGTGTTGAGCTCCGACGAGCTCTCGGCACCCTCCGCGACGACGGTCATCCCGAGATGGCGCCCCAACGCCGCGATCGCCGCGATCACACCGGTATCGCCGCTGCGCCGCATCTGCTCGACGAACGTGCGGTCGATCTTGACCTCGTCCAGCGGAAAGGACTGCAGACGACCGAGCGACGAATAGCCGGTACCGAAGTCATCGAGCGACAGACGCACCCCGAGACTCTTGAGATGACCGAGGACCGACTGAGCCGCGGCGAAATCACCGCTGAGCGCGTCCTCAGTGACCTCTAACGTCAATCGATTCGGCCTCACCCCCGACTCGACGAGCCGCTCTCCCACCCTCGTCACGATTCGGCGATCGAGCACGCTGTGCGCCGAGACGTTCACCGCAACGCCCAGACAGCCGGCGTCGAGCTCGTCGAGCGCCTCGATACAGCCGAGCGCCTGCTCAAGCACCGCATCGCTGAGGACATCGCCTAGACCACTCGACTCCGCCAACGGCACGAAGACCAGCGGAGGAACCGATCCGCCGCCGCTCCTCTCCCAGCGCGCCAACGCCTCGACGGCGATCACCCGTCCCGAGCACAGGTCGATCTGCGGCTGCAACACCACGGAGATCTCACCCCGATGCAGCGCCACGGAAAGATCGACGCTCGTCGGCACATCGTGCCGCGCGGCCGGAAGGACGGCGAACTGCGTGAACGACACTGCGGCGACTCCTCTCAGGTCTCTCCCGGGGACGCCCCAGTGATGACCGACACAAGTGTTATCGACAGGTATCGCCAGGAATCGCTGCACCGGCCTGATTGGTCAACGAGCGTTGTACGCAAGCGTGCGCGTCGGCGCTCATCCTGACGAAGGGACCCCGGGAGCGCTCCCGAGGGGCCACGCGCGCCGACCGCTCCGCGGGACAGCGAGTCGCTGCGTCTCCGCTGCCAGGGTCGTGCCGACGGCGTGCAGGAGGAGGACGAGGTCCAGCGCCGCTACAGGCTCGCCGACTTCCGCACGCTCGACCAGCTCGAGCGGAACGCCGGTGCTCAGCGCGAGGCCACGGGCTGTCATGTGAGCGATCGATCGGAGGTTCGCGATCCGTCGTCCCAACGCTCGCTCGAAGCTATTGCCGGACATGCGAGTCGACGTGCCCCGCATCGCCGGCGACAACCACCACTGAAAGAACTCTCATCCGGCTGCGCTCGCGAACGCGTGAGATCGCCGCTCACGAAGGCTACGCCGCGGTCGAGAGCCGGCGCACCCCCAGCGGTGATCGGAAGCCTACGCTCAGGCGAGCACGCGCTTGGCGGTGAGGGTCCCGCGGTTGCCGGCGAGGTCGCGTGCCTCGATCCGAACCGCGACCCGCAGTCGGCCGTGCCGGCCGCGGGTGAGCAGCCGACGGGCAGCGGGAGACAGGATCAGGGGGATCGTGACGGTCCTTCCCGCCGGGGCTCGGAAGGTGCCGCGGGCCAGCGACCGCGCGCGCGCCTTCGCGCTGCCACTGGCGGCGTGGAGCGTGACGGCACCGCTGCAGGCGCCGTGTCCAGCCCCCTCGCGGGGTGAGCAGAGGATCCGCAGCTCGACCGTGCCGGTGCGGCTGACGCGGATCGTGGCCGGGTTGCGGACGGCGATCCCCGGTGCGTAGACGTTGACCTGGAAGCGTGCGGTTCGGACTGCCGATCCCGCGACTCCGGCCGCGTTGAGGCCACGGATCGCGATGCGGTGATCGCCGGAATGCAACCCGACGAGCTCGTACGGAGAGCGACACGCCACCCAGGGACCCACGTCCAGACGGCATTGAAAGCCGATGTCGCCGCTGGGCGCGGAGAACGCGACCCGCACCCGCCGGCTCGCGTTCAACGGGTCGGGCTCGGTCGTGATCGTCACCCGACCAGGTCGCGGAGCCGGCGTCGGCGTCGGCGTCAACGTCGGCGGAACGCCGTCGCCGTCGGGCGGAGCCGTCGAGATCGTCGCAGCGGGCACCGTGAACGTCTGGTCATCGCCGTAGCTGGTGCCGATCGCGTTGGTCGCCACGAGCCGGTAGTGGTACGTCGTGCCGGCCTGCAGGCCGGTGAGGTCCGCCGATGCCACGACGCCGCTGGTGCCCGAGCCCGCATCGATCTCATCGGTGCTCGCCCCGTAGCCGGTGGTCGTGCCGTAGTCGAAGCGGTAGCTCGTGGACGCTCCGTTGGGCGTCACCAGGCCGTTGAGCGTCGCCGAGCCGGTGCTGGAGCCCGTGCGGACGTTGGTCGCCGCCCCGGTCGCCACTGCCGGGGCAATGGGGACGGGTGGGGTGGTGAAGATCATGTCGGTGCCGGAGGCGGTGCCGGCGCTGGTGTCTGCGACCAGCTTGTAGTGGAAGGTCTGCCCTGCCGGCAGGCCGGTCAGGGTGGCGGCCACCGGGACGTCGCTGGTGCCGGCTCCGATGCTCACGTCCAATGTCATCGCCGTATAGGCCGTGGTGGGCCCGTAGTCGAAGTGATAGCCGGTCGCCAGCCCGTTGGGGTTCACGAGCCCGGTGAGCGTGACCGAGCTCGTGCCCGTCGCCGGATCGGTGGTCACGTCAGTGGCCGCTCCAGTCTGAACAACGGGCGACGCGACCACGTCGAGGCTGAACGTCGCGGCGCCCGCGGTCGAGGCGGTCGCAGTGCTGGCGTCGTAGGTGAAGGTGTCGGGACCGGTGTAGCCCGGGTCGGGGGTGTAGGTGAGCTGGCCTTGGCCGTCGATCGCGCTCAGCGTCCCGTGCGCGGGAAGCCGATCGATGTTGTAGGACATCGCCCCCCCGGCG
This sequence comes from Actinomycetales bacterium, assembly GCA_015654575.1. Lineage (GTDB taxonomy): Bacteria > Actinomycetota > Actinomycetes > Actinomycetales > Microbacteriaceae > Microbacterium. Next base: position 10,591 of record JAATGR010000123.1, read on the forward strand.
GGCTCGACCGTGCACGACAGCCCAAGCTCCGCGGTGGCATTGTCGAGTACCGCAGCACCGCGGTCCATGCAGGTCGGCTCATATAACGTCCAACCGACCGTCACCGACGCGGGCAGGGCGGCAGCCACCAGGCCCGACGTGCCGCCGGCTGGAACCAGCGACGAACCGCCGCCACCACCGCCACCGGCTCCGCCGCAGGTCCCGTCGAAGGCTCCGTCCCCTCCCGCGCCGCCGCCGAAGAGCCCGCCCCCTCCCCCGCCGCCCATTCCTCTGACGGAGCTGCCGCCAACTCCGAGCGCTCCATCGCCGCCGGCCGCGCCGGCGCCTGTGCCAGTGCCGCCGCTCCCGCCAGCTCCCGCGCCCGTGCTGCTGCCGGCGCCCCCGGCGCCGCCGCCGCCCTCGCTCCCGTTCGCGTCGCCGGGATCACCCGCGCTGGCGGCCGCGCCGCCCCCGCCAGCGAGGGGTGGGGCCCCGCACGACGAATCGTCAACGGGGCCCGGCGCGCCGCTTCCGCCAGCTCCGCCGGCGACGAGCAGACGCGAGTCCGCCACGGATGTCAACGGCACCGACCGCGGCTCCGTTCGCACGTCCGAAGCGCCACCGCCACCACCACCGGCAAGCGCGGTGGACCCCCCACCGTTCCAGCCGCCTGCCGCCGGGTTCGGGAAGCTCGATCCGTCCCCGCCGACCTCGACGTAGAGCGTGCTGGCTGGAACCACGCCGACCGCCCCCGAGACCACCGCGGGCTCGCCGTTCGGATGTGCGACTGGGCCGCTGCCGCCAGCCGCGCCGACCGCACGGACCTGCAGTCTCCCGACCCCGGCCGGAACGGTGAAGGTCTGCTCGCCGCCGGTGTAGTCGAACGTACGGCTCTGAGGAACCGCCACCGCTCCCGCCGTAGCGGCCCAGCATCCGCTCGTCAGCGCCAGCAGCCCGCCGGCGATCGCAATCCGCCGCACGCGACGGCCAGCAGCATCCAGCATCTGATCCAAGTCCTCCGCTCGTCTCCGCTAGCGCGGCCTCATGGCCGCACGTCACGGCCGGCGCGTCACGCGCCACGACGGCTTATCGGCACGTCAACGCTCGCACTGAAGACTCTCCTTTCTGGTTCTAGGTAAGCCCTCAACTCCTCCGCCGCTTCTGCCGATGTGGCACCAATGCGCTATCCCATTCCTGCCAGCGTGCTGGCGTCGCTGACCGCCTTCGCGGTCCTCGCTTGCGGGTCGGCGGGTGCCGCGGTCCCGCCGGTCGCAACGATCGCGAGAGCGAGCGACGCGTCACTCTTGCGCCAACCGCCCACGCTGGCCTCCTGCATCAGTTCGCTGCTGACGCGCTGCTACGACCCACCGCAGATCGAGCATGCCTACGGGCTGGACGAGCTGCACCGAGCGGGCAACGACGGTCGCGGGACGACGATCGCGATCATCATGAACCCGGTCGCGACGCTCGCTCAGAGCCTGGCACTGCAGTCGAGCACCTACGGACTCCCGGCCGCGCAGCTGACCGAGCTGCAGCCGGCCGGAGACGCGGGCAGACCCGCGACGGGCAACATGGCAGTGGAGGGCACGCTCGACGTCGAGGCCGCGCATCTCGCTGCGCCGGCCGCGCGGCTGCTCTGCCTCGCGGTCCCGGCGTCGAGCATCTTCGGCACCCTGTTCGCCGCTGATCCGGTCGCGCGGGCGGTCGATGCGGCGATCGCGGCCAGAGCCGACCTCATCTCGATCAGCTTCGACGCCCTCGAACGCACCTACGCACCGTTGCGCGCAGCGCTCGAGCGCGCCGCCAGAGCGAACATCCCCGTCGTCGCCTCCAGCGGCGACAGCGGCGTCGCGTGGCCGGGCAGAAAGGGCCGCCGTGCGCTCTATCCGGTGACCGACCCGAACGTCACCGCCGTCGGCGGGACGCTCCTGACGCTCGACCAGCACGGCAACCGCGAGGTGCCCGACATCGCCTGGGGCCCCTATGCGAAGGGCGGCGCCTCAGGCGGAGGCGTCTCTCGCCTGGACCCACGGCCGAGCTGGCAGGCGACGACACCGGGGACGAGCCCCAAGGGACGCACCTATCCGGACATCAGCATGACCGGCGCGACCAGTGGCGGCATGGTGCTCGCGCTCGCCGATCTCGCGCCCAACGTGCCAGTCGACTTCGCGCCGGTCGGCGGCACGAGCGTCGCAGCCCCGATCTTCGCCGGCGTCCTCGCGCTCGTCCGCCAGCGGGCCGGCCATCCGCTGCACGCCGTCAACCGCGCGCTCTACCGGCTCGCTCGCGCCCCGAGACGCAACGGGATCGTCGACGTCGTGCTCGGCAACAACAGCTACGGCAACGCCAAGGACGACAGCGGCCAAGGCACCCAGATCCAGGGCTTCATCGCCCAGCCGGGCTATGACGCCGTCACCGGCCTGGGCACGATCGATCCCCCTCGCTTCATCCCCGCCCTCGCCCGCGCCACCACCCCCTGACCACGGAGAGCC
>JAATGR010000025.1 GCA_015654575.1 Actinomycetales bacterium
GACCTGCCGGATGAGGCCGTGGTGGTGGTGCTGCTGCCGGACCATGGACGCGGCTATCTCAGCAAGATCTACGACGATGACTGGATGCGGGAGCGCGGGTTCGCCACCTCCGCCGCCGTATCCGACCCGACCCACGCAGGAGCAGAACGATGACCACCTCCGCCGTCCGCGGCTTCGACAGCCTCGCCGTCCACGCCGGCCAGGATCCCGACCCCGTCACCGGCGCGGTCATCCCGCCGATCCACCTCTCCTCCACGTACGTGCAGGACGGCATCGGCGGACTGCGCGGCGGCTACGAGTACGGTCGTAGCGGAAACCCGACCCGCACCGCGCTCGAGGCGCAGCTCGCCGCGCTCGAAGGCGGCGCGCACGGGATCTCGTTCGCGTCGGGCCTTGCCGCGGAGGACGCCCTGCTGCGCGCGGTGCTGCGCCCGGGTGACGAGGTGCTCCTCGGCAGCGACGTCTATGGCGGCACGTACCGGCTGCTCGCGCGCGTCCTCGGGCCCTGGGGCGTCGGCATCCGCGTCGTCGACATGAGCGACCTGCCGGCGGTCGCCGCAGCGCTCGACGAGCGGACGGCCCGGATCCTGTGGGTGGAGACCCCGTCGAATCCGCTGCTGAAGATCAGCGACATCGCGGAGCTCGCCCGAATCGGCCACGACGCCGGCGCCCTCGTCGTCGTGGACAACACGTTCGCCTCGCCTGCACTGCAGCGGCCGCTCGCGCTCGGGGCCGACGTGGTGGTGCATTCCACGACCAAGTATCTCGGCGGCCACTCCGACGTGGTGGGCGGTGCCATCGTCACCGGCGATGACGCGGTGGCGGAGCAGGTGCGGTTCCTGCAGTTCGCTGCCGGTGGGGTGTCCGGGCCGCACGACGCCTGGCTGACCACGCGCGGCATCAAGACGCTCGCCGTCCGCGTGCAGCGGCACAGTGAGAACGCGGGAGCCGTCGCACGCTTCCTCGCCGGTGACGACCGGGTCGCACGCGTGCACTACCCGGGGCTGGAGTCGCACCCCGGTCACGCGCTCGCCGCGCGTCAGATGTCGGGGTTCGGTGGCGTCGTCTCACTGGAGCTGGCCGACGGCCCGACCGCGCGCCGCTTCGCGGAGTCGACACGGCTGTTCACCCTGGCCGAGTCGCTGGGCGGGGTCGAGTCGCTTGTGAACTACCCCGACGAGATGACGCACGCCTCGGTGCGAGGCACCGAGCTGGCGGTTCCGGTCGAACTCGTGCGACTGTCGGTGGGGATCGAGTCCGCCGACGATCTGCTCGCCGATTTGGATGCCGCGCTCTCCGCGCTCTGACGCCCCCGGCACGGTTCGTTAGAGTACGGATCAGGGATTCGCCGGTTCGCGTCCCTGTGAGGGGCGGGGATGGCCGTGCGGCGTGGAGGCGGGCGCCCGGGGCAGGGGGGCACGATCCTCAGCGCGCTCACGCTGCGGTGGTGGCGGGTTCTCTCCGGCGGACGCTTCTTCACCTGGTGGTCGGCGCTGATCAGTTTTTCTGCGGCCGTCACGGCGCTGGGAGCCTTCTCGGGTGTCGACATGGCCGATCAGCTTCTCGGTGCGGTGCTCGTGTCGCTCGTGAGCTGGGGTGTGTGCGTGCTTCTGGTGCTTCCCGCCGCCTGGGCGGAGCGTCGGCTGGTGCGCTCGTGGAGCAGGGTGCTCGTGGTCTTGATGACCGTCGTGGTGGTTTCGGCGCTGCGTCCCCCCTTGAACGATCTGCTGCTGGACGGTTCGTTGATCGCCACGGACGCCTCGGACTAGCCCGTACGGATTGTGACCAATACGGTCAGCTGGCTGGTGCTGCTCTCGTTGACCGCCCTCGCCGTCGACGCCACGGTGACTGCGTCCGCCGTGACCCGAAGGCTGCGTGAGGCGCTCGCCGCGCTGGGCGGGATCGACGGCTACGACGACACCATGCGGCGCACGCAGGCCCGGGTCGCGGCCGTCGTGGCGGAGCTCGGCCAGGGGGCTGATCGACTGCGGCAGGGTGTGGTCGACTTCGACCGGGTCCGCGCCTTCTCGGAGAGCGTCCGGGCCGCCAGTCATCGCCTGGACGCCGAGGTTGCGGAGATCGTGGCCTCCGGCGTGTCGCCGCAGTCGCTTTGGAGTCGGCTCGCCCCGCCGCCGGTGGGCTTCGTCGGGGTGCTCTACGTCCTGGCCTCGATCCCGTACACCTCTCGCGTGCTCGCGCCGGTGCAGCTCGTGGTCTGCGCGGTCGCGCTGCTCGCGATCTGCGTCCTCTCGGACCTCCTGCTCCGCGTGGCGGCCCGCTCCCGGACCGAGCCGGCCCGCGGCGTGCTCATCGTCGTCTTCGCGGTCGTCACTGGTGCGGTGATCTCCCTGGTGTCCGTGCCGGTGCTCCAGGGGTTGTCGGGTCTGATATCGCTGGTCGCGATCCCGTTGTTGACCGTCCTGGCCGCGGTCTCGGAGGCGGCGGTGCGTCGCTCCAACAGCGAGCAGCGCTGGTTGACGAGCGCGCTCGCCGCGGTGCGCGGTCCGGATGCCGGACAGCCACGCACCGCGGCGGAGGTGCTGCGCGCGGCCGCCGCGTCGTTGCACGGCGCGGTGCAGGGGCGGTGCGTGGTGTTCGCCGCGACCCTCGACGACGATGTCGCCGGCACGGAAGAGACCGAGGCGTTCATCGCCGCGGTGCAGCGCGCGCTGGATGAGGTCACCTCGCCGCCGGAGAGAGGAACCGATGCGGATCCGCTGGGCGCGCTCATCGCGGTCTGGTCGCAGGCGATGCGGATCGACCTCGACATCGACCGCGCCGCGGCCGAGTGCTTGCGGGACCCGGCCGCCGCCTGCGAGGTGGCGGACATCGCGCGCGAGGCCTTCGTGAACGCGGTCAAGCATTCGGCCGCCACGCGGGCGACGGTCAGGGTGCGGGTGAGTGGCCCGTCCGACGGGCGGCGCCTCCGCGTCGAGGTCGCGAGCCCGGGCAGGTTGCGCGTGCTCGCGCACCTGCGCAGAGTGGGTCGGCTGGGATCCTCGGCGCGACTGAGTCAGCAGGGCCGCGAGGTCGTGCTCGAGGCGGTCGTGCCGCTCGACGCGCGCTGAGTCCGTTTCAGCTCCGCTCGATGCTTGCGCACCCCGCGGCGGGGTTGCTAGACATCCACCATGCGCTTCGAGACGACCATGTCGCAGTTCGGCCGCAACACCGGCATCGAGGTCCCCGCCGACGTGATCGAGGCGCTGGGTGCCGGGCGCCGACCGGCAGTGGTCGTCACGGTGAACGGCTTCGAGTATCGCAGCACCGTCGGGGTGATGGGAGGCAGGTCGCTCATCCCGTTCAGTGCGGACAGGCGCGCGCAGACCGGCATCGCCGGTGGCGACGCGATCACGGTCGAGATCGAGGTGGATGCGGAACCCCGCACGGTCGACGTGCCGGGAGATCTCACGGAGGCGCTGACGGCGGCCGGCGTCCGTGCCGCCTTCGATGCGCTCTCGCCGAGCGTGCGCAAGGCCCGCGTGGTGTCGGTCGAGGGGGCGAAGGCCGCGGCGACCCGTCAGCGGCGCATTGACGCCGTGGTGGCCGAACTGCGCGGCTGACCGCATCCACGGCGGGTGGCAGGACCCCCCGCCCGTCACACCGATGGTCCCGCCGGTCTCGCTCAGCGCCGTCCGCCGCCGCCCTGACCGCCACCCATGCCCCCGCTGCCCATCTCGCTCGAGGTCTGCTCGCCGGCGACCGCGGTCGCGACCGTGGTCGATCCGGCCGTGCCCGCCTCCGCCAGCGTGCCGAGGATCGTCTGCCCGGCCTGACCGCCGGAGACCAGCGTGTACGTGGTGTCGTTGCTCACCGAAGCCGAGGAGTAGACCACGTTCTGCGCCGACTTCGTGGTGGTGAACGAGGCGAGCGCGTTGCCGGAGGCGTCCACGATGGTCAGCACCGTGCCCGCGGAGATCGACGAGGCCGTGAACTCGACGGAGGCCTGCGCGGAACTCGCCGACGGCGCCGTCGCCATGCCGGACGAGCCGATCGCGAGCAGTGTGCCCCCCGTGATCGTGATGCCGCTGTCGGTGTCCAGCGCGGCGTTGTCGCTCGCGGTGGGACCGTAGACGACGACGGTTCCGCCGGACATCGTCATCCCTCCGCTGTTGACGTCGACGCCGTCGCCGCTCGCGTCGACGATCAGTGTGCCGCCGGTCACGGTCAGCGTCTGGGCGGCGGTGCCGCTGTCCGGCTCCGACACGTTGACGCCATCGTCGGAGGTCGTGACGGAGGAGGATCCACCCTCGATGAGGATCGCGCCGGACTCGAGTCCCTCGTACGCGTCGGTGACGCTGAGAGAGCCGGACGACACGACGAGCTGCAGGTCGGCGTGGATGCCGTCGTCGCCCGTCGCCAGGGTGAGCGTCGCGCCGTCGACGTGCACGTAGGCGTTCGTGTTCACCGCGTCGTCGGAGGAGTCCGCAGAGAGGGTGCCGCCTTCGAAGACCGCGATGACGCCGGCGGAGACGCCCTTGGCTGAGGCGGTGCTCGATGCGGCGGCGGCCGCCCCGCCGCCGGCGGCGATGGTGACGGTGCCACCGGTCGTGACGACGTCGGTGTAGGCGTCGATGCCCTCGTCACCGCTGGTGATGTCGATCGTTCCGCCGGCGATGTCGATGTAGCCGCGGTCGGTGTCCTCCTCGTTGTCGCTCTTGAGGCCGTCACCGCCGCTCGTGACGGCGATGTCGCCGTCACGGACGATGAGGTAGTCCTTGCCGCGGATGCCGTCGTCGACGGCGTCGACGGCGATGGTTCCCGACTGGATGACGAGGCCGTCGCCAGAGGCGATGCCGTCGTTCCCGTTGCCGCTCACGTTCAGCGCGCCGGTTCCGGTGATCGTGAGGTCGGCCTTGCTGTACAGCGCGGCGTTCGCATCCGCGTCGTCCGCATAGCTCGAGGCGTCGCTCAGCGCGCTGGTCGTGCCGTCGGCGAGGATGACGACGGCCTCGTCGGCCGCCTGGATATCGATCGCCGCTCCCGCATCCGTGTCGATCGACACCCCGTCGAGCACGAGCGTGACCTGTCCGTCGCCGGCGCTGTTCACGATCACCTGGCCGCTGTAGTCGCCGCTGAGCACGTACGTTCCGGCCGTCGTGAGGGTGACGGTCCCGTCGGAGACGGTCACTCCGGTGCTGCTGGAGGGGCTCGCCGAGGATCCGTCGAGGGCGATGGTCACGGCATCCGTGCTCGACCACTGCGCGTCGTCGTCGGAGTCGTGCGCCTCCTGGTTGCCGGCGAGCACCGTGGCCGCGGTCGCCGTGCCGTCGAAGTCGGTCGTGACCTGCGTGGTGGTCGTCTCGGTGTCGTCCTGCTCTGCCGAGGTCGTGCTCGTCGCCGCCGCCGAGCAACCGGCGAGCGCAAGGACGGCGGCGAGTGGCGCGGCGACGAGCCAGCCGTGGCGCATCGTGCGTGGCCGGCGTGCGGTGTGGGAAAGCTCGGAGGGGCGGCGAGCGGGCATGTGTGTGTGTCCTTCCTCAGGAAGTCCGGCTCGTGGACGACCGGGGGGCGGCGGGGATGGTCGCCGGTGCGAAGTAGCGCGTCAGCACGCGATGCCACTTGTTGTGGGGCAGTTCGGGGCGGATCGCGGCGAGGCCGGTTGCGTACTTCGAGAGGGTCGCGGGGCGGATGCCGGAGCGCCACAGCAGCCGGTCGACGGTTCCGGGGCGCCGGCTCGATTTGGTCTCCACGATCGCGGTTCCCGGCAGCGAGAAGCCACCGCGGTCGAGGTCGTTCCAGGACAGCTCGAGGTCGATCGTCGCTCGCGAGGTGTCGCCGCCGGCCTCGGGGATCAGCAGGGTGACGCGGCGGTAGGCGGTCTCCATGACGGGGTCGAGGTCGCGGGCGAGGATCTGCGCGCGGGGGATCCCCGCGTCTGAGAGCAGTGTCGTAGCGTACACCACGCCGTCCTCGTCGAGGCCGGCGCCGTCGACCGGCACCCGCTCCTTGACCGTGACGCTGCGCCCGCCGCGGGTCTTGACCTCCAGGAAGGATCCGCCGGAGTCGAGGTACGTGCGCGCCCGCACTTTGAACCGGCGTCGGCGGCCGTGCGCCGCGCCGAGGAAGCTGTCCAACCGGGGGGTGTCGAAGTAGAGCGAGGCGTAGCGCAGCGCGCGTTCGCCGTCGATCTCCAGCACGCGGGTGCCGGTGCGCCTGAGTCCTGCCAGCACCTGTGGGAGCCGGTCGATCGGGAGGATGTACTTCCGGTCGATGCGGGTCTGCAACTCTGCCTCGGCGTTGAGCTCGTCCAGGCCGATCGGCGTCAGGGCGCCGATCGGTTCCAGCGCGGTCACTGGTCTGTCTCTTTCCGCAGTGTGACGTCCGCCGTGCGGGCGGCAGGTACGGTCCGGTCGAGGGAGAACCGCACGTGCACGGTCGTGGTGTCGGAGACGAGGTCGAGGCTGCGGACGAGCGCGATGTGCACGCGTGCGCCGAGCAGACGTTCGATGTGGGCGCGCATCGCGGTCTCGTCGGTGTAGGCGCGGTCGAGCACGATCGTCTGCTCGCGGTAGCGGCGGAACAGGCCGGGGGTGTCGATCACCGCGAGGGTGCCCACGACCAGCGCGATGAGCGCCGCGCTCATCCAGGTGATGCCGCCGGCCAGGCCCGAGATCAGGCCGATCGCGAGGGCGGCGAAGTAGTAGGCGATCTCGCTCTGCTCGATCTCGCTCGAACGCAACCGGATGATCGACAGCACACCGAAGAGGCCGAGGCCGAGACCGGCACCGATCGTGCTGCTGCCGAGCACCATCGACACGGCGAGGACGCCGACGTTGATCCCGACGAAGGCGACGACCAGGTCGCGGCGGCGGTTGCGGGGGAAATAGATCGCGAAGGCGAGGACGCCGATCGCGACCAGATCGAAGGCGACGACGGCCAGCTGCTCCATGGATGCTCCTGTTCGGTGGGCGAGGTGTGTTCACCTGCCGTTTCCGGCACGTTCACCATTGAGCACCCTCGCGCTATGGGCGGGCTATGACCGTCCGCAGGCCGACCTTCGAATCCCTCTTCGCGGGGAGGGTCTCGCAGTAGAGTCGGGTGAGGGGGTGCTGTGGCATCGAGGAACGATCGTGACGCGCGAAGCGAGCGCGCCCGAGGGCGTGTGAAGCGTCCCAAACTCGATGACGTCGTCTCGGAAGGTCTCTATATCGCGGCCGCGGCGACGCGGCTCGCGTTGAAGAACCGCATCCTGGTGGAGATCCTCGCCCAGGGCGAGGGGTTCGACGCCGAGCGGTTCGTGCCCGACGCGAGGGAGACGCTGCTGACGCTGGCGGCGGAGGCCGACGAGGATGCGGAGCGCACCGAACGCGAGCGCCGTCTGGCCCGTCGTCGCCACAGCGAGTCCGACGGCACGCACGACTACCGGGCCCGTGACGTGCGGAATCTGCGGCGGCGTCGCAAGCAGTCGGAGAACGTGGCGACCCAGTTGCGTGCGCGTGCCGAAGACCAGGCGGAGCTGCAGGCGCTCGTTGAGGCCGCGCGCGAGGCCGCGTGGGACGACGTGGCCCGGAACATCGACAGCACGTTGCGGATCGAGGCGGCGCGTCCCGATCTCGAGCCCGACTACCAGCAGATGCGACAGGCGCGGATGCAGAGCCTCATGCTGGTCGATCTCGCGCGTCTCGCCGCCCACCGACGACGGCTGGACGACGCCGCGTCGGACTGAACGGGCACCGATTCGCGGGGGGCGACGGTGGTGGGGTATTCTCTTCGAGTGCCCGCGCGCCGGAAGGCGCGCATGTACGAGCGCCTGTAGCTCAATGGATAGAGCATCTGACTACGGATCAGAAGGTTGGGGGTTCGAGTCCCTCCAGGCGCACAAGAATCGGCTTCGAACGATGTATTCGAAGCCGATTTTCTGTAGAAGATATACACTTCCACGCGTATCTACTCGGTCCTGATTGTAGATTTCCGCTCATATAGGTGGGGTTCACACTTGACCCTTTGGGTTGGTGGCGGGACGAGAACTCTCGTGCGCTGGAGCATGGGGGGCCGGCTCTTCGAGTCGGCTTCCTTAGTTCCTGCTCGAAGGGTTATCCGATCTTGATGATCTCGTCCGCTGTTCCGTCCGTTCCCTCGCTTCCTGCGGAGTCTGAGTTGCTGGCGGTGGGTAAGTTCGCCGTGTCGTATCTCCGGGTGTCGACTCTCGAGCAGGGGAGACGAGGCGGCACTGAGGAGGGGTTCTCGATCCCGGCGCAGCGAGAGGTAAACGCGCGGACGGCCGAGTCGTTGGGCGCGACGATTGTCCAGGAGTTCGTGGATCTGGGGGTTTCGGGGACATCGACGGATCGGCCGGGGCTGCGGCAGATGCTGGACTTCGTGCGCGGTTGCCAGATCGATTACGTGATCGTGCACAAGGTCGATCGGCTTGCCCGAAACCGTGCCGATGATGGGGACATCACGCGTTCCCTTGCCCGGTTGGGGACGACGGTGGTGTCGAGCACCGAAGGGATCGATCCAACCCCGTCTGGACAGCTGGTGCATGGGATCATGGCCTCGATCGCGGAGTTCTACTCGCACAACCTCGGCGCCGAGGTCATGAAGGGAATGTCGCAGAAGGCCCGCGCCGGCGGCACTGCAGGGTTGGCTCCGATCGGGTACTGCAACGTCGGTGTGACGGACGCGCAGGGTCGGTTCTCGCGGGGCGTGGAGATCGATCCGGTGCGGGCTCCGATGGTTCGCTGGGCGTTCCAGCACTATGCGCAGGGGCACGCCACCCTTGTGAGCCTGGCTGAATCGTTGAAGATTCTCGGCCTGACGGCAGTACCTCGGCCGGGCCAGGACGTCCGCCCGTTCGGGGCGAGCAGTGTGCATCGGATGCTCCGGAACCCGTACTACATGGGCATCGTGCGGTTTCGCGGCGTCGAGTACCCCGGAACACACGAACCGCTCGTGGACCGAACGACGTGGGGAAGGGTCCAGGAGATCCTCGCCTCCCACCAGAGCAGCCGCTCCCAGGGCGCTCGTCACCCGCATCATCTGACCGGGATGATCCGGTGCGGGCAGTGTCAGAGCAGGCTCGTCGTCAGTAACGCCCGGTCCAAGTCCGGCCGGATCTACCCGTACTTCGTGTGCGGTGGGCGGGCATCAAAACGGGTCGACTGCACACAGAAGGCCGTGCTCATCAGCACCGTCGAGCGGGCCGTCGATGATCTCTACGCACGCATCAGCATCACGCCCAGCCAGCGCGAGGTTCTCGAGGCTTTGTGGCGCCAGCGTGCCGTGCACGCCGGCGCCACAAAGCAGATGATGCGCACCCTCGGCAAGCGGCGGGAGCAGATCGAGGCAGAGCAGGACAAGCTCATGCAGGCGTACTACGCAGACGCTATCCCGCTACCCGTCCTACAGCGCGAGCAGATGCGACTCCGACAGACCCTCACCCAACTCGACCGAGAACTGGACGCGGCTGACGCTGCTTCATCCGAGTCGGTTGACGGTGAACTCGCGGTCCTCGAACTACTCGAAGACGCCGTCGGCACCTACAGGGCCGCGGACGGGCCTGCGAAGCGGAACCTGCATGAGGCACTCTTCGAGAGCATCGCCATCAACCATGACGCCAGCGCTGTCGATGAGGTTCCATCAATTCCTCACGACAGGATCAAACAGATCGCTGCTCGGACGGTCGGTGCATGCAACGGTTCGCGGAAAGCTCGGCTGCGAAACGGGTTGCTAGGCAACCCGCCGATCCTGCTGTGAGCGGAGAGCTGCGGCAACGCGCCGCAAACTGGCGAACGTATCCACCGGCATACGTACATCAACGCTCGCGTTGGTGAGGATTTCGTTTGCGGTGACTGCGAGCGTGTGAGCTCGCTCTGCCCTCTGTTCGATGTGATGCATGCGCCAGGCCGTCCCGGAAGGCATTGCTGCAAGTTGGTTGAGCTCGCGGCGCCTTTCTCGAACCGTGTGTTCGCGCCAGTTCTCGATCATGCTGTCTGCCCCGCCGAGGCAGCAGAAGTTCTCTGGGCTGCACACGAGCGATCCTGCGATTCGTGGATCGTGAAGGAGCGCCTTCGCGGCGCGTCGTTGGACGCTACGACCAAACTCGCTCACGTAGACATATGCCGGTAAGCGTGGCTCGTCATCTGGGCGTGGCGGCTTGGGTCGTTTCGATTGCGCGAGCTGCACATAGTGCAGATACTCGCGTGAGCCGATTCCGGTCTCGTAGCCGCCCGCGCCGGCAGCAGCCATCGCGAGTCCGTAGGTGCCGGACCGCCACCCGACAACGCTCGTGACGGACGCTGCGTGAGAAGTTGCGCCTAGCAGCAGGGAGAGCATCGCATCTTTCGAGTGAGCGGGATCATTCCATGACCACGACAGGGCAACGCTCTCAGTGTTCAGATCCTTGGTCGCCCGCAGGTATGAATCAAGCCCCCGGTCCCATGTTTGGGCCGGGCCGTAGGCGCGAAGCGAGACGGCAAGCACTGGAATGACTGGCGAGTCGATGTTGTGCGCCGCGAGATACGCCCCTGTTCGGTGAAGCAGCGCCAAGTTCGCACGCCACCATGGGTCATCGCGCTTGTTGGAATACAGATAGGGCGGGATGAGGTGCGTTGCTCCCGCTTCCCGTTGAAAGCTGATGACCTTCTCGATGATCTCATCGAGGAGGTACTCATTCAGGTCTGTGATCAGGAGCGGTTCCGTCTGCGCGAAGGGGAGAGACGCCCAGTTGTCGTCAGCGGGCTGTTCGCTCTGCAATAGCGGCGTTACCGGGTCGATGACGTAGGGGACTCCTGCATCGCTGGTGATGCGTCGAAGCTGTGGGCGAGCTACAGCAACCGTCGCGTCGGCAACGACGGCGTCTACCGGCTGGGAAGCACCGAAGATCCCAGCTGATGATGGCGTGAGGAAGTGATCGATCACCGTGTGATCGTTTCTGCCAGCGCGAACAAGAAGGTCCATGATCATCCAATCAGGAAGCTAGGTATGTTGCATGATACGCATCCTAGCACGTATGGAACTATGCAAGGCAAGAAGAAACATGTAGAGTGATATCAACTCCTCTGCGTCGAGCTCACATGGCTCGCTTCGAGAGACGTTCATCCATGACCTGAGGACAAAGGAGTGAAATGGCGCCGAATCTAGCTACTGTACCGAGCGCGGCGAACTCCCCGGTGTACCGTCGTGTCGTTGCAGACGCACGCCAAGCGCTGACGATGGCAGAGATCGCTGAGATCACGGGCGTTCAAACGCGATCCGTGCAGAACTGGGCCGCGGGGGCGACGAAGCCAGAAGGACAGCAGCGTGACCGACTGCTCGAACTGCAGTACGTCGTTGAACAGCTCTTGGATGTCTACGATGCGGAAGGCATCGACATCTGGATGCACCGCCCACAGAGAAGTCTGGACCATCAACGACCGATCGACGCGCTGAGGGAAGGGCACTTCGAAGAAGTCCTTGCAGTCGTCGAGTACCTAGCCGGCGGACCCAAGCGAGGGTAAGGCGGCATCGTGTCAATGAGGTCAATCACGGAGCGCGTTGCTTCCAGGGGTCACGTCGATGTCCAAGGGATCTACTATCGGCACGCGGCACCCGGGCGCGACGCTCTGGCGGGCGGTATCGGAGGTCGCTGGGGTGCGCGGTTCCCTGTGATCTACCTAGGACATCCCGAGTCGAGCATCGTCATCGAGGCATACCGTCACCTCGTTGAGGACGCTGGTGTTCCTGCCGAGCGCGTGCGCCCTCGGATCGTCTACACCGTTCCGGTGAATGTCACGCGTATCCTGGATCTGACCATGCCCGAGTCCTGGCACGGTGTTGGACTGGGCGAATGGGACTTGTCGAGCGTGGTCGGCAACTACGAGGCGTGTCAAGCCGTCGCCGCCGCTGCCCATCAGCTGCGGCTTCACGGGGTACTCGCGCCTGCCTCCCATGGCCAAGGCCGAACTCTCGCCTTGTTCCGCGAGAGACTTCCAGTGGTGGAGATCCCCGTTCCCAGTTCCCAGGCGGTCTGGGAGTCTCTGCCTGCTGACCCCCGGTCATCGAGGAGTCTGCGAGCTATGAACGAGAACGAGTCTACTCCAGACGCAAGCTGACAGCCACGACGTCTGGTCCAGGTCGCTTCAGAAGTCGCAGTCATCGAAAGCTTCGTGAAGCACCAATCTCGCACCGCGAGGTATGTCGCATGATGTTGCGCCAACGGTATGCGGTGCGGAGGTTGTCGATCCGATCTGAAGCTTCCGTGCGTGTGTCAGCCGTCTGAATCAAACTCAGTCGGCCATTTGGACGACTCGAATCGTATCCAGCAGGTGCTGCGACTCGACGCTCTGCTCCTCAACGACTGGTCCGCTCCGATCCCAGGCGACAAACTTGATCGCTCTTGTCGACTCGGCTGCTGTCCGTGGCGCGAGCTTTCGCTCGAGGAGACCCGCGAATCTACGCTCATGTGTGGAGATTGTGAGCTGCCTGTCCTGGCGGAGGTGACGACAGAGATCTGCGAAACCCAGAACGTTCACGTCGTCCATCGATTGGATCGGGTCGTCGAGGAGGACGAATGGCAACGCGGTGTCGCCTGCGGACCATCCCATGGCCAAGAAGTAGGAAAGCGCGGCGATGTTGGCCTGAGACGTCGAGAAGATCATCAGTGGGTCTGCAGTGACCCCGGCGACCGGATCGCGCACAACAGGACTCGTCGTACCGCGCTTGTCGTAGGTATCGAGTTCAAACTCGATTGCCTTGAACGCCGGGTGAGGGTCCAGCCGGCTGTAGACCACAAAGCGAGAGGGGCCACCCGGATGGGCAACCCCTCTCTGCGCTTGTCTACAGTCCCGTCGGACCGTAGACTTCGGGAAGGTTCTCACCCACCCTCAGGCCAGCGCAGGCCTGTACCTCCTACGAGGCTGCGACTCAGAGGAACTGCAATTCCTGTTGAGCCGGTAGACCGGGATCACCGCGTCCGGCGACTTTGGACCCCGGTCAATCTCTATATCGTCATCACGACTCCCCGATCGTGAAGCTGTCGCCGCTCTGCTTGTAGCCCAGCGGCGCGAACAAGTTCTCTTCGAGCTTGCGCACCATGCCTCGCTCGACGGCTCGTCCGAGTGCGTTGTTGACGGAGTTGCGCGGGTTCGTCCACGACTGAGGGAAGCCCTTGATCTCGCCGAAAGCCTCGAAGATGGTGTCGCGGTCTGCAGGACGACCGATCCGCTCAACAACCTCGGCGACCCAATCCGTGGAAGGCACGCGCTTGCGGGCCACTGGCTCGTAGGGCTCGTATGAGCCGAAGGGGTTCTCGACTTCCTCCGTGGCAGCGGGTGGGCTGTCGGGGGTGTTCGTGAAGTCAATCTCGCGAACGGTCGCTCCAGCGGGCTCATCATCCTCGAAGATGTCTGCGACTGCCGCTTCATCCTCGACGCTCGGCACGCCGAGAAGAGCCTCGATGTTCTCGATCGCTCCACGCAGATGTGTCAAGCGCTGCCCAACCGCCTTGAGCTTGTGCTCCAGATCGATGGCATCGCGCTCAGCACCCTCGCGCTCGGAGCGGAGCGTGTCGAGGGTGATGCGGAGCGGGTCCTGGGTCATGTCCACAAGTGTGGCACACCACACCACCCGAACTCAAGCGCGAACCCGTACTTTTCTCGAGGACTCGACAAGTGGGCTAAATACGTGTGGGTTGTTCTGTAAAGAATTCCGGACGTGTGGACTGTAAAGGTGTACAAAATGTCGGGTACAGATACACACATGTGTGTGTAACGTGCTCGCGCGAACCTTACATCTCGCATCCGACATTCCGCGCGGGGCAGAACTTTTCTACTGGCCGCTCGCTCTCAGAGGCGTGACGGGCGCAACGTGCGCGCGGGCCTGCTCGGCGGCGGCATCGAGAGCGTCCTGTCGTCGTCGTCGGGACTGCCGCACGATCAGGTGACATCTGAGGTGGCTTGCCCGGGAGGGCGGCCTGGAAGGATGTCATCGTGCCCAAGCCTTATCCCCGTGAGTTCCGTGACGATGTGGTGCGTGTTGCTCGGAATCGTGAGCCTGGTGTGACGGTCGAACAGATCGCGACCGATTTCGGTGTTCACCCGATGACGTTGTGGAAGTGGTTGCAGCGCGCCGCGGTCGACGACGGAACCAAGCCCGGCCTGAGCAGCACCGAGTCGGTCGAGCTGCGCGAGGCGCGTCAGCGGATCCGGCTGCTCGAGCAGGAGAACGAGGTCCTCCGCCGGGCGGCTGCGTATCTGTCACAGGCGAACCTGCCGGGAAAAGGCTCTACCCGCTCGTGAAGGAGCTCGCCGCCTCGGGGATCCCCGTGACGGTGACGTGCCGGGTGCTCAAGCTCGCCAGACAGCCGTACTACCGGTGGCGGGCGAACCCCGTCACGGGCGCAGAGATCGTCGCGGCCTACCGGGCCAACGCGCTCTTAAACGCGCACCACGACGACCCCGAGTTCGGCTACCGCTTCTTGGTCGACGAAGCCCGCGACGCCGGCCAGACGATGGCGGACCGGACGGCATGGCGGATCTGCCGCGACAACGGATGGTGGAGCGCGTTCGGCAAGCCCAGGCGGGGCAAGGGGACGCGGCCAGGACCGCCCGTGCACGACGACCTCGTGCAACGGGAGTTCACCGCCGACGGCCCGAACGAACTCTGGCTCAGCGACATCACGGAGCACTGGACCGCGGAGGGCAAGCTGTATCTCTGCGCGATCAAGGACGTCTACTCCAACCGCATCGTCGGGTACTCCATCGACTCGAGGATGAAGTCCCGCCTGGCCGTCGCCGCGCTCAACAACGCCGTCGCCCGCCGCGACAACGTCGCCGGCTGCGTACTCCACACGGACCGCGGATCGCAGTTCCGAGCCCGGAGCTTCATACGGACTCTGAACCGTCACCGGATGGTCGGATCGATGGGCAGAGTCGGCGCAGCGGGCGACAACGTCGCCATGGAATCGTTCTTCGCCTTGCTGCAGAAGAACGTCCTGAACCGCCGCTCCTGGGCAACCCGCGAACAACTGCGGATCGCGATCGTCACCTGGATCGAGCGGACCTACCACCGGCGACGCCGACAGGACCGCCTCGGACGTTTGACGCCCATCGAATTCGAGACCATCATGATCACGCCAGCCGCACTGGCTGCGTGACTAGAACCTGTCACCTGATCGTAATCTCCTTTCGGCGAACGCTCGAACAATCAATCCGCTGCGTGCGGTCTGGCACTACGACTACGAGGAGCGGCCACGCGAAGCTCGACGCCCTCGTTTCGCAAGGTATTCCTCAGCGTGCCCGGATTCACGCCCAACTGGTGGCCAATCTCGATGAGCGTGTTTCCCGCTCGGTACAGGGCGATGACCTTCGGTATCAGCGTCTCGTCGATCCCGCGGCGTCGCACGGGAATCTCTCGGCGAATGAGATGCTGTCGCACCGTCCATCGGTTTACGTCGTACTTCTCGGCGATGGCCTTGACCTTCATGCCTGCCTGATAGTCCGCAACCAGCCCGCCAACCTGCTCATCTGTCAGAAGGGTTACAGTCGTCCCGAGTTCTCGCACGTTCGGCCCCCGATGATCGGTGATCGGGGGTTCAGAGGGCCTATTCGGGGTCTCGTAGACCCCTGCCCTGTACCGCTTGATCAGGGATTTTGTTGAACTCCGAGGGTTTAGACTTTGTCCCGTCGGGCGCACATCTTCTCCCACCAGCCCCTCGGCGAACCAGTCGAGGGACTGTTTCGTTGCACTCGCTATCGCAGCGCCTCGATGCCGGCGGCTGTCCGTATCCCAATGGCTCGCTGGTGACCGGGACGCGCCTACGGCCGCGGATCGTACGTGTTGATCTGTGGTTGCGGCGGGCGGTTTCCTGGTACGTGGGCCGGACAGTCATGGGCGTGCGGGGTCGGCTAGATTTCGGGCATGGGTTCGGACGAATTCGTCGGGAGGTACGAGCGGGACGGCCGTGTCATGGTGTATACCCGCAGCGGCGTCCCGGGCGGGCCCACGTTCGTGCTCGTGCACGGCATCGGGATGGGGCACAGGGTTTTCCGAGATCTTGCTGTCGAATTGGGGGAGGCCGGCACCGTGTATGCGATCGACCTGCCAGGCTTCGGGGACTCACCAGAGCCGGGGACCGCGTTGGACATGCCCGCGTCGGGTGACTACGTCGCCGGATTCGTGCGGACACTGCCGGAGGGCGATGTGGTGCTCGTGGGGCACTCCATGGGAACGCAGGTGGTCGTGGAGGCCCTGGTGAGGCACCCCGAGCTTGGTCGTCGAGCCGTGCTGATCGCACCCACGGTGAACGACGCGGAGCGGACCGTGGCGTGGCAGGCATGGCGGATGGTGCAGGATCTCGCGATCGGGAGCCCAAAGGTGCTGTGGCTGGGGCTGATCCAGTACGTGAAGGCGGGGCCGCGATGGTTCATCGCCAAACTGAGGCAGATGCTCGACCATCGTGTGGAGGACGTGCTGCCACAGCTGCAGGCGGACACGCTCGTGCTGCGAGGTGAAGTCGACCGTGTCTGCCCTCGGGAATGGGTGCAACACGTCGCAGCCCTGATTCCTCACGCCACATTCGTCGAGGTCGGGGGACGCGGGCATGAGGCCATGATCCGCAGCCCCCAACCCGTCGCCGGCATGATCATTCACCACACCCAGGCGTGGTAGGCCAGGACCCGGACGACTATCCCGGGCACTGCTGCCGACCATCCGGCTTGGACGTGACAGCCGATAGGCTCTTCACATGTACCACCTCGTGCACGTGCGTCGCGTCGCGCTCGGCGCAACGCTCCTGCTCGTCGCGACAGCACTCGCGGCATGCTCGTCGTCCACTGAGGATGTCCCCACCCCGACAGTGACGGTTGCGGTGACCGCCACGGTCACCGCAACGCCGGAGGCCAGCGGAAGTGTCGAGAGCACCGTCGTTGAGCCAGACGATCCGATTACTGCTGAAGGGGCGTGGCTCGCCTGCTACGGATGGGCGTCCGGGAAGTACGCGGACTCCGAATGGAACGTGTATCCGTACACGGAGGGCGCTGCTTCCGGAGGCAGCACCGTCACTGACAACGGCGACGGATCCTTCGAGGTACTGGTGCCCTTCGCTCCGAGTGCCGAGTCGGGCGGCAGCGGAGCCGAACTGATCTGCGACGTAAGCGGAACGGTAGGCACTCCCATTCTGACAATCCAAGGTGCGCGGGACTTCGGCTGACATCGTCGCAGACTCCCGTCTGCGTGGATGCTCGGCACGTCGTCGCCGCCACCCGACGGACCGGGGTTCTGCACGTAGCAGTATCCGGCGCAATCGTGATCTCTGCCATGGCCAGCAGACAGGTGTCACTCGTGCGTCCAGTTCCACGCAAGGCATTGTGAGTCTTGCATGCGGTTGCCTTCTCGGTGCAACGCTCCTGCGCGCTCTGCCGCTTCATCCCGACCGCTGCGCCCATGTGCGCTGACGAGCGGCTATAGGAACTGCCGTGGACACGGCGGCTTTGGGTCCCTCGTGAAGGGCCATAAGCTCGGCAAGCTCTCGGATTCATCCTCATGTGCAACGCGCCCACCAGCGCGGCGGATGAAGCGTCGAGCGGCACGAGATATTCGAGCGTAGAGCTCTCACGGCGCCGTCGACGGCTCACAACGCCGCACCTCGGCGGTCGCGTCGATTCCATCGTCAGGCGCCACCTGATGCTGTGACGCGATGTCTCAGAGCTGCAGCTCGATGGTGACATCTCTGGTCGTGCCCGACGACTACCGTCGGCAACGATCTGCTCGTGTTCGCCGAGTCCCTCTCTACCTGAAGGGGCGTCAGATCTAGTCATGGAAACCGCTGGAGCGGGGCAACAAGGAGATCAAGCGACGCGCTGACTTGGTCGATGTTTCCAGATCTGAGGCGGGCCGGGCACGTTCTGATGGAGCAAGGCGACGTTCAGAACTGCGTCCGCTCGGCCCTGAACCGGATTGCTTCGTGCCGCGGGAGGCGGCGCTCGTCCCCTTGCGAACGAGCAGCAGCTGGCAGAACTCATCGGACGAGGTGCGCCGCTGCCGTCACGGCGTAGACGCGGAACTTCCGATTGGGTCCGGCGCCGTTCGGGGCGGAATCGTGGAGTGCTACGAACTCGTCCACCTGTGCGGCGGTCGAAAAGGTCTAGGTCTTCCCAACTGAACGGACGAGCTGACCCCGATCATCAGGGATCCGCGGCTCGGACGGCTGCTCGTTGCGCTCGGACCCACCGCGAGATAGGCGGGAGGCCATGATTTTCAGAGCCGGAGAAAGCTCTCGAACTTGCTACGAAGGTGCGCCACGCGTCCAGGCCTGACCGTTCCCATCGACGCGTCCCCGGATGCTCGGGTCGCCGCCGGATCGGATCCTTCGGCGCCGCGGTGGGCGCGGACATCGGCGCTCGCTCTCGTGGGGGTCATTCGTGTCCCGTGGTTCCGCGGTCCTACCCGTCGTGGTAGCGAGTCCAGCCGTCGTCGAGGAGGCGGAATCCCGCATCGATGGTCGCCTCGGGATCGGTGTCCCGGCGGGCGACCAGTTGGATGTGCAGCGCGAAGCGGACGTAGAAGCGGATCTCGTCGCTGGGCTCTGCGAGTCCGAGTTCCTCGGCGATGAGGGCGACGAGGGCGTCTTCGTGGCGGAACCACATCTTCTCGGCGTAATCGACAAGTGAGGGGGTCTGCTCCGCGAGTTCGAGCAGTCGTCGCCCGGGGCCGGTCGACATCGACGCGTATTCGGAGAGGTAGTGCGCCTTCAACGCATCGGCGATCGTGGATCCCGGGGTCCGATCGCGGACGGCGGCGACGAGGCGTTCGTGCTGGCCGGTCTCGTCGCCGAACAGCAGCGCCTCCTTCTGGGGGAAGTGCAGGTACAGCGTCCTGGGCGTCACGTCTGCTTTGTCCGCGATGTCGCGGATGGTGACCGCATCGAATCCGCGCTCCAGGAACAGCTCCGTGGCCGCATCCAGGATGGCGCTCCGCGTCGCGGCCTTCTTACGGGCGCGACGCCCTTCGCCTGCCTCTTCCGCCATCCTTCGATCTTAAAGCATCCGTCATACAAGGGGTTTGATGCGATTAATCGCATGGTTATACTCATGCCATGAGTGAATCAAATGGTTCCCGTGCGGGTACTCTCAGCAGGGGCGCGCTGTTGGTCTTCATCGGCCTGATAGTGACGGAACTTCTCGCGGGTCTGGATCAGACAATCTTCACGACCGCGCTGCCCACGATCGTCGGCCAGCTGCACGGCATGGATCTGCAGCAGTGGGTGCTGCTGGCGTATCTGCTGACGTCGACGCTCGTGCTGCCGATCTACGGAAAGCTCGGCGACCTGATGGGTCGGCGAGATCTCTTCCTGATCGCGATCGGCATCTTCGTCGCCGGGTCGGTCCTCAGCGGCTTCGCCGGCGACATGGGCTGGCTGGTGGTGGGCCGAGCCGTGCAGGGAGTCGGAGGCGGGGGCCTGATGATCCTGTCCGATACGATCGTCGCCGACATCATCCCGGCCAGACAGCGCGGCCGCTACATGGGCATCATCGGGGCCGTCATGGTGCTCTCCGCGATCGCGGGACCCCTCGTCGGAGGCTGGTTCACGGACGGCCCGGGCTGGCGCTGGGGGCTGTGGATCAACATCCCCCTCGGGCTCCTCGCGTGGGCGGTGACGGTCGTGTTCATGCGGCTGCCGAAGCGGGCGACGGGCAGGCTGCGCGTGGACTGGGCCGGGATGCTGTTGCTCAGCGTCGCACTGACGTGCCTGATCCTCGTCACCTCCTGGGGCGGAACCACCTTCCCCTGGGGCTCGGCGCAGATCGTCGCGCTCATGGCGGTGACGGCGATCGCCGGCGTGCTGTTCGTCCTCGTCGAGCGCCGGGCCGCCGAGCCCGTGATGCCGCTGGCCCTGTTCCGCGACCGCAACTTCAACCTGGCGACCTTCGGCGGGCTCGCCGCCGCCCTCGGGATGTTCGCCGTCGACGGCTACCTGCCGACCTATCTGCAGATGGTCTCCGGCGTGACCGCCGTGCAATCCGGGTTGCTCATGCTTCCCATGCTCGTCGCGCTCATGGTCGTCTCGGTCGGCGCGGGGGAACTCGTCACCAGGACCGGAAGGTACAAGTCGCTGCCCATCGCCGGAGCCGTCGTCGTCGCTGTCGGGCTCCTTCTCCTCTCCACCCTGACTCCCGCCACACCGCTGTGGGCGATCTGTGTCTCCCTCGGCATCATGGGCGTCGGGCTCGGCGCGAGCATGCAGATCCTGGTCCTCATCGTGCAGAACGAGTTCTCGGTGTCGATGGTCGGCGTGGCGACCGCGACGAACAACTACTTCCGCCAGGTCGGCGCCGCCATCGGCGCCGCGATCGTCGGAGCACTGTTCACCGTGCGTCTGACGGGACTCCTGTCCGGGCAGACGTCCGTCGACATCTCCTCTGGCGTGGACTCGCTGACACCGCAGCTCGTCAGAGCCTTGCCTGAGCCGGCGCGCGATGTCGTCATCGGCAGCTACAGCCAGGCGCTCGCCCCGCTGTTCCTGTACCTCATCCCGGTCGTCGCGGTCAGCGTCGTTCTGCTCTTCGTCCTCCGGGAGAAGCCGCTCGCGACCACCACCGATACGGAGCTGGAGACCCTGGCGCGTTCCGCGGACGCATCCGTAGCGGTCGGCGTCCTGGATGCCGAGGCCGCCGCATCCGAGGAGACGCCGGACTCCCCGGGCGAACCTCGTCCCACCGGCGACGGATCTGGTCGAGCGTGCAACGGTTGAGCCGGCTTTGAACGGCGATGGCGAACGCATTGAGCGGCGTCGTGCATCGTCGCCCCGCGTACTGTGTCACGACCGGATCCTCGTTCAGCCGTCGCGAATCGCCCCTCACCGCCGCATGACGCGCCGGGCCAGCCCGTTGCCGATGAGCTGCGTGAACTGCACCAGCACGATGATGAGCAGCACCGCCGCCCAGGTCACTGTCCAATTGAACACGCGGTAGCCGTACTGGATGGCGAAGTTTCCGAGTCCGCCGCCGCCGATGAGGCCTGCGACGGCCGACATGTCGGTGACCGCGATGAAGATGAACGTGTAGCCGAGGATGAGCGGCCCGAGCGCTTCCGGGATCAGCACCGTCGTGATGATGCGCAGCGGGGAGGCTCCGATCGATCGTGCTGCCTCGATGACTCCCGGCGAGACCGTGAGCAGGTTCTGCTCCACGATGCGCCCGATCGCGAACATCGACCCGACGATGAGGCCGAAGATTGCCATGCGGTTGCCGATGCCGGTGCCCACGATGAGTCGTCCGAGCGGCTGCACCGCTGCCAGCAGGATGATGAACGGAATGGGTCGGAAGATGTTGATCACGACGTTCAGCACCGCGAAGACCACACGGTTCTCGAGCAGGTTGCCCACCCGTGTGAGGTAGAGGCCGAGGCCGAGCAGTAGGCCGAGCGCTCCGCCGATCACCATCGCAATGCCGACCATGTACACGGTCTCCCACGCCGCGGTCAGCAGGCGCGGAAGGAGTTCGATGAGGCGATCCATCACGCCACTTCCTTGATGTGGGTGCCATCGATAGCCCGCAGGACGGCGTCGATGGCGTCATCCTCACCGCTGAGGGAGAGCGTGAGCGTGCCGAAGGTGCGTCCTCCGACCTCGTCGATCCCGCCGTGCACGAGGGTGAACGCGACGTTCTGGCGGGCGAGCGCGGTGAAGAGGTCGGCTTGAGCCCTGTCGTCGTCATCGAAGGACACGGTGATGAGCCGGCCGCCGTGACGCGCATGCAGTGCTGTCGCGGTCTCGGCATCCGGCGCCTCCGCCACGACGGTCGACACGAACCGGCGTGCGACATCCGTGCGCGGATGCGCGAAGACGTCGAACGAGGTGCCGAGCTCGACGATCCGCCCGGCCTCCATCACGGCGACGCGGTCGGCGATGAGCCGCACCACCTCCATCTCGTGCGTGATGACCACGACCGTGATGCCGAGCTCGGCGTTCACCCGCTGCAGCAGCCGCAGCACTTCGGCGGTCGTCTCCGGGTCGAGGGCGCTGGTCGACTCGTCGGCAAGCAGGATGCGCGGATTGGCCGCCAGCGCCCGCGCGATGCCGACCCGCTGTTTCTGACCGCCCGACAACTGCTCCGGGTAGGCATGGGCGTGCGCGGTCAGCCCGACGAACTCCAGCAGCTCGACCACGCGTTCGTGCCGCTGCTCGCGCGGATAGCCGGTCACCTCCAGCGGGAAGGCGATGTTGCCGTACACGGTCCTCGACGACAGCAGGTTGAACTGCTGGAAGATCATTCCGATCCCCGACCGGATGCGGCGCAGCCCGCGTTCGGGCAGTCGGGTGAGATCGACCCCGTCGATCTCGACCGTGCCCGAGGTGGGACGCTCAAGCAGGTTGATCAGGCGCACCAGGGTCGACTTCCCGGCTCCGGAATAGCCGATGATGCCGAAGATCTCGCCTGCCGTGATCTCGAGGTCGATGCCGTCGATCGCGGCGGTGGGAGCCTCGCCGCGGGCACGGGGAGGGTAGATCTTATGGATGTCCGTGAGGCGGATGAGAGTCATGTCTGCTCCGAAAGAGGTCCATGCGGAGGCCGTCTCTAACGGTGAGGCGGCCTCCGCTCCACGAGTTCGTTCGCCGGCGTCAGCCGGTGATCTCGGCCTCGGTGTCCTCCAGCGCGGCCTGCAGATCGGCGGCAGAGCTCTTCACGAGCACGGCCGTGCCACCGGAGGTCTCGATGAGGCCGTCGGTGACGGACTCGGTGTCCTGGAAGATCTGCACCAGCTGCAGATACAGCGCGTTGTCCGCATCCTCGCTGCGCGCGGCGAAGATGTTGATGTACGGCGTCGCGCTCGAGTCGCTCGGGTCGTCCTGCGCGATCGCATCGCTGCTGGTGAGCCCGGCGTCGGTGACGTAGTCGTTGTTGATGATCGCCGCGGCGACGTCATCGAGGGAACTCGGCGTGAGGTTGGCGTCGAGGGACGTCACCGTCACCCGCGAGGTGTCGAGAACGTCATCGATCGTGGAGAACGGGCTGCCGCCGTCCTTGAGGTCCACCAGGCCCGCCGACTGGAGCACGAGCAGACCGCGGGCAAGGTTCGACGCGTCGTTCGGGACGGCGACGGTGGCGCCGTCCGGGATGCTGTCGACGCTGTCGTACTTCTTCGAATACAGCCCGAGCGGGTAGATCGCGGTCGATCCGATCGGAACCAGGTCTGCTCCCGCGCTCGTGTTGTACTGCGCCAGGTAGATGATGTGCTGGAACTGGTTGAGGTCGAGATCGCCCTCGGTCAGTGCGGGGTTGGGCTGTGCGTAGTCCGTGAAGTCGACGAGCTCGATGGTGATTCCGGCGGCGGCGGCCGCCTCCTTGTAGTCATCCCAATAGGGATCGCTGGCGCCCACGACACCGATCTTCACGGGATTGCTCGCGGAGCCCTTCTCGCCGTCGGCGATGCCGCTGCTGCTCGATGAGCTGGACGCGTTGTTGTTCACCGCGACGATGACGATGGTCACCACGATGGCGACGACCACGACGGCGGCGATGATCGCGGCGAGGAGCGGGCCTCGACGACGGGGCGGTGCGACGGGGACATTCTGGTCAGACATGGATTTCTCCTCCGGGTGCTGTGCGAGGGTGCCGACGCGTGCCGACTCGCACATCGTCGTCTTCCTCGCACCCGGAGGCGCTCGCATTTCGTCGCGTGTCCGCGCGTGTCGTCATGAACCTCTCTGAGCGCGTCGAATCCGGTGTTTTCTGGACAGACGCGCGGCGGCGACGTACTATCGCGCCGGTCTGGGCGCGGGGCCCGCGGAGATCAGGACCTGCCCCGATCAGGACCTGCCCCGATCAGACCCTGCGGTACGTGCCGACCATGGGGCAGTCGAAGGGGTCGCGCGCGGCGAGCCCGACCCGGTTCAGGTAGTCGATGACGATGCCATAAGAGCGCCAGAGCGTCGTCTCGGTGTACGGCACGTCAAGCGTCGCGCAGTGTTCGATCACGATCTTCCGGGCGTGCGCGAGGTGGGGACGCGGCATGCTCGGGAACAGGTGGTGCTCGATCTGGTAGTTGAGCCCGCCCATGAGCCAGGTCGCCCACCAGCCGCCCCCGATATTGCGGGAGGTGCGCACCTGCTTCGTGAAGAAGTCGAGCTTCGCGTTCGGTGCGATGACCGGCATCCCCTTGTGGTTGGGCGCGAACGACGCCCCCATGTAGACGCCGAACACGGCGAGCTGGACGCCGAGGAAAGCGAACGCCATCCCGATCGGCAGGAACAGGAAGACGGGCGTCCACATCAGGGTGAATCGGGCGAGCAGGAGCCCGATCTCCGTCCATCGCCCCTTGATCGGTTCGCGGCCCGCGAGGTGCCGGACGGCGAGGAAGTGGAGGTTGATCCCCTCGAGCGTGAGCAGGGGGAAGAAGAGCCACCCCTGTCGTTGGGTGACCCAGCGCCGGATGCCGCGCGCCTCGGCTGCATCGACGTTCAGGAACGAGATGGTGTCGACCTCGATGTCCGGGTCCTTGCCGACCCGGTTCGGATTGGCATGGTGCCGGGTGTGCTTCGTTGCCCACCAGGAGACGCTCAGCCCGACCAGGCCGTTCCCGAGGAAGCGCGCGAGCCTGTCGTTCGCTGGGCCGGAGGTGAGGATCTGGCGGTGCGCGGCTTCGTGAGAGAGGAAGGCGACCTGCGTCAGCAGCACGCCGAACGCCGCCGCGATGAGCAGTTGGAACCAGCTGTGTCCGAGCAGCACGAACCCGGTGATCGCGCTCCCGAACACCAGCGCGACGGCGAGTCCGACGAATCCGTAGAACCAGGGGGCGCGTCGAAGGAGCATCTTCTCGCGGACGGTCTGCGCCACATCCGTATAGGCGCGCGCCATCGGGGGGAACTCGGTCGTGCCTGCGTAGGTCTGACGAACCGGGCCGAGTCGGGACTCGAGAATGGTGGCGGAGATGACGCACCGGCTTTCATGGGGACCGTATCGGCCGTAATAAAGCCAGAGGCAGCTGCCCATCGCTGTGGCCAGGCTACGCGTCGGCGTCTGATCCAACCGGGATGTGTCGCGACTCGCGGGTGATGCCCAGTTAAGCCGAAGCGCCCGTCCTGGCCGATGCCGGTACGGGCGCGAATGCTCAGGTCAGAGCGGTCGGATGTTCGCCGCCTGCATGCCCTTGGGGCCACGCTCGGCGTCGAATTCGACCTTCTGGTCTTCGCGGAGTTCCTTTAAGCCTTCTCCGGTGATCGCGCTGAAGTGCGCGAACAGGTCGGCGGAGCCGTCATCGGGGGCGATGAAGCCGTAGCCCTTCTCGGAGTTGAACCATTTCACGGTGCCAGTGGCCATCGTGTCTTTCCTATTCTTCGGGCCGCCGGAGCGGCCGGGGGTGCCGCGCCGTGAAATGCGGCGCGGACGATGGGGGTGAGTCGAGCCGTGGGCGACCGAGGGCGACGCCGGGGATACGACGGATGCGACGACGGCGTCCCGGGCGAGGTCGGCCGTGGCGTGC
>JAATGR010000153.1 GCA_015654575.1 Actinomycetales bacterium
CGATCGGTTCTGATCAGGCCGGCTGTCGCGTAGCGCGCCTCCCGAGAATCCGCGGAAGCTCAGGTGCTCAAAACCCTTGTCAAAACCTCATTCTGTGCAAAACCTGCTCTATGGGTTTTTGAGCAAGTCGGGTAGACTAGAGACAACGAGGGAGGCCACCATGAGCGTCAAGACCGCCAGCACTATTTCCGCGGCCGAGCGTGAGCTGCGCGAGCGGGTCGTGGCCGATGCAGCGCACAGCTCCGCGATGGAAGGCCTGACCGCCTCGCCGGAGTACCGCGCTGACGCTGCCGCGTTCGTGGCGGGGGAGTACGACGCCGACGAGCTGGTCGCCCGCACTCGCGCCCGTTACGGCCTTGCCTGATTTCGTCGACCCGTACCTCGAGCCCGCATCGGGCATCCTTCGGAACAGACTCGGCATCACGACCCAGCAGGTGCTCGACGTCGCAGAGGCCGACCTGGTGGAGGCGCGTCGCGCGCAGATGATCGCTTGGCCGGTGAAGGTCACCGGAGATCTCCGACAGCTGCAGGCGATCCACGGGCAGCTGTTCCAGGACGTGTACGACTGGGCCGGGCAGCTGCGCACCGTCGACATCCGCAAGGGCACCGATGCCGCGGCGGAGTTCTTCATGCCGGTGTCCCGGCTGGAGTCCGGGGCGGGGTTCGCGTTCGCGGAGCTCGCGGAGGAGCACCAGCTGCACGGCCTGGACCGTGAGCGATTCGTGTCGCGTCTCGCGCACCACTACGACCAGGTGAACTACCTGCACCCGTTCCGGGAAGGTAACGGTCGCACGCAACGGATCTTCTGGACACACATCGCCGCCGGCGCCGGGTTCGACCTCGATTGGAGCCGGGTGACCGGGGCGGAGAACGACCAGGCGTCACGGGCCGCGATGGAACGGCAGGATTTCACCGAGCTGCGCGGCATCTTCGACCGCATCGTGCAGCCCGCAGCGGGTGGCCGACTCACCCCGGAACGAGCGGAGCAGCTGCGCGCGTTCGCAAGCCTGGGTAGCAGCCAGCCGCCCGGACGCTCGCGCCGGCCGACAACGCCCGGCCGAGAAGCCGAGCAGGGGAGGGGACTATGAATATCGTCGGATATGCCCGGGTGTCCAAGCGTGAACAGAACCCGAAGGCGCAGGAGGCCGAGCTGCACGCCGCCGGAGCGGCGCGCGTGTTCGTCGACCACGGCGACTCCAGCCGGGTCAAGGACCGCCCGCAGTGGGTCGCCTGCATGGATTACCTCCGCGCCTGCGACGTGCTCTTGGTGCGCCGCCTGGACCGGCTCGGTGGCACCGAGCGAATCCTGATCGAGACGCTGCACGAGCTGGAGGACAAGGGCGTCGACATCAAGAGCCTTACCGAACCGGTGATCGACACCACGACCCCGATGGGCCGTGCCCTGTTCGGCATCGTGGCCGTGTTCGCGCAGCTGCGCGTTGACACGATCCGGGAGAACACCCGGCTCGGTCTGGAGTACGCGCGCGCCCAGGGCCGCGTCGGCGGCCGCCCCACGGTGATGACCGCCGAACGGATCGAGGTCGCGCGGCAGCTGCGCGCTCAGACGCCGCCGGCGACGTGGGAGACGATCGCCAAGACTCTGCACGTCAGCTCCGCCTCCGTCCGCCGCGCGCTTGCCCAGCCCGAGAAGGTGAGTAGGTAGCCATGTGCGGGCGCTTCGCGATGAACAAGGAGACCAACGAGCTCATCGAGAAGTTCGTTGCTCAGGGTGGCCGCGCGCAGGATTGGCGGCCGTCGTACTCCGTCGCGCCGACGTCGGACGCTCCGATCGTTCGCGAGTGGGCCGGCGAGGACGGCACGCTGAACCGGGAGGTCAGCCTGGCGCGTTGGGACTGGCCGAAACCGGCCAGCCGCCCCACCGGTCCGCCGATCATCAACGCGCGGATGGAGAAGCTGCCGACCGGCTTCTGGGTGGGCGCGTTCTCCAATGCCCGGTGCATCGTTCCGATGCTGGGCTACTACGAGTGGACCGGCCCGAAAGGTGACAAGCAACCGCACTTTATTCGCAGCGACGAGCTGCTGGCGGCGGCCGGGCTGACGTGGACGATGGAGGTTGCGGGGGAGCGGCGCCGGGTGTTCGTCGTCGTCACGCGCGAAGCCCGCGACGCCAGCGGGGAAGTGCATGACCGGATGCCGGCGTTCCTCACGCCGGACCTGTGGGATGAGTGGCTGAGCCCCGTCTCCCTCACCGTCGACGGCGACGGCGCAACGTCGAAGGCCCACCGCGCCGAGCTGCTCGACGAGCTCGAGCACGCCTCGTCCGCGATCGCGTCGACGATGCACACATACGAGGTCGACCGCCGGGTGAATAGCTCCCGCACGGTCGACCCTTTCGACCCTTCTCTCATCGAGCCGACGTCTTAGCCGCCTCCTCGATCACCGACTCGCGGGCGTAGCGGATCAGTCCACGGCCGAGGTCGTGGAAGGTGGGGCCGATGTTCTGAGCGCGCCATTGCCGCAGCTCCGCCACGTCGCGATGGAGGAGCGCTGCCGCCTCGGCCGGGGTCAGCAAGAGGGACTCGCGGGAGTGGTCCCGCAGCATCAGTCGTTCTCCCTCGTGAGCGTGTCGATCACCGTCACGAACTCGGCGCCGGTGACCGTCACCGTGTTCGCCAGCTGGTACCCGTGCCGGCCATAGTCGTGCAGCTGTTGGTCGCGTTCGGCGACCTTCTGTCCAAGCCGATAGTGGTCCTCGTCACGGCTGGGGAACGTCGTCTGGATCGTCGCGAAGCTCACTGTCGTTGCCACGCTCACGCCGCCCTCGACTTGACCAGCTCGTCGATCCGGTCGGGACGGAAACCCGACCACGGATCACCGGACCCCTCCACCACCGGAGCCTGGGCGAACCCGAAACCCTTGACGTGCTCCAGCGCTACCGGGTCGCCGGTCAGATCGACCACCCGGTACGGGATGCCCGCGTTGTCGAGTGCCCGCAGCGTCGCCGTGCACTGCACGCAACCGGGCTTGGAGTACACGGTCAGCGGTTCATTGTTCATGGCACTTCTCCCTTCAACCTCATTGCCTTTCGGCACACGCCGAATCACAGCGTTGGGGGCGCGGAGGCAGGGGACCGTGGAATACCGGACTGAGCGCAGCGAGGGAGGATATGCCGCGAAAGCCCTTGCCGGAGCGAAACCAGCGCGTATCATCCACAGGCCGAAAGGCAACGAACGTTGCCCACGCAACGGCCCCCGTCAGCGCGCAGCGTGACGGGGGCCGTTGAGAAGATCAGAGCCGGAGGCTACACCTCAGAAGAAGCAGGAGTCGCCCGAGTCGAGGTACGGGCTGTGGAGGTCCGCGCACGTCGTGGACGCGACGTCTGCCCGGGTGCACGAGCACCGGTGGCACGCAGATCCTTCTCCGACCAGCCAGCGTCTAGCGCCGCCCGCCACGCACGCTCATGTGCCGCCGTGGCGTCCTTCCAGCGCCGCTCGGCATCGTCAGCATCGTTCGTTGCCGCGACGACCTGACGCACGGCGTCGACCCGCGCATTGACATCCGCCTCAATTAGCTCCCGTGCCTTCTGCGCGGCCTCCTCGGGGTTCACAGTCGTGTCGCTCATGCGACTCAGAATAGTCCTCGCCGGACCAGCCGACGAGAGAGAGAATGGCCCCTAGCGGTGCCGACCTCGCTGCGCTAACGCGCTACTCGTGGCGGAGCCTCCGGCAGAGCAAGCTATAGACTTAGGTATCCTAAGTCTGGACCCGGCGCGATCGTCGGTGCATACTGGTCGTATGGTCCCCGCCAGAAGCGGGTTCGCTGCGCTGGGCCGAGAGGACGGTGACGACATGGCGGAGCAGAGCGAGCGACGCTTGTTCGGTCGTCAGCGGCGCGCGAACTCGGCCACACCACGGGACGCGGGCCGGTACGTCGTGAAGACCAACGCCGAGGAGGACGCGCAGCTGCGCGCCCGTGCCGTGGTGGCCGGTGTAACCGTGCCACGGTTCCTCGTCGAGGCGGGCCTGAACGCCCACGTCGAGACGAGCACGGAGCAGAAGCAGACCATCGCGGAACTGTTCGCTCTCTCGCGCACCCTCGGGACCGTGGCGAACAACGTGAACCAGCTGGCCCGGTACGCGAACACCGAGGGCCGGTTCCCCAATGAGGCCGAGACAGTGGTCGCGGAGTACCGCGGGTTGAGCGCACGGATCGACGAGACGATCCGCCGGCTGGCGGGCGCATGATCCCGAACATCACGCGCGGTTCGCGCATCGTCGGGCTGATGAGCTACCTCGCCGGTGACGGGCGCTCCAACGAGCACACCGAGCAGCATCTTGTCGCCGGCGATCACGCGATCATGGCCCGCCACGGGTACGCCGTGCTAGACCAGGCCGCAGCCCGCGACGTCGGCCTCGCGCTGGACACCCCGCGCCTGGCGTACGGGGTCGAGGTCACCCGGCAAGTACAGGTCGAAGATCCCCTGACGGGGGAGCTGCACAGCGACCGCGTGCCCGCGGACGTGTGGCATTGCTCGTTGTCGCTGCACGCCGACGAAGGCCAGCTCAGCGACGAGCAGTGGGGCACGATCGCGCAGCAGTTCATCGACCGGATGGGGTTCACCGAGGAGTCCGGGAAAGCCCCGTGCCGGTGGGTGGCCGTGCGTCACGGCCTGTCGACGAACGGCAACGACCACGTGCACATCGCCGTGTCGCTCGTGCGCGAGGACGGCACCAAGGCGAGCACACACAACGACTTCAAGCGCGCCCAGGACGTGTGCCGCGACCTGGAGCGCGAGCACGGACTGACCCCGCTGGAATCGCGCCAACGAGGCATGGGGGAGCGGGGCGTGAAGCCCGCCGAACGGGCCCGCGCCGAAAGGCAGGGCGCGGTCGAGGTCGACGCGCACCGCCTCGAGCGCACCGTCCGCGCCGCGGCGATCGCGTCGCTGGACGAAGGCGAGTTCGTTCGCCGGCTGCGCCGCGGCGGCGTTCTCATCCGACCGCGCTACGCGGCCGGCCGAGACGACGTCGTGGCCGGCTACTCCGTCGCTCTCCGACGCAACGGAGAGGACCGGCCGGTGTGGTTCGGCGGCGGCCGCCTAGCCCGCGACCTAACTCTCCCGAGGCTGCGAGAGGGGTGGCCGGACAGCCCGCAGACGGCGCAGGCCGCCGTCGACGAGTGGCGCGCCACCAGCAAGAACCCCTGGCAGTACCGGCCCGTCGCGCCCGGCCGAGAAGAAGCCACACCGGACCCCGAGCTGTGGGAGCAGTACAGCCGCGAGCTCAGCGCGCTCCGCGCGCAGCTGCGCGACGTGCCACCCGAGGACCGGGCGACGTGGGCGCACGTCGCCCGCGAGACGGCGGGAGCGTTCGCCGCGTGGTCCCAGCGGGTAGAGACGACCCCCGGACCACTCGCAGACACCGCCCGTGAGCTGTCGCGCAGCGCCCACATCCGTGCACATCAGTCGGCGCCCAAGCCGGTGCGGATGGGGTCTGCATCGGGGGCGGCGATGATGCTCCTGCAAGCCGCGACCGCGGGCCGCGGCACCGCGGCCGAGGCGATCCTGTTCCGCCAGCTCGGCCGACTGTCGGTCGCGCTCCTGGACGCGCACCAGGCAGCCGGCGACGCCCGCCGCGCCGAGCAGATGAGCCAGTCACTGCGCGACAAGCTCGCCGCGATCCAGGAACGGCTTCCGGCCGTTCCGACGAAGGATGCGGCGCCGGCGGTGCCGCTGAGCCCGGAAGAGGAAGCGGTGCGCCGTGCACAGCGCGGACTCGCCGCACCCGGCACGCGTTCACCGCTGCCGAACCCCATCACACCGCGCAAGCGGACCACCTCCGACACGTCACGCGATCGTGACGGCCACGGCAGGGACTAGGAAGGGAGCAGGATCATGGCCGAGGAGACAGACGGCGTAGGCGAGGCGTTCGACGACTCGCTGCGCATCGCCCTGACCGTCGCGTCGCAGTTCGGGGAGCGCATCTCCCGACTGCGCGAGCAGCTGGGCCGTCAGCGAGAAGCCGACGCCCGCCAGGAGGCGCGCGAGCTGCAAGCCCGCTTCGACGCCGAACGTGGCGCCGCCCGCGCCCAGCTCGCCGTGGTGAACCAGCCCGAATGGTGGAATCGGGCCAGCGTCGAAGACATCGCCGGCGTGCACGAGACGGCCACCGCGTGGCGCGACCACGACGACACGGCCGCGGCCGCGGCCGACACCATCCGCCGGGAGGTACGGGAACGCTACGGCGTCGACGTCGACCGGCCCGGCGCCGATCCCGCCGTCGTAGCCGAGGCGCTGCGGACGGCCGAACGCGATCGCGCGCAAGCGCGCGAGGAACGACGTCGCGCCGGCGAGGACCTGACCGCCAGCCAACTCCTCCTCGCCAGCGCAGAGGGACGCGACCGCGACGCGGACGAAGACCGCGCCCGCGCGTGGGAGGCCGACGACCCGGACGCCGAAGCACAGGCGTACAGAGACGCCGCTGACGCCGCCCAGGAGGCCCGTGAGGCCCGTGAGGACAGCTCCGCTGCATACGACAGCGCGGAACGCCGTAAGGCGTTCGCACGGTCGCTGGAGGGTACCGCCAGCGAGCAGGAGATCCGCGGCCGCGTGCTGGCCGACACCGGCAATGCGAAGCATCCCCGGGAAGCGATCACCACGCCCGCGGGCCGGTCGCCGCGGCCGCGGAAGTCGCGCGCCGGCGTGACACAGCAGCGCGACCGCGGCGGCCTGTCCCGGTGACTCCAGAACCATCCGACTACAGTCCACCGTCGCGTCGGCCGCCGTGGTGGTGGTGGCTGATCGTCGCTGGCGCCGCGGTCGTCGGCATCATCATCGGGCGGTCGATCCCGCCGCCCGTACCGGACGGGCAGTGGTGGGCGGCCTACCTCCTGTCGCCCGGCTTCGGCGGCACCGCAGCATTCTTCGCCGCGGCGATCGCTGGCGGGATCGCCTGGCGGAACTCCGCGAAGGATCGCAAGCAACGCCAGCTCGCCGAGCAGCGGTCCCAATGGTGGGACCGGTTCACGTGAGCGACCGAGAAAGCGATCGACCCGGAGACGTCGATCGTCGGGTCGAAAGTTCTCGACGCCCTGGTGATCCCTAGCCTTGCCACCGCGGAGGATGCGAGAATGGCGATA
>JAATGR010000230.1 GCA_015654575.1 Actinomycetales bacterium
GCTGCGATAGGCTCTATCGGCTGGCCGGCGTGGCGGAATGGCAGACGCGACCGACTCAAACTCGGTTGCCCGAAAGGGCGTGTGGGTTCGACTCCCACCGCCGGCACCAGAACAGCACGAAGGGGATGCCGTCCGGCATCCCCTTCGTTACGACCGCCCCTACACGCTCTTGTAGATCGGTGCCTTTCCGTGCACGGCATCGCCGATCAGGTGGACACGGATGTCGTTCGTCGACCCGATGATTCCGGGAGGGGATCCGGAGATCACCACGACTTTGTCGCCGACGGTGGCCAGATCGTTCGAGAGGAAGAAGTCGTCGATCTGGATGAACATCAGGTCGGTGTGCGCGACGTGCTCGACGAGCGACGACCGCACGCCCCAGGTGATCGCCATCCGGCGGCGGATCGAGGGGTCTGGCGCGAACGCGAAGATCGGGATCTTCGGCCGCAGTCGCGACATTCGACGTGCGGTGTCACCGGACTCGGTGAAGATGCAAAGGAATTTGGCGCGCACGAACTCGGCGACCTCGTTCGCGGCGAGGGTGATCGCGCCGCCCTGCGTGCGGGGCTTCGTCGCGATCGGGGCGATCCGCTCGAGGCCGTGGTCCTCCGTGGAGGCGACGATGCGCGCCATCGTCTCCACGACCGTCACCGGGTACTTCCCGACACTCGTCTCGCCGGAGAGCATGACCGCGTCCGCACCGTCGAGCACGGCGTTGGCGACGTCGCTCGTCTCGGCACGGGTCGGCACCGGGTTCTCGATCATCGACTCGAGCATCTGTGTCGCGACGATGACCGGCTTCGCCATCCGGCGGCACAGCTCGACCGCTTGCTTCTGCACGATCGGCACCGCTTCCAGCGGCAGCTCGACGCCGAGGTCGCCTCGCGCGACCATGATGCCGTCGAAGGCGTCGATGATCTCCTCGAGGTGGTCGACGGCCTGTGGTTTCTCGATCTTGGCGATGACGGGGACGTGCCGCCCCTCCTCCGCCATGATCACGTGAACGCGCTGCACGTCCTTCGCGTCGCGAACGAACGAGAGCGCGACGAAGTCCGCGCCGATGCGCAGACCCCACCGCAGGTCAGCCTCGTCCTTCTCGCTCAGCGCGGGGACGTTCACGGCCACGCCGGGCAGGTTGATGCCCTTGTTGTTGGAGACCGGGCCACCGACGATGACCTCGGTCGTGACGACAACGCCATCGGTCTCGATCACCTTGACGCGGACCTTGCCGTCGTCGATGAGGAGGAAGTCGCCCGGCTTCACGTCGGCCGGCAGCCCCTTGAACGTCGTCGAGACGAGCTCTTTCGTGCCAGGGACATCCTCGATGGTGATTTTGAAGATGTCACCGACCGCGAGCTCGTGCGGGCCGTCCGCGAATTTCCCGAGCCGGATCTTCGGCCCCTGCAGGTCGACCAGGACGGCGACCGCGCGACCAGCGTCGTCTGCCGCGCGCCGGACGTTCGCGAAGTTCGCATCGTGCACGGCGTAGTCGCCGTGGCTGAGGTTCAGTCGAGCGACGTCGACACCGGCATCGATGATCGCGCGGACCATCTCATAGGTGGATGTCGCCGGGCCCAGGGTTGCGACGATCTTTGCGCGTCTCATCCGCTTCGTGCTCCGTACATGTCGGGGTGGGTGTGGTCTGTCAGGCGGTTTGCAGGCCGATGGCGAGGTCCGTCGGGCGCACCGGCGCCGGCAGCGCGGTCGCACCCATCAGGTAGCGGTCCACGGCGGCCGCTGCGGCGCGACCCTCCGCGATCGCCCAGACGATCAGCGACTGCCCCCGGCCGGCGTCGCCGGCAACGAACACACCGGGCGCGGATGTCTGATAGTCGGCGTCGCGCTCGATGGAGCCGCTGCGGGTGAACCGGGCCTCGAAGTCGCGCTCGAGGTGCTCCCGCTCCGGGCCGGTGAAGCCCATCGCGATCAGGACGAGGTCGGCGGGGATCTCCCGCTCGGTGCCGCTCTTGGGGACGCGGCGCCCATCGACGAACTCGGTCTCGGCGACGCGCAGTGCGCGCACCTCACCGGCGTCGTTGCCCAGGAACTCGACGGTCGAGGCCAAGAAAACCCGCTCGCCGCCCTCCTCATGGGCCGACTGGACCTCGAACACGGTGGGCGTCATGGGCCACGGCTGGGCATCGGTGCGGCCATCCGCCGGCTGCCGTCCGATCGCCAGGTTCGTCACGCTCAGCGCGCCCTGTCGGTGCGCGGTGCCGATGCAGTCGGCACCGGTGTCGCCGCCGCCGATGACGACGACGTGCTTTCCGTCCGCCGTGATCTGGTGCGGAACCTGGTCGCCGGCGGTCGCCTTGTTCGACTCGACCAGGTACTCCATGGCGAAATGCACGCCGGCGAGGTCGCGGCCGGGGATCGGGAGCTCGCGGGGCACGGTGGATCCGGTCGCCACCACGACGGCGTCGTAGCGGTTGCGCAGGTCGGACCAGCTGATGTCGACGCCGATCTCGACCCCGGCGCGGAACCGTGTTCCCTCGTCCTGCATCTGCCGCAGCCGCTGCTCGATGTGGCGCTTCTCCATCTTGAAGTCGGGGATGCCGTAGCGCAGGAGCCCGCCGATGCGGTCGTCGCGCTCGAAGACCGCCACGGTGTGCCCGGCGCGCGTCAGCTGCTGCGCGGCGGCCAGTCCCGCGGGGCCGGATCCGACCACCGCGATCGTCTTGCCGGTGAGGCGCTCCGGAGGCTCCGGCTCGACCCAGCCGTTGCCGAACGCCTCATCGACGATCGACACCTCGATCTGCTTGATCGTGACGGCGGGCTGGTTGATGCCGAGCACGCAGGCGCTCTCGCACGGGGCCGGGCAGAGCCTGCCGGTGAACTCCGGGAAGTTGTTCGTGGCGTGCAGACGCTCGATCGCAGCCCGCCCTTCACCGCGCCAGGTGAGGTCGTTCCACTCCGGGATCAGGTTCCCCAGCGGGCACCCCTTGTGACAGAACGGGATGCCGCAGTCCATGCATCGGCTCGCCTGCCGACGCAGCACGGCCGAATCGCCCGGCTCGTAGACCTCTTTCCAGTCGAGGATGCGCACCGGCACGGGACGCCGCTTGGGCACCTCGCGCTCGGTGACCTTCAGAAAGCCTTTGGGATCAGCCACCGGTCACCTCCAGGATGCGGTGCCATACGACGTCGCCGTCCGGGTCGAGCCCTTCCGCCAACGCCGTCTCGCGCGTGCGCAGCACCGCGGCGTAGTCGCGCGGGAGCACCCGCACGAAGTTCTTCACTTCCTCCTCGAAGTTGTCGAGGAGCGATGTCGCCAGCGCCGAGTCCGTCTCGGCGACATGGCGGGAGAGCAGATCGTGCAGCATCTCCGCATCCCCGGAGCCCAGCTCTCCGAGAGAGAGCTCCCCGGTGGCGAGCGCCTCGCGGTTCACCTGAGCCGTCGCCAGCTTGTAGATGTACGCCATGCCACCGGACATCCCCGCGCCCAAGTTCCGGCCGGTGGGTCCGAGGATGACCGCGAGTCCACCGGTCATGTACTCGAGTGCGTGGTCGCCCACGCCCTCCACGACAGCCGTCGCGCCCGAGTTGCGCACCAGGAAGCGCTCACCCACGATCCCGCTGAGGAACATCGTGCCCTGGGTCGCGCCGTAGCCGATCACGTTGCCCGCGATCACGTTCTGATCTGCTGCGAAAGCCGCACCGTGCGGCGGGCGCACCACGATCTGACCACCGGAGAGACCCTTCCCGACGTAGTCATTGGAGTCGCCCTCCAGCCGCAGTGTGATGCCGGCCGGCACGAACGCACCGAACGACTGCCCCGCGGAGCCCTTCAGATCGATCTCGATCGAACCAGACGGGAGACCGTTCTCTCCATGGGCCTTCGTGACGTGATGGCCCAGCAGGGTGCCGACGGCGCGCGCCGTGTTGCGCACCGGGAGTTCGATGCGGATGTGCCCGCCGTGCGCGACGACATCCTGCGCCCGCGCCAACAGCTGCACGTCGAAGTGCTTGTCGAGCTCGTGCTCCTGCCCGCGCATGTTCCGCCGCGGCTCGTCCTCGGCGAACACCGGGCCGGACAGCACGGGGCTGAGATCCAGTCCGCTCGCTTTCCAGTGCTCGATCGCAGGGTCGGCGTCGATGAGCTCCGCATGCCCGACCGCCTCTTCAATCGACCGGAATCCCAGCTCGGAGAGGTACTCGCGCACCTCCTGGGCAATGAACTCCATGAAGTTGACGACGAACTCCGGCTTGCCGGTGAAGCGGGATCGCAGCACCGGGTTCTGGGTGGCCACGCCCACGGGGCAGGTGTCCAAGTGGCACACGCGCATCATGACGCAGCCCTCGACGACCAGCGCCGTCGTCGCGAAGCCGAACTCCTCGGCACCGAGAAGAGCCGCGATGATGACGTCCCGGCCGGTCTTGAGCTGACCGTCGGCCTGCACCACGACCCGATCACGCATGCCGTTCAGCATGAGGGTCTGCTGTGTCTCCGCCAGCCCCAGCTCCCACGGCGTCCCCGCGTGCTTCAGCGAGTTCAGCGGGCTCGCACCGGTGCCGCCGTCGAAACCCGACACGAGGATGACGTCCGCCAGGGCTTTCGCGGTGCCCGCAGCGACCGCGCCGATGCCCGACTGGCTCACGAGCTTGACGTGCACCCGCGCATTCGGGTTGGCGCGCTTGAGGTCGAAGATCAGCTGCTTGAGGTCCTCGATGGAGTAGATGTCGTGGTGCGGCGGCGGCGAGATCAGACCGACCCCCGCGGTGCCACCGCGGGTGCGGGCGATCCACGGATAGACCTTGCCGGGGGGCAGCTGACCGCCCTCGCCGGGCTTGGCGCCCTGAGCGAGCTTGATCTGAATGTCCTCGGCGTTGGTCAGGTACATGCTGGTCACGCCAAACCGACCAGAGGCGACCTGCTTGATGGCGCTGCGGCGCTCCGGGTCGAGCAACCGGTCGAGGTCCTCGCCACCCTCGCCCGTGTTCGACTTGCCGCCGATGCGGTTCATCGCGATCGCGAGCGTTTCGTGCGCTTCCTTGGAGATCGAGCCGTAGCTCATCGCACCGGTGGAGAACCGCTTGACGATCGACGACACGGACTCGACCTCGTCGAGCGGGATTCGCGGACGGGTACCGGTGCGCAGGCGGAACAGGCCCCGGAGCGTCTTCAACTCGGTCGACTGGTCATCCACGAGCTGGGTTTACTCCCGGAAGATGTCGTAACGGCGCGTTCGCGTCGAGTGCTGCAGCCGGAACACCGTGTCGGGGTTGAACAGGTGCGGCGATCCGTCGCGGCGCCACTGGTACTCGCCGCCGGTCCACAGCCGCTCGTGCGCCCGTGCCGCCGAATCCTCCGGGTAGGCGAAGTCGTGGCGCGCCTGGTTCTCCCGCGCGACCTCGTCGATGCCGATGCCTCCGAGCTTGGACTCGGTGCCGGTGAAGTACTCGTCGACGAACCCCTGCGACAGGCCGACCGCTTCGAAGACCTGCGATCCTGCATAGGAGGAGACCGTGGAGATCCCCATCTTGGACATGATCTTCAGCACGCCCTTGCCCAGGGCGTAGATGAGGTTCTTGACGGCCTTCTCGGGGGAGATCCCGGTGATGAAGCCGGCACGCACGAGGTACTCGACGGTCTCCATCGCCAGGTACGGGTTCACCGCGGAGGCGCCGTAGCCGAGAAGCGTCGCGACGTGGTGCACCTCGCGCACGTCGCCCGCCTCCACGACGAGACCGACCTTCATCCGGTTCTCGTTCCGGATGAGGTGGTGGTGGATCGCCGACACCATGAGCAGCGAAGGGATCGGCACAAGGTCCTTGTTGGAGTCGCGGTCGCTCAGCACGACGAACTCCGCACCCGACTCGATCGCGCGATCGACCTCCTCGCACATCTCGTCGAGACGCGCCTTCATGGTTCCGGGGCCGGCATCGAAGTGGTAAAGACCGCGGACCGTGACCGAGGAGCGTCCCGGAACCGCCGTGTCGATGTGCTGGATCTTCGCCAGCTCGTCGTTGTCGATCACCGGGAAGTCGAGCGTCACCGTGCGCG
Source organism: Actinomycetales bacterium (assembly GCA_015654575.1). Classification (GTDB taxonomy): domain Bacteria; phylum Actinomycetota; class Actinomycetes; order Actinomycetales; family Microbacteriaceae; genus Microbacterium. The sequence continues at coordinate 6,005 of JAATGR010000230.1, forward strand.
CGTGATCCGCACCCCAGCTCAAGAGGTTCGGCTCCGGGCCGAGGCCGATCGACAGCGAGGTGACGACCTCCTCGCGGATCGAGTCCAACGGGGGGTTCGTGACCTGTGCGAACTGCTGCACGAAGTAGTCGAACAGCAGACGCGGACGGTCGCTCAGCACCGCCACCGGGGTGTCGCTGCCCATCGCGCCGAGGGGCTCCGCGCCGTTCTGCCCCATCGGGGTGAGAAGGATGCGCACCTCCTCCTCGGTGTAGCCGAACGTGCGCTGCCGCCGGGTGATCGACGCGATCGGGTGGACGATGTGCTCCCGCTCGGGAAGCTCCGCCAGGCGCACCCGCCCGGCGTCGAGCCACTCCTGCCAGGGCTCGAGCGTTGCCAATGAGCGCTTGATCTCGTCGTCCTCGATGATGCGGCGCTGAGCCGTGTCCACGAGGAACATCCGACCCGGCTGCAGGCGTCCGCGGCGCTTGATGCGCTCCGGGGCGAAATCGAGCACGCCGGTCTCGCTGCCGATGACAACGAAGCCGTCCGTCGTCTCCGTCCAGCGTCCGGGGCGGAGCCCGTTGCGATCGAGGGTGGAGCCGACCACGGTGCCGTCGGTGAAGATGAGCGCGGCCGGGCCGTCCCAGGGCTCCATCTGCATCGAGTGGTACTCGTAGAAGGCCCGCAGCTCGGGGTCGAGCGCAGCCTGCTTCTCGTAGGCCTCCGGGACCATCATCATGATCGCGTGGGGAAGGCTGCGCCCAGTGAGGGTGAGCAGCTCCAGCACCTCGTCGAACGAGGCGGAGTCGCTCGCGCCCTCGGTGCAGATCGGCAGCAGCGGACGGATGTCTCCGATGAGCTCGGACTCCAACTGCGACTGTCGTGCGCGCATCCAGTTCCGGTTGGCGCCCACCGTGTTGATCTCGCCGTTGTGGGCGAGCATCCGCAGCGGCTGGGCGAGCGGCCAGGACGGGAACGTGTTGGTCGAGTAACGGGAGTGGACCACGGCCAGCTCGGACGCGAAGCGCTCGTCCTGGAGGTCGGGGTAGAACGGCTCGAGCTGGAGGGTCGTGACCATGCCCTTGTAGCCGAGTGTGCGGGCCGACAGCGACACGAAGTACGCGCCGGCCTCGCGGCGCGCGCGCTTGCGCAGCCGGTACACGCGGCGATCGAGGGCGATACCGCTCAACGCCGGGGCGTCGCCGACCGCGGGACGGGAGACGAAGAGCTGTTCGAACACCGGTCGCGCCTCATGCGCGAGCTTGCCGAGGTGCTCCTCGGCGGTCGGGACCGTTCGCCAACCGAGCAGGACGAGGTTCTCGCCGACCGCGATCTGCGCGATCTGCTCCTTGATGGCAGCGCGCTCGTCGTCATCGCGCGGGAGGAATGCCAGACCGGCCGCGTACTCGCCGACCGGCGGCAGCGCGAACTCGACGACGGACCGCAGGAACTCGTCGGGCATCTGGGTGAGGATGCCGGCGCCGTCGCCCGTACCCGCATCCGACCCGATCGCACCACGGTGTTCCAAATTGCGCAACGCCGTCAACGCGAGGTCGATGATGTCGTGCCCCGGCTCACCACGCAAGGTCGCAACCATCGCCAGTCCGCAGGCGTCCTTCTCGAAGGCTGGGTTGTACATGCCCTGCTTCGGCGGGAACGTGCCGAGCTGACCGGTGCTGTAACGGGAGCTAGACGCCATAGGTACCGTCCTCACAGTGATGCTAGGTGCTGGGACGACTCCGGCCCGAATGTTAGTTCGCAGGTGCTCCGCTTGTGGCTGTGCCCTCGGCGACCGCGACGAGTGGGGGTTCGCTGATATCCACGTAGTCGTCGGTCCCTTGCGATTGTACAGCCGCTTTGCCGCCCGGCTGTCGTCCCGGCCGGTAGGGCGAGGGCTCCAGTCCGGGGTGACGCCGCTTCTGCACGATCAGGATGCACAGCCCCAGGATCACGCCGGCGATCGCCGCCCAGACGTTGGTCCGCAGGCCGAAGAAGACGTCGCTCGGGTCGATGCGAATCGACTCCCACACGATGCGGCCGGCGCTGTACCAGACGAGGTACAGCCCGAACAGGCGCCCCCACTGCAGGGTGAAGCGCCGTCCCACCCAGAACAGAACCGCAGCCCCCAAGAGGTTCCAGATCACCTCGTAAAGGAACGTGGGCTGGAACAGCGTGTCGGCCGGAAGTCCCGCCGGAAATGCGGCGTTGTCGGAATCGATCTGCAGTCCCCACCAGCCGTCGGTCGGCTGACCGAACAACTCCTGGTTGAAATAGTTGCCGAAGCGCCCCATGGCCTGCGCGATGATGAGGCCCGGAGCGAGCGCGTCGGCGAAGGTCCAGAACCGGATCCCGGTCCATCGGCATCCGATCAGCGCACCGATCGCACCGCCGATGAGGGCGCCGTAGATCGCGATGCCGCCCTCCCAGATGTACAGAGCGGTCAGCGGATCCTTGCCGTCGCCGAAGTAGAAGCTCCAGTGCGTGAGCACGTGATAGATGCGCGCGCAAATGATCGAGATCGGCACCGCGAACAGCGCGATGTCGATGACTGCCCAGTTCTCCACCCCTCGCTTGACGAGCCGACGGTTCGTCAGCAGCACGGCGACGATGATGCCCGCGATGATGCACAGTGCGTAGAAATGGATGCGCAGCGGGCCGAGGTCGATGTAGCTGATCGAAGGACTCGGGATGCTGGCGGACACGAGGGCCGAGAAAGTCACGTCGCGAGTCTACTTGCCCCCTCGCGCCACGCGGGACGCGGCGGTCTACGCGCGTCGCGTCGCGGCCGCCAACGCGGCTGCCACGGTGCGCAGTCCCTCGACGCCCCCGTCGCGCAGGGCACGCACGAGCGCGGAGCCCACGATCGCTCCGTCCGCGTACGAGACTGTGGTGCCGACCTGGTCAGGCGTGGAGATGCCGATGCCAACGCAGGCATGCCCGACGCCGTGCGCGCGAAGTCGCGCGACCAGTGTGCGGGCCGCGGCGTCCAGATCGGACCGCTCCCCCGTGATGCCCATCGTGGAGACCGTGTAGACGAACCCCGTGGTGTTCTGCGCGACGAGGTCCAGACGCTCATCGGTCGAGGTCGGGGCCGCCAGGAAGATACGGTCGAGGCCCGTGCGCTCGCTCGCCGCGATCCACTCCCCCGCTGCCTCGGGGGTGATGTCCGGCGTGATCAGCCCGGCACCGCCCGCCGCCGCGAGATCGTCGGCGTAGCGGTCCACGCCGTACTGGAACACGAGGTTCCAGTAGGTCATGACCACCACAGGCACATTCGTGCGCGAGGTGATCTCGGCGACGGCCGGGAACAGGTCGCGCACGCGGAATCCGCCGGCTAGCGCCGCCTGGGTCGCCTCCTGGATGATCGGGCCGTCCATCACCGGGTCGGAGTAGGGGGGCCCGAGCTCGATGACGTCGGCACCGGATTCAGCCAATGCCACGGCGGCGTCGATGCTGGTGCGGAGGTCCGGGTAGCCGATCGGCAGGTAGCCGACGAACGCGCCGCGTCCTTCGGCGTTCGCGGCATCGATCGCAGCCGACACGCGCGAGGTCATCGGGCGGCCTCCGTCTCGTCGTCGTACAGGTGGAAGTACCGCGCAGCGGTGTCCATGTCTTTATCTCCCCGCCCGGACAGGCTCACGAGGATCACCGCATCGGGACCCAGCTCCGGCGCGACGCGCAGGGCCCCCGCCAGAGCGTGAGCAGATTCGATCGCGGGGATGATCCCCTCGGTCCGACTGAGCAGCCGGAGCGCCTGCATGGCCTCGTCGTCGGTCGCGGGGATGTAGTCCGCGCGACCGATCGAGGAGAGCCATGAGTGCGCCGGCCCCACCCCGGGGTAGTCGAGTCCCGCGGAGATCGAGTGCGACTCGATCGTCTGCCCGTCCTCGTCCTGCAGGACGTAGGTCTTCGCGCCGTGCAGGACCCCCGGTCGACCGCGTTCGATGGACGCCGCGTGCTTCTCGGTGTCGACGCCGTCACCCGCCGCCTCCACACCGAACAGCCTCACGTCGTCGTCGAGGAACGCGTCGAAGATGCCGATCGCATTGGAACCGCCGCCGACGCAGGCGAACACGGCATCCGGCAATTGCCCGACCTCGGCCAGCAGTTGCTCGCGCGCCTCCTCGCCGATGATCTTCTGGAAGTCGCGGACCATCGACGGGAACGGATGCGGCCCGGCCGCGGTGCCGAAGATGTAGTTCGTCGTCTCCACGCTCGCGACCCAGTCCCGGTAGGCCTCGTTGATCGCGTCCTTCAAGGTGCGGGAGCCGGTCGTCACCGACACGACGTCGGCACCGAGCAGGCGCATCCTGGCGACGTTCAGTGCCTGCCGCTCGGTATCGACCTCGCCCATGTACACGGTGCAGTCGAAGCCGAACAACGCCGCTGCCGTCGCCGTCGCGACACCGTGCTGGCCGGCACCGGTCTCCGCGATCACGCGCGTCTTGCCGAGGCGCTGAGTCAGCAGGGCCTGGCCGATGACGTTGTTGATCTTGTGCGACCCGGTGTGGTTGAGGTCTTCGCGCTTGAGGAAGATCCGGGCGCCCCCCGCGTGCGCGGCGAAGCGCGGCACCTCGGTGATGGGCGAGGGCCGGCCGGCGTAGGAGTTCAGCAGCCGCAGGTATTCCGCGGCGAACGCCGGGTCCGCCATGGCCTTCTCATAGACATCGGTGAGTTCGTCGATGGCGGCGATGAGAGATTCCGGCATGAACCGGCCTCCGAACTCGCCGAAGAACGGACCTTTCAGGTCACGGAGGGTCATGCGTCTTCTCCTCGGAATGCGCGCAGCGTGGCGACCGGATCGCCGGTGACGAGCGCCTCGCCGACGAGCACCGCGTCGGCACCGGCGGCACGATAATGGGCGACGTCCGCGGGACGCAGCACTGCGGACTCTGCCACTTTGATGGCGTCAGACGGGAAGTCCGCGGCGAGCCGCCCGAACAGGTCACGGTCCAGCGCGAACGTGGTCAGATCCCGCGCGTTCACCCCGACCAGGCGCGCGCCCAGATCGGCCGCGCGGGAGAGCTCGTCTGCTGAGTGCGCCTCGACCAGTGGCGTCATCCCGAGCTCCTGCACGAGTCTGTAGAGCTCAGCCAGCAGGCGCTGCCCAAGGCCGGCGACGATGAGCAGCACGATGTCCGCGCCGGCCGCCCGCGCTTCGAGCACCTGATACGGCGTGGCGATGAAGTCCTTGCGGAGGACCGGCACACCGACAGAGGCGTGAACCGCCCTCAGGTCGTCGAGGCTCCCCTTGAACCGCCGCTGCTCGGTGAGCACCGAGATCGCGCTCGCACCGCCCGTCTCATACAGGCGTGCCTGGTGCGCGGGGTCGGGGATGTCGGCGAGATCGCCGCGGGACGGGCTGGCGCGCTTCACCTCGGCGATGATCTTCACCCGATCGGACGGTGCAAGCGCCGCCAACGCATCCCTCGCCGAGGGCTGCGCGAGAGCCTGTCGTTCGACCTCGCCGAGCGGCACCTGCACAGCACGCGTCTCCGCGTCCTCGACTGCGCCGGCCGTGAGGTCGGCCAGCATGCTCAATGCTCTTTCGGCGTGTACTTCGGGCCGTTCACGCCGTACCCCGCTTTCGCGACGACCCATCCCACAAGCAGACCGACCACCACCAGAACAGCGCTCGCCCATACCAGGACCGGGATCTCCAGCACGAAGAACAACGTGCCCAGCGTGATGGCGGTGAGCATGATGATCACGGCCGTCCAGGCGGCCGGCGAATGTCCGTGTCCGGGATCGCCGATGGGGTTGCTCATGTCTCTCCTCCAGTACGCATGGTCGCTCTCAGTCTAGTGGGCGGGTCCTCGTGGGATCGGAGCCACGGCTCAGGTCGTCCCAGGAGTCGACGGCGTCGAGCGGACCGCCATCCAAGGCGCGTGCGGCACGCACGGAAGCCGCCTCGTACCGGCGTCCGCCCCGACGCCAGCGATTCGCCGTCACCAACGCGAAGCCACCGCCTGCTAGCAGCACGACGAACCCGACGACGGCGAGCCACGGCCACGCGGTCACCGTGCTGCTCGCGACGAGGGCGGTGACCGCGGAGTCGCCGGTGATGCCCGTCGCATCCGTGACATCCGGAGCGATGGCTGAGAGCGGCGGCCCGGTCAGCACCGTGACCGTCAGCCAGACCAGCACCACTCCCGCGGCCAAACTCAGCACCGCGAACACATAGCGCAGCCACACTCCGACGATCGAGAGCGCGAGCCCCAGCGCGAGAACCGCCAGGCTCAGCGGTGCGAGCACCGACACCGCATCCGCCCCCGCGACCTCCAGATCTGAGGATGCCACGCCGACCAGCGACACATGCACCCAGGTCTGGGTCGAGGAGAGGATGCCGAGGGCACCGGCCAGCAGGATCGACAGGACCGAGACCAGCCGGGCGCGAGCGGTCACGCGGGCACCGGATCGAGGTCGTCGGCGTCGAAGCAGGTGCGCGTGCCAGTGTGGCAGGCGGCGCCGACCTGCTCGACGGTGACGAGCACGGTGTCGCCGTCGCAGTCCAGTCGTGCCCCCTTGACGAGCTGGATGTTTCCCGAGGTGTCGCCCTTGCGCCAGTACTCCTGCCGCGAACGCGACCAGAAGGTGACGCGACCCGTGGTCAGCGTGCGGCGCAGCGCCTCGGCGTCCATCCAGCCCAGCATGAGGACTTCTTTTGTGTCCCACTGCTGGATGATCGCGGCCACCAGGCCGTCCGCGGTGAAGCTGACCCGCCCGATCCGTTCCTCGACGCTGTCGCTCACGTCCTCACCTCGATGCCCTCTGCGGCCATCGCCGCTTTGACCGCCCCGATCGTCAGCTGTCCGGAGTGGAAGACGGACGCGGCCAGCACCGCGTCCGCGCCGGCGCGCACCGCGGGCGCGAAGTCGGCCGCCTCGCCCGCTCCGCCGGACGCGATCACCGGAACGCTGGAGAGTTCTCGCATCAGCCCGACCAGTTCGAGGTCGAAGCCGTCCTTCGTGCCGTCCGCGTCGATGGAATTGACCAGCAGCTCCCCCGCGCCGCGATCGATCGCCTCGCGCGCCCACTCCAGCGCATCGAGGTCGGTGAGCGTGCGGCCGCCGTGCGTGGTCACGACGAACCCCGAGGGTGTTCCTTCGGCTCGCTTCACGTCGAGCGAGAGGACCAACACCTGCGCACCGAACCTGTCGGCGATCTCGTCCACGAGCGACGGACGGGCGATCGCAGCCGAGTTGACGCCCACCTTGTCCGCACCGACCGACAGCAGCCGCGCGACGTCGTCTGCGCTGCGGATGCCGCCCCCAACGGTCAACGGGATGAAGACCTGTTCCGCGGTGCGGCGCACGACCTCGTACGTGGTCGCGCGTTCATCGACCGTGGCCGTCACATCGAGGAAGGTCAGCTCGTCGGCACCCTGCGTGAAGTAGAGCCGGGCGAGTTCCACCGGATCGCCCATGTCGCGCAGGTTCTCGAAGTTGACACCCTTCACGACCCGTCCCGCGGCGACGTCGAGACAGGGGATGACGCGGCACACGAGAGCCATGTCAGAGCCTCGCGTTGTGGATCGGCGTCACGAGGATCGCACGGGCGCCGATCGCGTACAGCTCGTCCATCACCTGGTTGACGGTCTTCCGGGGCACCATCACGCGCACCGCGACCCATTCCGGGTCGCGCAACGGCGAGATCGTCGGCGATTCGATGCCGGGAGCGATGGCGACAGCCCGCTCGAGCAACGACGCCTGCAGGTCATAGTCGATGAGGACGTAGCGGCGTGCGACCAGCACGCCGCGCAGACGCCGGAGCAGGGTGTCGAGTCCGTCGGCCTCGACCGGGGCGCCGATCAGGACCGCCTCCGATTCCAGGATCGCCGGGCCGAACACCTCGAGCCCAGCCTGGCGGAGCGTGGTTCCGGTCTCGACGACGTCGGCGATCGCGTCCGCCACACCCAGCCGCACGGCGGACTCCACCGCACCGTCGAGCGGCACGAGGTCGACAGCGACGCCGTGACGATCCAGGAAACCGTCGACCAGGCCCGGGTAGGACGTCGCGACGCGCTTGCCCTCCAGGGCGGAGACATCGGCGAAAGCGCCCGCGGGCGCGGCGAAGCGGAACGTCGAGCGGGCGAAGCCGAGCGCCTCGATCTCGGTCGCGCCCGGCATCCGGGCGTCCTCGAGGAGGTCGCGCCCGGTGATGCCGGCGTCGAGGGCGCCCGATCCCACGTAGGTCGCAATGTCCTTGGGGCGAAGGTAGAAGAACTCGACCTCGTTCGCGGGGTCGATGACGTGCAGGTCCTTCGGGTCACGACGACCGGTGTAACCCGCCTCTGCGAGCATCTCGGCGGCGGTCTCCGCGAGGGAGCCCTTGTTCGGCACGGCGATACGGAGCATGGTGCGCTTTCGGGTGGTGAGCGGACGGGGACGGCGCTCAGAGATGTCGGTAGACGTCCGGCAGGGTGAGACCCTTCGCCAGCATGAGCACCTGCACGTGGTAGAGCAGCTGGGAGATCTCCTCGGCCGCGGCGTCCAGCGTCTCGTACTCGGCCGCCATCCAGACCTCTGCGGCCTCTTCGACGATCTTCTTGCCGATCGCGTGCACGCCGGCGTCCAGCTCTGCGACGGTGCCGGACCCGTCGGGGCGTGTCGTCTGCTTCTCCCGCAGTTCGGCGAAAAGCCCCTCGAACGTCTTCACCCCTCCAGGGTACCGAACCCGGAAGGGCTCGAGATCCGCGCGTCGCGCCCGAGCGAAAGCCGTCAGTGCGCGTGGGCGGCCGCGGCGCCCTCTCGGAGTGCCCGGATCGCGCGATCCGGGTCGTCGGCGCCGAACACGGCGGAGCCGGCCACGAACGTGTCGGCACCCGCGGCGGCGGCCTGGGCGATCGTGGATGCAGAGATCCCGCCGTCGACCTGGAGCCACACGGCGGAGCCCCGACGCCGCGCCTCCGCCGATAACGCGGCCAGCTTCGGCATGGTCTCGGGCATGAACGACTGGCCACCGAAGCCGGGCTCGACGGTCATCACCAGGATCTGGTCGAACTCGTCGATCAGATCGAACACGCGGTCGACCGGGGTGTCGGGCTTGACGGCGATGCCCGCCCGCGCGCCGAGCGAGCGCAGGCGTCGCGCGAGGGCCACCGGATCGGTCGCGGCCTCGAGATGGAACGTCACCGAGGCGGCGCC
>JAATGR010000051.1 GCA_015654575.1 Actinomycetales bacterium
CGCCGGCCGCGATCGCCCAGAACGGTTGAGCGCGGGATGAACGTCGTCGCGGTCATCGGCAATCCGAAGGCAGCATCGCGCACGCGCGACGCGGCCGAGAAACTCGTGGATGCCCTCGGGTACGGTGCGCCCGACGTGGTCGAGGTGTCCCAGCTCGGTCCCGGCCTGCTCGGCTGGGGTGATGACAAGGTGCTGGAGGCGAAGCGTCTCGTGCAGGAGGCTGATGTCGTCGTCGTCGCCTCGCCGACCTTCAAAGCCACGTACACGGGACTGCTCAAGACCTTCATCGACCAGTTCGAGACAGGAACGGGGCTCACCGGAACCGTCGCACTCCCGCTGATGCTCGGCGCCGGCCCCCACCATGCCATGGCACCGGAGTTCCTACTCAAGCCCGTCCTGGTCGAGCTCGGGGCCACCTGCCCCACGAACGGCCTCTATCTGCTCGATTCCACCTACCTCGACGACGGTGCGACGCAGTCGTGGGCAGAGCGTTGGCGGCCGACGATCGACGCACTCGTCCCATGAGCATCTGCGCGCCGGACGCCGGCACCCGGATGACGCTCGAACTCGCCGAGCACGATGCCTTGCGCGGGGCGCTCTCCGAGTTCCCCTCCGGGGTTGCTGCGTTGTCAGCAATCGTCGACGGTGCGCCGGAGATCATGATCGCCTCCTCCTTCCAGGTGGGGATCAGCCACCAGCCGCCGATGGTCATGTTCTCGGTTCAGCGCACCTCGACGACCTGGCCGGTGCTCGCCCGCGCCGGACGGATCGGCGTGTCGGTCCTCGCTGCCGACCACGTCCGAGTGATCCGCCAGCTGGCGAGCCGCAACAAGGCCGGCCGCCTCGGCGGCGTCGCGACGACCGCCGCGGACTCCGGGGCGCTCTTCCTCGACGAGGCGAGCGCCTGGCTGGAATGCGAGATCACCTACGACTACGCGGCGGGGGATCACCGTCTGATCGTCTTCACGGTCGCCGCGGTGGCGCGGTCGGCCGCTGTCCCCCTGGTGGTGCACAGATCCGGCTTCCACCGCACGTTCCCCTTGACCCTCGACTGAAGAAAGGAATCCCGTGTTCAAGCTCGGTTGGTTCGTGAACGGGTTCAGCCCGAAGACGTGGAGCGGCCCCTGGGCCGGCCCGCAGAAGACGGAATGGTCCGGCGCGGACTTCTGGGTCGATCACGCCCGCGCGCTGGAGCGGGGCGGCTTCGACGTGTTCTTCATGGAGGACACGGCGATGCTGGAGGACACCTACGGCGGCTCGCTCGAGACCACGCTGAAGTTCGCGGAGATGGGTCCGAAGAACGATCCGATGCCGCTCATGCCCCTGCTCGCGCAGGCGACGTCGCACATCGGGTTGGTGTCGACGATCTCCACGATCCAGTACCACCCGTACATGGCGGCACGACTCGGCGCCACCCTCGACCATCTCACGGGTGGCCGGATCGGTCTGAACGTGGTGACCTCGGTCAGCCACCGCGTGGCCCAGAACTACGGCTATGACTCCCACCTGCCGCACGCGGAGCGATACGCGATGGCGCAGGAGTGGATGGGCGCCGTCGGCGCACTGTGGGACTCGTGGGAGCCCGGCGCGCTCGTGCTGGACGAGGACGAGCCGCGGTTCGCGGATCACACCAAGGTGCATCCGGTGGACTTCGTCGGCACCTACTTCAAGACCCGCGGACCGCTGAACACGGTGCCCGGTCCCCAGGGCCATCCGGTCATCGCCCAGGCGGGCGGGTCGGCGCCCGGTCGTGACCTCGCCGCCAAGAGCGCGGACGTCATGCTCGGACTCGTCAACTCCCCGGAGGAGATGGTCGCGTTCCGGGCCGATATGGACCGGAGGCTCGCGTCCTACGGGCGTGCCCCGGAGGACCTCCACATCTTCTTCATGGCCCACGCCTACATCGGCGAGACGCAGGCCGACGGTCAGGAGCGCTTCGACCGGGTGCAGCGCCGCCGGTTCGAGCCGGACGAGATCGAGAAGCGGCTGTGGACGATGTCGTACGCCTCCGGCGGGGAGATCGATTACTCGAGGTTCGACCTGCACGCCCCGGTTCCGACCGAGATTGGCAACGGCGAGACCACGACGCTGAAGGCGCTCGTCGAGCAGCCGGGCAAGACGCTCTATGACGTGGTCACCGGTCCCGCGCGCTTCGGGTTCGACTTCGTCGGATCCGCCGATTCGATCGCCGAACAGATGAACGACGTGATGGCGCACACCGGCCGGCCGGATGGGTTCCTCATCCAGGGCATCGAGGACGAGCTGACCCGCCGGAGCATGGCCGAGATCGCCGACGGGCTGTGCCCGGTGCTCAAGAAGCGGGGCTACATCCGCACCGGGTACTCGGGTCGGACGTTCCGGGAGAACCTCTCGCTGTTCGACTGAGGCGCACGACGCGGTGCCGGGGGAGACGGCCTTCCCCCGGCCCCGGCACCGCGTCGCATATGATGCTTGGCATCACGCGCGCACCCGATCGTGAGCGCCGAGGCACCGGCGCGAAGGGCGGGACTCATGAAGCCGAACGGCGGCGGCGACAGGGCATCGCTGCAGGGCACGCCCCACGGCCGCAAGCAGAGCGCGTCGCACCGGGCATACATGCTTTTGCGCTTCGCGATCAAGGCCGGGGGGCTTCCCGCGGGCATGGTCATGGAGGAGCGGTCCATCATGGATCGCTTCGGTTTCTCCCGTGCCGCCGTCCGTGACGCGCTGAGCAGGCTCAGCGCGGACGGGCTCGTCGACCGCAGGACCGGGCTCGGCACGGTGATCCGGGTGCGTCCGGTTCCCATCGCTCTCCTGGACGTGGTGCCGCTGGCCAACGACCAGCGGATCAGTCTGCGTCTGACCGAGACGTATCGGCTCGGAGCATCCACCTATATCGCTGCGCGGCTGGGCACGGCGACCGCCGATGACATCGTCATGTCCGAGTTCTTCCTCACCGTCAGCGGACTGCCGATCGGCGTGCTCTCGGTGTTCAGCATCGGCTCGATCCCCGGCACGTCGCTCCTGCGCCCCGCGTGGGAGATGCCGACGCTGGCCGACGCCTTCCCCCGGCAGTATGGAGTGGCCTTCGGCGGTATGGAGGTCTCCATCGACGCGCGGCTGGCGGACGACGCGCTGGCCGAGCTGCTCGAGGTCGAGCCGGGGTCGGCGATCCTCGCACGCGAGCAGATCCTGCGGGACGCATCCGGGATTGCGTGGGAGTACGGCTTCGCCCAGTACCGCGCCGACAAGGTGCTCTTCCGCTCCTCCAGCACCCCCGTGGATGTCGTCGATGACGGCGAGGGCGCGGAGTGGGTGGAGGAGTTCACGCAGCGCGGACACTGACGCCGCGCGGCCGGCGTTGCCGTATCGCTGGGGTGGGGCACCCGCCGACCGTGACCATCGGCCGGGAGCTTGCCAGCGGTGCGGTCCGCGGACGCTCCGCCGGACAGCGGCGACGGACCGTGTGTTCGACGCGCTCGAAGACGACGGCCCCGGCTTCTTCTCCGAGGCGAGTCCGGGTCGCGGACCGGTGCGTGCGGAGGAGTTCGGCGGCGCGGGTGAGGAACCGCCGCCGCCAGGGGTATATCGACGAATCCCCGTGGCGGACCATGATCTGGCCGAGGGGCGGTGCGCCGACATTATGGTTGCGAACGCGCCAATTTTATTACCTCTGACCAGGTATTAAGAGTCCTCCAGATGCCGCGTTACCGTGGCGAAACAAGAACGATAAGCCGGAGAAGTCGTCGGGAAACATCGCCGATGTTCCGTAGCAGAGTCGGTTCACGAGCAACGGAGAGACATGACTGGGAAGCAGTTCCACCTGGGGTGGTTCGTCGACGGCTTCCGCGCACCCGCGTGGAACCGCAATTGGGCGGGAACGTCCTCCACCGACTGGATGAGCGGACGCTTCTACGTGGACCTCGCCCGCGACCTCGAACGCGGCAAGTTCGACTTCATCATGCTCGAGGACTCGAACTACGTCCCCGACGTCTACGGCGACTCGATGGACGTCTACCTCAAGTACGGTCAGCGCGCCCCCAAGCACGACCCCGCGGTGCTCGCGGCGCTCATCAGCCAGCAGACCGCCCGACTCGGCGTGGTCACGACCGTCGCGACGACCGAGGTGTCGCCTTTCCGGCTCGCGCGCCTCATGCAGACCCTCGACCACGTGTCGGGCGGTCGCGCGGCCTGGAACGTCGTGACCGGCAGCAATGATCGCGCCGCCCAGAACTTCGGCTTCGACGCCCAGCCGCCGCACGACGAGCGCTACGACCTCGCCGACGAGTTCATCTCCGCGGTGCGCGCCCTGTGGGACTCGTGGGAGGAAGGTGCCCTCATCATGGACGCCGAGACCGGGCGCTACGTCGACGCCTCCAAGGTCCACGCCGTGGAGTTCCGCGGTGCCCACTTCTCCACCCGCGGCCCACTGAACACGATCCCCGGGCCGCAACGGCATCCGGTCCTGCTGCAGGCCGGGGTCTCCTCCCGCGGACAGGAGTTCTCCGCCCGGCACTCCGACGCCGTGATCGCGACGGGCGGGTCGATTCCGCGCATGCGGGCGCTGCGCGAGAGCATCCGTGCGCACGCCGCCGCAGCCGGACGAAACCCCGACGACGTGAAGGTGATGTTCCTTGCCGAGCCGGTGCTGGGGGAGACCGAGGCCGACGCCGCCGAGCGCGCCAAGCGCGGGCAGGCCGAACGCGAGTCGCTCCTCGACTTCGGGCTCAGCAGCCTCGCCTCCGTGACCTCCATCGACTTCGCCGCCTACGACCCCGACGAGCCGCTGCCCCTGGACCTCACGACCAACGGACACCAGGGACAGCTCAACGACATGGTCCAGTCGCGTCGCCCGCTGCGCGAGCTCGCGGTCGGCGCCTGGGCGGGCGACCCGGACACGGCGCTCGTGGGAACACCGGCCACCGTCGCGGAGAAGATGGAGGCGATCATGGCAGAGGTGGGCGGCGACGGGTTCCTGCTGACCTCGCTGACGCCGACCCGTCGGTACGTCACCGAGATCGTGGACGGTCTCGTCCCCGAGCTGCAGCGGCGCGGGGTATCGCGCTCCGTCTACGCCCACGAGACCCTGCGCGCGAACCTCCGCGACTTCTGATCCTCATACCGCTCGCCCACCACCACGTCACGCAAGGAGAAAGCATGTCCGTCTGGGAGATCGCAAAGTTCACCGTCGCCGAGGGCAAGGAGAAGGACTTCGCCTCGACCGTCCTCGGCTCCATCCCACTGTTCAAGCGCCAGGACGGATGCCTGGACGTGCAGTTCTTCCACTCCGCGGAGGCGCCCGAGACGTTCTGGCTGCTCCTCGAGTGGGAGTCGATCGCGCACCACGTCGAGACCTTCGCCGGCACTCCGGACTTCACCACCTTCGTCGACTCGGTGTCGCCCTTCTACGCGGCGGACCCGGTCGTCGACCACGCAGAGCGGTTCGTCGGCGGGTTCTGAACGACCCCCACGCCATCGGAGAGAACAGGACGACGAACATGGTGCAGACGACGGTCACCCTCAGAGGACCGGGCGACCCCACGGAGCTGCGGGGGGTGTTCGGCGCCTTCCCGTCCGGGGTGGCCGCGCTCGCGGCGACGGTCGACGGCGTCCCCGAGGTGCTCGTGGCCTCGTCGTTCCAGGTCGGTATCAGCCTCGATCCTCCGATGGTGCTGTTCGCCGTCCAGGAGCAGTCGACGACATGGCCGGCACTCCGCCGCGCGGAACGCATCGGGGTATCCATCCTGTCCACGTCCCACACCAGCGTGATCCGCCAGCTGGCCTCGAAGAACAAGGGCAACCGCTGGGACGACGTCGACGCCGAGACCCTGCCGAGCGGTGCCATCCTGCTGCACGGCGCCGCAGCGTGGATCGAGTGCGAGATCACGCACGACTACGCCGCCGGCGACCATCGTCTGATCGTGCTCACCGTGACGGGGACCTTCCTCCACGACGACACGCCGCTGGTCTTTCATCGCTCCGCGTTCCACGACCTGGCGCCGCTCGACTGACATGGCGGAACTCATCCTGTTCACCGACGTGCCCGCCGACGCCCGCAGCGTTGCCGCGCTCGACGCCGCCGGACTCGCCTACACGACCCTCCGGCCCGACGGCGGACCGATCCCGACCCAGGCACCCGACGCCACGGTGATCGTGAACGGGTTCACCGTGCTGGATGCGGCGACCATCGCAGCCCTGCCGAAGCTGAGCCTGATTGCCCTGACCTCGATGGGGACGGACATGGTGGACCTTGACGCGGCCCGCCGGCACGGCGTGACCGTCACGAACATCCCCGGGGACACCGCGGCGGTCGAGGTCGCCACCCATGCTTTCGGCCTGCTGCTCGCCGTCGTCCGCAACATCGTCGCGGCCGACCGGCTGGTGCAGGCCGGTGGATGGACCGGGTACGAACCGGTCTCCTTCCCCCGGCTCGCCGATCAGACCCTCGGGGTCATCGGCGGTGGGCGCATCGGACGCACCCTCGTGGACAGCTTCGGCGTCCACTTCGGACGCGTCCTCGTGTACGACCCGTACCTGTCCGTGGCTCCCGAAGGCGCGGCGCTCGTGGGTCTCGACGAACTCCTTGAGCAGAGCGATGCGATCTCCGTGCACGTGCCATTGTACGACCAGACCCGGGGACTCCTCGGAGCGGTGGAGTTCGCCCGGATGAAGCCCGGCGCGGTGCTGATCAACGTCGCCCGCGGCGCCCTGATCGATGAGACGGCGCTGCTCGATGCGCTGAACGGCGGCCGGCTGGCTGGAGCCGGGGTCGATGTCCTCGTCGATGAGCCGCCGCTCCCCGAGCATCCGCTCCTGCACCATCCCGCGGTCATCGTCACCCCCCACATCGCCTACCACTCGTCATACTCGGCCCGCAGGTACACCGAGATCCCGATCGCCAACGCGATCGCCCGGTCCGTGGGCGACGACCTGCAGTCCACGATCGTGGGTTCGTGATGCTGCCCACGGCCGAATGCACGAAGACACACGGAAGGCACGGAGCATGAGCAACACCGGACACGACATCGAGACCACCGGCACGGCGATCGTCGCCGCCCTGATCGCGAACGGCGTGGACACCGTGTTCGGCATCCCCGGCACCCACAACATCGAGATCTACCGCGGGATCGAGCGCACCGACGGGCTGCGCCACGTGCTCACCCGTCACGAGCAGGGCGCCGCCTACGCGGCCGACGGCTACGCCAGGGCGACCGGCCGGCCGGGCGTGGTCGTCACCACCTCGGGCCCTGGCCTGACCAACGCCATCACCGGCATCGCGAACGCCTACGCCGACTCGATCCCAATGCTCGTCATCAGCCCAGGGATCCCCCGGGGGCAGGAGCGCAGCGACATCGGATGGCTGCACGAGATGAAGGACCAGCGCTCCGCGCTCGACGACATTGCCGACCGCAGCGTCCGTCCCGGATCGCCGCGCGCCGCGGTCGATGCCGTCCACGAAGCCTTCGCCCGCTGGCGGGCGGAGCGACCCCGGCCTGTGCACATCGAGGTTCCGCTCGACGTTCTCGAGCAGCCGTGGACCGCGGCGGACGGGGATCCCGCCGTCGCCTGGCCCGCCCCGCACGCCGCCGCCGCCGCGCCGGACGCGGTCGCGCAGGTCGCGCGGCTCGTCGCGGAGGCCACGGGCACGATCGTGATCGTCGCCGGCGGGGGAGCGGTCGACGCCACGGTCGAGCTCACCGCGCTCGCCGAGCGCATCGACGCCGTCGTGCTGACCACCACCCTTGGCAAGGGCAGCATCGACGAGCGCCACGTGCTGGCCGTCGGCGAGTTCGCGGTGTACGAGGCGGCGGCCCCACTGCTGCACGGCGCCGCTCTGATCCTCGCCATCGGCACCGAGCTCGGCAACCCCGACCTTTACGCGGAGGCGACCGCGCCGCTCGTCCGGGTGGACGTCTCGCCCGCCCAGGTGCACAAGAACGTGCGCGCCGACGTGGCCGTCGTCTCCGACGCCGCCCGCTTCTGCGGAGCGCTCGCCGCCGCCGTGGCGCCGCGTGCCGCCGGCGACGCGACCGCTGTCGCTGCGCGCACCCGACGGGACGTGCTCGCCGAGCTCGCGCCGGTCACCGAACGATGGGAGGCGATCCAGACCGCGCTGCAGCAGGCCCTGCCGGAGGACGTCGTCGTCACCGGCGACAGCTCGCAGGTCTCCTACCTCGGCACCGGACCGTACTGGCGGTTCCCGACCTCGCGCCACTACATCGTCACCACCGGATACTCCACCCTCGGGTACGCGCTGCCCGCCGCGATCGGTTCGAAGCTCGCCCGCCCAGAGGCCCCGGTCGTCGCCGTCGTGGGTGACGGCGCATTCCTGTTCAGCCTGCAGGAGGTGCTCACCCTGGCCGAACTGCGGCTGCCGATCCCGGTGCTCGTGATTGACAATGGCGGGTTCGCCGAGATCCGGCAGAACATGATCGACGCCGGGATGCCGCCGATCGCCGTGGAACCCGGAGGGATCGACCTGCGCCTGTTCGCCGAGGCGACCGGCATCCTCTACGTCGCCGTCGACTCGCCGGCGTCGCTGGCCGCCGCCGCGCGCGATGCCCTCGCCGCCGGTGCTCCGACCCTCGTCCACTACGTCGTCGCCGGGGCCGCCCCGGCGGGTAAGGAGCCGAACGCATGAGCGCCGACATGTTCCACCTGGGATGGTTCTTCGAAGGGGCCAGTCCGCAGGCCTGGGGGAAGCCGTTCACCGGCGCGATCGGACGCGACTGGATGAAGCCCGACTTCGCCATGGATCTGGCGCGTTCACTGGAACGGGCGCGGTTCGACTATGTGCTCATCGAGGACTCGTCCTACGTGGCCGACGCGTGGGGTGCGTCGATGCGCATCTACCTCGAGCAGGCGATCGCCGCGCCCCGCCAGGACCCGGCTGTGGTCGCGGGACTCATGCTGCAGGCCACCAGCAGGCTGGGCGTGGTGCCCACCCTCGCGACCTTCGCCTACCCGCCCTACCTCCTGGCGAGGCTGGTCGGAACGCTCGACCAGGTCTCCGGCGGGCGGGTCGGCTGGAACATGGTCACCGGCAGCTCCACCCGGGCCGCCCAGAACTTCGGCATGGCCGACCAGCACGAGCACGACAAGCGCTACGACATGGCCGACGAGTACATGGCGGTCGTCAACGGGCTCTGGGACTCCTGGTCACCCGATGCGATCGTGGCCGACCCCGTCACCGGCGTCTTCGCGGACCCCGCGGGGGTGCGCACGATCGACTTCGAGGGCGAGTACTACTCGGTGCGCGGCCCGCTCAACTCCGGCCCGCTGCCGCAGGGGCGGCCGGCGATCGCGCAGGCGGGCGGATCACCCCGCGGGAAGCGCTTCGCGGCGGCCCACGCCCACACGATCGTCACCCACGTGAGCGGCGTGGCCGCCATGAAGAAGTACCGCGACGACATCCGCGTGCACATGGTCGAGGCAGGGCGCGATCCCGAGGACTGCAAGGTGCTGTTCCTGGTGAGCCCGATCGTGGGGCGCACCGAGCGGGACGCGCAGGAACGGCTCGAGGAACGCCGGATCTCCTCCGAGGCGGGCGTCGACGCACTGCTGGCGCAGTTCTCCAAGGTCACCAACATCGACTTCTCCGCGTTCGGGCTGGACAGCGTGCTCGGAGAGTCCGAGCTGCGCACGAACGGGCACCAGCAGTCGCTGGACCAGTTCGTCGCGCAGTACCGGGGCCGCACGCTGCGGGAGGCGGCCGCCAGCGCCTTCGGCGTCCACTCCGGATGCGTCGACGTCGTCGGCACGCCGGAGTCGATCGCCGCGCAGATGGATGAGGTCATGCAGGAGGTCGGCGGCGACGGCTTCCTGTTCAACTCGCCCGAACTGAACCGCAAGACCCTCGCAGAAATCACCGACGGCCTCGTTCCTGCTCTGCAACGCCGCGGCCTCACCCGCACCGAATACCGGCACGAGCAGTTCACCGACAACCTGCTCGACTTCTGAGGTCCGCCCCACGACTTCCCCTGAGAAACCAGAGCTCCACCCATTCCGAAAGGCAAGAACATGAGACGCACCAAGTTGATCGGCGCCACGTCCGTGGTCGTGGCGCTCTTGGCCATAACCGGCTGTTCGTCGGCATCGTCCGGATCCGACGCCACTGGCGGCGGCACCGTCACCTACGCCGGCTACGGCGGAACCGGAGAGGCGGCCGAGACCGCCGCCTGGTTCGACCCCTTCACCGCAGAGACCGGGACCGAGGTCGTCACCGACGACTCGACGTCCTGGGCGAAGGTCGAGGAGATGGTAGACGCCGGCGCCGTCACCTGGGACGTGGTGCAGGGCGCCACCACCCAGGGTGTCGAAGACAACCCCTACCTGGAGGACATCGACTGCACGATCGTGGACTGCGCCGCGTTCGATGGGGCATCCTTCCCCGCCTACACGCAGGCGGTGCCGCTGTTCGTGTTCTCCTTCGTCCTCGCCTACAACACGGACTCGTTCTCCGGCGACGACGTGCCCACCAGCATGTCGGACTTCTTCAACCCGGACATCAAGGCGACCCGCGTGCTCCCGATGACGGCCAGCGCCTGGACCGGCGTGCTGGAGGCGGCGCTGCTCTACGACGGCGTCTCCCGTGACGACCTGTACCCGCTCGACGTCGACCGTGCGCTCACCGTGCTCGACGGCATCAAGGACCAGACCGAGGTGCTCGCCTCCGACAGCGAGTGCGCCGATCGGGTCTCCTCCGGCGAGGCCGAGATGGGCATCTGCTACAACGGCCGCGTCGCCATCGCTGCCGAGGAGGGCAACCCGATTGCGGCGGCGTGGGGCCAGCAGGTGGAGATGGCCGATTACATCTACATCCCCAAGGGCGCTCCCGACCTGGACGCGGCGCAGCAGCTGATCGCGTACATCGTCGACAACCAGGGCGACATCGCCTCCCAGATCGCGTACTCGCCCATCAACCCGGATGCGGCCGTCAGCTCGGACGCGGAGTGGGCAGATTGGGTGCCCTCGGCCCACGAGGAGACCGGCGACCAAGCGCCGATCATCCCCGACGTGGACTGGTGGACCGCGAACACCGACAGTGTGATGGAGAAGATCACCGCCTGGATCAGCGCCTGAGGTTGGTGCGGGGCGGCGCCTTCGGGCGCCGCCCCGCACATCCCGTGACCGCCCTGCTGGAACGAGGGACACCCACAATGACCGCGAACACCGATTCGCTCCCCCCACGCACCGCCGGCCGCCGTCGGCGGCGTCTCGCCGTCGACTTCTGGACGGCGCTCACCTCCCCGGCGGTCGTCGTCGGGCTGCTCGTCTTCTTCGTCCCGATCATCGTGATCATCGTGCGGAGCCTGACCGACCCGAGTCCGCAGAACTACGCGGATGCGGCCCAGGACTCCGTCTTCCTGTCCTCGCTGTGGACGACGCTCCGCATGGCGTTCTTCGTCGCCGTCTTCTGCGTGCTGGTGAGCTACCCGTACGCCTGGGTGCTGTCGCGAGGTCCGCGCTGGGTGAAGATCGTGCTGATCATCGCCCTGTTCACCTCGTTCTGGACGAGCTCCCTCATCCGCACCTACGCGTGGCAGATCCTGCTGAACAACACCGGTGTGATCAACACCTTCCTCCTGGATCTCGGAGTCATCAGCGATCCGCTGCCGTTGATCCGCAACGACTTCGCCGTGTACGTCGGGATGTCGCAGGTCCTCGCTCCGTTCGCGGTGCTCACCCTGTTCACCCAGCTGAACGCCATCAAGCCCGAGCTGGAGCAGGCCGCCCTGAGCATGGGAGCCCGCCCGACCGGCGTCTTCTGGCGGGTCACGGTTCCGCTCTCGCTGCCTGGCGCCGTGGCGGCCGCCGTGCTGGTGTTCATCCTCTCGATCGGCTTCTACATCACCCCGGCGATCCTCGGCAGTTCCAAGGTGGTGTACGTCGGCTCGCTGATCATCCAGCAGATAGAAGTGGTCCTGAACACCGGTATGGCGGCGACCTACGCGATCATCGTGCTGCTGATCGTGCTCCTGCTGCTGGCCGTCGCGGCGCGGTTCGTCGGATTCCGGCGGATCCTTGGCCTGGAGCGGGGCGAGCGATGAAGGCGCGCTGGTTCTCGATCACGGTGAGCTTGTTCTTCGCGCTCGTCTTCATCGCGCCGACGATCGTCGTCGTGGGCTCCTCCTTCTCGGAGGGCAGCTTCATCGTCTTCCCGCCCAAAGGGTTCACCTTCGACTGGTACGACCAGGTCCTCTCGGACCCCTCCTGGGCGAAGGTCGCCGGCAACAGCGTGCTCGTGGGCGTGCTCGCCGCGCTCGTCGCGGTCGTGATTGGCGTGCTCCTGGCCGTCGCCGCCGCACGTAGCCGGATCATCCCTGGGAGCCTGGTCACCGCCATGGCGATGATGCCGATCATCGTCCCGACGGTCGTCGCCGGTCTCGGGTACTACATCCTCGCGGTGCGCCTCGGGTTGACCGGGACGCCCGCCGCGCTCGTGATCGCGCACGCCGCGATCGGCGTGCCGTACGTGTTCGCGGGCGTGCTCGCCTCGCTCGTCGGCGCTGATCGCAGCATCGAGGAGGCCGCCAGGGTCAGCGGAGCGAACGAGATCACCGCGTTCCTCCGCGTGGTGCTGCCGCGGCTGGCTCCGGCGGTCGCCTCGGGCGCCCTGCTGGCGTTCCTCAGCTCGTGGGATGAGGTCGTCATCGCGGGCTATCTGACCACCCCCACGTTCAAGACGCTTCCGGTTCAGTTGTTCGCGGACGTCAGCAGCGGTGCCACCCCGGAAGCCTCGGCTGTGGCCACCCTGGTGACACTGGTCTCGTTCGCACTGCTGGCGGTCGTCGGTCTCGTCCTGGGCGCGATGCGCCTATGGAACAAGAGGAAGGTACGGAAATGACAACGGAAACACTCGAGGCGCTCGTGTCGACGCAGCCTCCGGCGATCGGTGACCTCCGGACCGCCGGCGCCACCTTGGAATTGCGCGACGTGAACAAGTCGTACGGCGGGGTCTCCGCTGTCGAGAGCGTCTCGCTCGACATCCCCTCCGGGGCGTTCGTGACCTTGCTGGGCGCCTCCGGCTCCGGGAAGACGACACTCCTGCGGATCATCGCCGGGTTCGAGACGGCGACAGCCGGCTCCATCCTGCTCGATGGCGAGGACATCAGCCGCGTTCCGGTGCACCGACGCAACATCGGCATGGTGTTCCAGAACTACGCGCTGTTCCCGCACATGAACGTGGAGAAGAACGTCGAGTTCCCGCTCGCCCGCCGGGGTGTCGCGCGCGCCGACCGGCGACGGCTCATCGGTGAGGCGCTGGAAGCGGTCGAGTTGACCGGCTTCGAGAAGCGCAGGCCCACGCAGCTCTCCGGTGGTCAGCAGCAGCGCGTCGCGCTGGCCCGGGCGATCGTCTCCCGGCCGCGGCTCCTACTCATGGACGAGCCGCTCGGTGCGCTCGACCGCCGGTTGCGGGAGGCGCTTCAGGTGAAGATCCGCTCGCTGAGCCACGATCTGGGGCTGACGGTCATCAACGTCACCCACGATCAGGAGGAGGCACTGTCCATGAGCGACCGCATCGCTCTTCTCGCCAAGGGCGGGCTGCAGCAGTAGGGCACGCCTTACGAGCTGTACGCGACACCGCGGAACCAGACCGTCGCGAGGTTCCTCGGCGAGTCGAACATCTTCGACGGCTTGCCGGTGTCTTCGAGCGAGGGCTGGAGCATCGAGGTC
>JAATGR010000055.1 GCA_015654575.1 Actinomycetales bacterium
AGTCCGGGTCGGGCAAGACGACGATCGGCCGCGCCATCGCGGGGCTCACCCCGGTCGCGGCGGGGAGTGTGCGGCTGGCAGGCCGAGAGATCTCCGCCCTGCGGGGGCGCGCGCGTCGCGGCGTCGCGGCCCAGCTGCAAGTGGTGTTCCAGGATCCATACAGCTCTATGAATCCTGCGCTGCGCGTCGAACAGGTGCTCGCCGAGCCGCTGCGGGTCCAGGGCGTCCGCGTGGACGATGCGCGGAACCGTGCCCGGCGCATGCTGGACCTGGTCGGGCTCCCGTCGTCCGCCCTGGGGCGCTATGCGGGTGGCTTCTCCGGCGGTCAGCGTCAGCGGCTCGCCATCGCCCGTGCGTTGGTCGCGCAGCCGCGCATAGTGGTCTGCGACGAGGCGGTCAGTGCGCTTGATCTCTCGGTGCAGGCCCAGGTGCTGAACCTGCTGCGTGACCTGCAGCGCGAGCTCGGGGTGTCCTACCTCTTCATCGGCCACAACCTCGAGGTCGTGCGCTTCATCGCCCATGACTTCCTCGTCCTGCACGACGGGCGCATAGAGGAGAAGGCGCCGGCCGACGAGATTCTGCGGTCGCCGAAGGCGGACTACACCAGGCGGCTGGTGTCCGCGATCCTCAGCCCGGATCCCGATGTGCAGGCACAGCGCCGGGCAAGCCGGCTTCCGCGGGCAAACGGCGACGCGTCCGCTCCGGATGCGGCGACGATCGGGGCAGTGGGGGAACAGACCGGTTCCGCGAGTCCTGTCCCCTGATCGCCTACCGTGCTCAGAGCGCGAAGACGCGTTCCGCGTTGCCGTGAGAGATCGCCGCTCTCTCGTGTTCCGTGAGCGGCGCGGCAGCCAAGAACGCGGTGGCCTCGACGAGAGGCTCGAATGGGTAGTCCGCGGCGAACATCACCCGGTCGGCTCCGAGCGTATCCACGACGTACCGCAGCTCGCGCGGGGTGAACATGCCGCTGGTGGCGACCATGATGTTGCGACGCACGTACTCGCTGAAGCGGAGCTTGAGGTAATGCGAGGTCGACGGCATCAGCCCTTTGCGGTCCATGCGGTCCAGGAACATGGGGATTCCCTCCCCGAGATGACCCAGAACGACGGTGAGATCGGGGAACTCGTCGAACAGCCCGGAGCAGATGAGTCGGATGGTGTGCAGGCTCACATCGCTGGGAAAGCCCCAGAGCGCGAGCGGCAGTCCTGGATAGGCCAGGAACGGCGCCAGCATGTCCGGGCGAGGCTCGCGCGGATGCAGGTAGATCGGCACGCCGAGCTCAGCAGCCTCGCGGAAGACGGGACGGAACTCCGGGCCGTCCAGATACTGACCGCCTACGTGCGAGTCCACCTTGACGCCCCGCATGCCGAGCACGGTGACGCAGCGTCGAAGTTCGGCGACGGCCTGATCCGGCGCCTGCCAGGGCAGCTTTGCGAGTGCCACGAAGCGATCCGGGTGGCCGGCACACGTGGCTGCGGCTTCGTCGTTGATGCTCCGCGCCCATTCGACGGCCTCCGCGGGGGCGAAGTCCTCGATGCTCGGGTAGCCCATCGACAGCACCTGCACATCGACGCCTGCGGCGTCCATCTCCCGCAGCCGCTCATCCACCTCATCGAGCAGCCCGAAGGACAGATCGGCTGGGAAGTCCACGGACAGCTCTGGACCGACGTGGTCGCGAACCATGCGCGGGCCGCCGTCAGAGGGCAGCTCCTCGCGGCGTGGATAGCCGGAGCGGCCGAGAAGATGGCGCTCGTAGGACGCCGTGCGGAAATGTTCTTCCACCGCGATCGTTCGCACGGCCGCCTCCGTTCCAGGAGCGGCGTCGATGCCGTCCCGGGTGCCACGATAGGGTCGGTCGTCCGGTCCCAGCAGCGATGACAGGTATCGGGTCTTTACCGTCGACAGATCCATCGGAGTGCTCTTACCGTCGGGGCGTGGATCAGCAACGGCGCGGACACAGAACCATCACCATCGAAGAGCACTTCGCCGTCGCGGCTGTGCAGGAACAGACGCGTCGCGTCGCCGCTCGCACCGGCGTGGCGCCCTGGGGCCTCTTCCCTGACGACATCTTCACGCTACTCGCAGAGACCGGGGCGGCGCGGATCGCCGACCTCGACGCGTCCGGCGTCGACGTGCAGCTGATCTCGTTGGCGTCACCGGGCATCCACACGTTCGATGCGGCGACCGCAGCGGCTCTGGCCCGGGACGTCAACGACGTCGCCGGCGAGTTGGTCCGCGCTCACGGCGGGCGCATCGCGGCCATGGCGGTGGTGGCGCCTCATGCTCCGGATGTCGCTGCGGCCGAACTGGAGCGGGCGCTCGGACTGGGACTGACGGGACTCGTCGTCAACGGGCACGTCCACGGCCGGTACCTCGATGACCCGGAGTTCCGACCGCTGTTGGAAGCCGCGGCCGCACTCCACGTTCCGATCTTCCTCCACCCGCGGGAGACGCCTCCGGGCATGGACTGCTACGCGGAGATTCCCGGCTTCTCGGGCTGGATCACCGGCGTTGAGGAGAGCACGCACGCGATGCGCATCGTGCGTGCGGGGATCCTGGATGACCACCCGGAACTGCAGTTCGTGCTCGGGCACCTGGGCGGCGGCATCCCGTTCGTGCTGCCTCGACTGGACAACAGATACGTCGAGGCGCTCGGTCACGGCGCCGAGGCGCTCGCCGAGCTTCCCAGCCACTACTTCACGCATAACTTCTCCTACGGGACCAGTGGAATGCTCCACGAGCCGCAGGTGCGGTTCTGCATCGACGCGGTGGGCGTCGATCGGGTGCTCCTCGCGACCGATTACCCGCTGGAAGACATGCTGACCGCTACGCAGGCCTTCGAACGGATGGCGCTGACCGCTCCGGAACGCGAGGCGATCGCCTCCGGCAACGCCGAACGCCTGTGGCGGCTGTGACGGCAGGCGTCCTGTGCCGGCCAAGAGCATTGGGTCCCTGGCTCTCGAGTGGCGGAGGAGGCGATGACCTGTCAGAAACCGTCGCGGGTGCGGCGTGAGGGCAGTACGACGGTAGCCGCGCCGGCTCCCCAGATCCCGCCCTCGATGTCCTCGATCCACCATGCCAGCTCGACGGTGAACTCGTCGTCCCGTACGTGGGTGTCGTAGACGTACGATTTCACGAGCGCGACATCCTGGGTCAGTCCGTGGTGGTCGAGCTCCCGGTGCGCCAACTCGGGGACGAAGGACAGATACCGTACGTTTCCCGTCTCGGTGGGTACCGGTTTCCCGAAGCGGGCGTTCGTGCCTGGCCCCATGATCTCCCAGCGGATCGACGTCAGCCGACCGTGGTAGCCGATCCAGTTCATGACGTGACGGATCGCCACCTCCCGGGTGAAGAAGTTGACGATGACCGAA
>JAATGR010000224.1 GCA_015654575.1 Actinomycetales bacterium
ACCTCGACCGCGCCGTCGACGTACGCCTACAACTTCGCGATGGGTTACAACTGCCCGGACACGACGGGGTGCACGAGCGACGGCCTCGGATTCGCGACGCAGGTGTACGGCGGCGCGTACATGCTCAAGCGCTACTCGAATCCCAGCGGCACGAGCCAGTACTTCACCTGGTATGCGCCGGGGCACACCTGGAGCATCCAATACAACCCCAGCACGTCTTGCGGATCGTCCGGTGTCTACGTCCAGAACCAGGCGACGGCGAACCTTTACTACTACACGCCGTACCAGCCGAACGCGGCCGCGCTCGCCGCCGGCTACGGCTCCGGCGACAGCTGTTCCGCCTACGGGAACCGGAACTTCTACAACTACTTCACCGACTGGTTCGGGTCCACGCAAGTGACGGACGCGGCGAATTCGCCCTTCGGCGGCTACAACCTCGTGGTGGACCGGGGGTCGTTCACCGTGCAGGGCTGGGCGATCGATCCGGACCAGGTCACGAAGTCGCTGACCGTGTCTCTGACCGTCGACGGCACCTCGAACTGGGGTAGCTTCACCGCAAACTCCTCGCGACCCGACGTCGGTGCGGTCTATCCGGGTGCCGGTGACAACCACGGCATGAACAAGTCGTTCGACCTCGACGGCGGTGACCACACCGTCTGTGTCACCGTCACGAATGTGGGCGCCGGTTCGAACAAGAGCCTCGGATGCACCACGATCTCGGTCGTCACCGCGTCGCCGTACGGCGGCAGTTCCGCCGACCCGGTCGCTGGCGGCGTGCATGTGACCGGCTGGACGCTGGACACCGACACCACGAGCGCCCTGGCCGTACATGTCTATGTCGACGGCGTGGGCACGGCGTACACCGCGAACGCCTACCGGCCCGACGTCGCCACGGTGTTCCCGGGCTACGGCGACTACCACGGTATCGACGTGAGCATGCCGTTATCGCTCGGCTCCCATCAGGTCTGCGTCTATGGGATCAACGTCTGGAAGGGCTCCAACTCGCTGCTCGGCTGCCACACCGTGGAGGTGACATCGACCGGCGACCCGATCGGCCATGTCGACAGCGTCGTGGCGGAACCCGGCGGCTTCAAGATCACCGGTTGGGCGATCGATCCGAGCGCGACGTCCTCGATCGCCGTGCACGTCTATGCGGGCAGCAACGGCACCGCGCTGACGGCGTCCAAGACCAGGGAGGACGTGGCGAAGGTGTATCCGGGCTTCGGGTCGGCGCACGGTTTCAGCGCCCATATCGACGCCTCAGCCGGTACCACGAGCGTTTGCGCATACGGCATCGACGTGGACTTCGGCTCGAACGCACTGCTGGACTGCAAGAGCGTGACCGTCATGTCCGGTTCACCGTTCGGCGGAATCGACGCCTCGATCGAGAATGGCGATGTCCGGCTGCACGGCTGGACGATCGACCCGGACACGACCTCGTCGATCGCCGTGCACGTCTACATCGACGGGGTCGGCCAGGCGATCACGGCGGATGCGACCCGTGCGGACGTAGGCGCGGTCTATCCCGGCTACGGATCGCTGCACGGGATCAACGCCCTGTTCGATCTGAGCAGCGGCACGCACACGATCTGCGCCTACGGCATTAACACCGGCGCCGGGTCGAATTCGCTGCTGGGCTGCACGACGGTCACGGTCCCGAGCGCCTCGCCGATCGGTGGCACCGATGTCACGGTGAGCGGCACGACTGCGACGCTGCACGGCTGGACGATCGACCCCGACACCTCGGACCCGATCGCCGTACACGTGTACGTGGACGGTGTGGGAACCCTCGTGACGACGGCGAACTCGTCGCGCCCGGACGTCGGAGCGGCCTACCCTGGTTACGGCTCGAATCACGGGATCAGCGCGAAGCTCACGCTCACGCCGGGCACGCACCAGATATGCAGCTACGGAATCAACACGGGCGGTGGCAGCAACAGTTTGCTGGCGTGCCAGACGGTCTCGGTGACGTCGTCGACGAACTGAATCTCTTCGGCGGCGTGCGACAACCCGTGATCGAAGGGCAGAGCAGATCCGATCCACTGTGATCGCCGATGCGGCATCACGATTCGGTGTTGGCTGACAGGGAGCGCATCGGGCATTCGTAAGAGACTCCAGCAACGTAGATCACCGAGCCTGTGTGGGCGCGTTCTCACCACTGCTGTTCGTCTGGAGATCCGAATGCCGAAGAAAGCGGTCGTCATCGGCGCGGGCCCCGCGGGCCTGACCGCCGCCTACGAGTTCCTCACCCGGTCGTAGGGCGACGACCGGGTCGTGCCGGAGGTGTTCGAGGGGTCGAGCAAAATCGGCGGCATCTCCAAGACCGTCAACTTCAACGGCAACCGCATCGACATTGGCGGGCACCGGTTCTTCTCCAAGTCCGACGTCGTCATGAAGTGGTGGCCCGACATCCTCCCGCCGGAGAAGTCGGCGGAGACCTTCACCCTCACATACCGCGGCCAGCAGCGCAGCTACCAGGGCGACGCGTTCGGCGTCGACCCCGAGACCACGGATGACGTCATGCTCATCCGCATCCGGCTCAGCCGCATCTACTACCTGCGCTCCTTCTTCAACTACCCTGTCACCCTCGAGTGGAACACGCTCAAGAACCTCGGGTTCGTGCGGATCATGAAGATCGGCTTCTCCTACCTGAAGGCGCGGGTCCTCCCGCTCAAGGAGGCCTCACTCGAGGAATTCCATGTGAACCGCTTCGGGCGGGAGCTCTACAACACCTTCTTCAAGTCCTACACCGAGAAGGTGTGGGGCGTTCCGGTGAACGAGATCGAGGCCGACTGGGGCGCGCAGCGCGTGAAGGGGCTGTCGATCTCGAAGACGATCGTGCACGCGGTGAAGAAGGCGTTCGGCGGTGGCAAGCCGAAGGACATCCCGCAGAAGGACACCGAGACCAGCCTCATCGAGTCGTTCCTCTACCCGAAGCTCGGCCTGGGCCACCTGCGGGAGGTCGTCGCGAAGCGGGTGCAGGAGCAGGGCGGCGCGCTCGAGATGGAGCACATGGTCGTCGGTCTCCACGCCGAGGGAAACCGTATCGTCGCGGCGGATGTGCGCGACAACGAGACCGGCGAGATCAGCCGCGTCGAGGGCAATACTTCATCAGCACGATGCCCGTGAAGGACCTGGTGGCGGCCATCAAGGACGTCGACGTCCCGGCGAAGGTGCAGGAGGTCGCTGCGGCGCTGCCGTGCGGCGACTTCATCACGGTCGGCCTCGTGCTCAAGAAGCTCGCGATCCCCGGCGCCGTCGATCGCGACGGTCGCGCCGGCAGCGTCCCCGACAACTGGATCTACATCCAAGAGCCCGATGTGCTGGTCGGACGCCTTCAGGTGTTCAACAAGTGGAGTCCCTACCTCGTGAACGACTCAGACACGGTCTGGGTCGGCATGGAGTACTTCGTGCAGGAGCGCGACGAGATCTGGAACAATCCCGACGACGAGATGGTCGCCTTCGGTGTCGCGGAGCTCGCCAAGATCGGCATCATCGATGCCGCCGACTTCATCGAGGGCACCGTGCTGCGGGTACAGAAGACGTACCCCGCGTACTTCGGCGCATACCGCGAGTTCGACGTCGTCCGGGATTTCGTCGACAGGTTCGAGAACGTGTTCCTGGCTGGACGCAACGGCATGCACCGCTACAACAACCAGGATCATTCGATGCTGACGGCCATCGCGGCCGTGGACAACATCATCGGCGGACGCACCGACAAGGCGAACATCTGGGACGTCAACGTGGAGCAGGAGTACCACGAGGAGAAGTCATCTGACGGGCGGCCGCTGCAGGGGCGCTAGGTGTGTGATATCCGGGCAGGTTGTTGAGTCTGCTGATCGGTGTTCCGTCGAT
>JAATGR010000004.1 GCA_015654575.1 Actinomycetales bacterium
AGCTCGTCGGGGATGTCTGCGCTGGTGAGGACGGCGTTGCTGGTCGGATCCGACACGGATTTTTCCTTCTGACTGTTCTGATGGTGGATGATGCGAACGCCCTGCGGACGCGAAAAAGGTCCCGCCCGGCAATGCCGGACGGGACCGTAGGACTCAGAAGACCAGGAGGCCTGCCGCCTTCTCGCGAGCGATGGCGAACCGCTGCTGCACGTTCTCCCAGTTCGCGATGTTCCAGAACGCCTTCACGTAGTCGGCGCGCACGTTCTTGTAGTCGAGGTAGTAGGCGTGCTCCCAGACGTCGAGAAGGAGCAGCGGAACCGTGCCGGCCGCGAACTGCGACTGCTGGTCGAAGAACTGCTGGATGATGAGGTTCTCGCCGATCGAGTCCCAGAAGAGGCCTGCCCAGCCCGAGCCCTGCACACCCAGCGCCGCAGCCGTGAAGTGCGCCTGGAACTTGTCGAACGACCCGAAGTTGTCGTCGATCGCGGAATCGAGGTCGCCGGTGGGCTTGTCTCCCCCGTTCGGCGACAGGTTGGTCCAGAAGATCGAGTGGTTCGTGTGTCCGCCGAGGTTGAACGCGAGATCCTTCTCGAGCTTGTTGACGTTCGCGAGGTTGCCCGACTCGCGTGCTTCGGCGAGCTGGGCAAGGGCGGTGTTCGCACCGGTGACGTACGCCTGGTGGTGCTTGTCATGGTGCAGTTCGGTGATAGTGGCGCTGATGTGGGGTGCGAGGGCGGAGTAATCGTAGGGAAGTTCGGGCAGGGTGTACGCGGCCATGGCCGGGTCCTTTCAGCTGGGGCGGTCGGAGCGTGAAGGCTCAGGCCGCGCGGGTGTCGTCGAGAGTGAGGAACTGGCGGTTTCGATAGAGCAGCGGTTCGATGTCGGGGCCGATGCGGACGTCAAGCACTTCCGCGGCGACCAGCACCGATTCGCCGACCCGGATCTGCTGCGCCGGCCGGGCACGGAGCACCACCGGGGCATCCGCGAGGAAGGGCTCACCGGTGGGCAAGCGGTCCCACCCCTGCTCCGAGGTGAAACGAGGCGCGCCCGAGCGGGCGAAAGCCTCGGCGACCGCGGCGTGGTGGCGACCAAGTAGGTGGACGGCCACGGAGTCGGCAGCGAGCAGTTGACCGGCCGAACCGGTGCTGCGCATCACGGAGAAGGAGATCGCCGCTGGTGCGGCCGAGAGCGACGAGACGCTGGACGCCGTTAACCCCACCGGGCCCTCGGGGGTGATCGCGGTGATCAACGCCACGCCGGCCGGATGGCCGCGGAACGCCGCCTTGAAGTCATCGGCGAGTGAGGTCACGAGCCGCTCCTTTCGCATCGAATCCGATGTTCGATGTCTCGACCGTACGACCTCAAGTATTGTTGAGGTCAACTCGAAAGTTTCATAGAGGTTCATATGACGCAACATGCCAGCGCACCGGAAGACGAGGACGAAGACCTCTCCCCCGAGGCCATGCTCCCGATCGGGGAGGTGAGCGCTCGCACGGGCGTCGCGGTATCCGCTCTGCGCTTCTACGAGGAGCTAGGTCTCATCACGTCGCAGCGCGGCGTTCGTAACCAGCGCTTCTACCCGCGGCACGTCCTCCGGCGAGTCGCGCTGATCACCGTCGCCAAGCACATCGGCATCCCGCTCAGCGAGGTCGGAGACCTGCTGGCTAGCGTTCCGCAGAATCGCCTGCCGGACCACAGTGACTGGCAGCGCGCATCCCGGGCATGGAAACATCGCCTGGAAGAACGTCGGCTCACCATCGAACACCTTGAACGCCAACTCACCGGATGCATCGGCTGCGGCTGCCTCTCGATGAAGGCGTGCGGACTGCTGAACCCCGGCGACGCACTCGGCCAGGACGGCGCCGTCGGCGCCCGTCGGCTATGACCGGCACCGCTGCGGCCGACCCCACGACGCGCAGCCGGAGAAGGTCACGCCGGGGCCGCGCCCGGATCGTCTCGGATGCGCAGGACGGTCTTCCCCCGCAGCCCGGCTCCGGCTGACGACCAGAGCTTCTCGGGCAGGGCATCGTCGAAGGCGATCTCCGTGCCGACGACCGGAT
Source organism: Actinomycetales bacterium (assembly GCA_015654575.1). GTDB lineage: Bacteria > Actinomycetota > Actinomycetes > Actinomycetales > Microbacteriaceae > Microbacterium. The sequence continues at coordinate 2,061 of JAATGR010000004.1, forward strand.
GCAGCGCACCGCTGGCGAGCAGGCGCGCGAGCTCGGCGAGTCGGGTCGCCTTCCGATCCAGCGAATAGTCGATCGCCGCGATGCCGGGGGCGGTGCGGGCCGCGTCGGGGATGCCGAAGGCGATCGAGACCAGTCGACCGCCGGGACGGAGCGCGTCGACCGCGAGTTCCACAGTGTCGCGGTCACCCGTCAGGTCGATGACGGCGTCGACGGCCCCGATCCCCGCGAGCGCATCGGCGAGGAGCGTGCGATCACGGGGCACGACGACGCGTGCGCCGAGCACGCGTAGGTCGCTCGCGGCATTGTCGGCCGCCGAGGCGACGACGCGGACCCGCTGCGCGGCAGCGCACTGGACCAGCAACGTCCCGACGCCGCCCGCGGCCCCCAGGATGACGAGGGTGTCGCCCGCGCCGGCTCCGCTCGATTCCAGCGCGCCGAGCGCCATCATCCCCGCAGTCGGTGCGGCGGCGGCCTCGGCGAAACCGACGCCGTCCGGGATGAGTTGCAGCGCGCCGAACGTGGGTTCCGCCTGCACGATCGTGGTCTCGGCGTACGTGCCGAACTGCAGTGGATCGCTCCAGAACTGCCCGAAGATCCGGTCGCCGGCCCGGAAACCCGTCACCCGGCTCCCGACACGGCTCACGACCCCCGCCCCATCGAAGCCGACAACCAGGGGGAAGCGGTACGAGCCCCGGCCCATCCGCTCCAGGAAGCCGGACTCGACGTGCCGGTCGAGCGGGTTCACGGATGCCGCGACGAGCGCGACCTCCACCTCTCCGACACCCGGTGCGGGCACCGGGATCTCCAGATAGCGGGGTCGTCCGCCCCAGTGCTCCACTGCGATCGCACGCATCTTTTCCGTCCTCCTTCACCGCTAAACGGCGCGTCCGTCAGCGATTCCACTCTGATCCGTCGCGTCGGCCGAGCGAAGGTCCGATCCGGCAGCGATTGATGCCTGGCAGGCACCGATCATGCAACCCGGACGTTATAAGCTCCGGCGATGACCATCGAGTCGCGTCCCCTGCGATACTTCGTCGTCGTTGCGCGGGAGCGCAGCTTCGCGCGGGCCGCGGAGCAGCTGAGCATCGCGGGACCGGCGCTGTCGCGGGCGATCCGAAAACTCGAGTCCGACCTCGGGACGCAGCTGCTCGAACGGACGACTCGTTCCGTAGCGCTGACACCGAGCGGGGCGGTGTTCCTCGTCGACGCGGAGCGGGCGCTCGAGGCACTCGACGCGGCCGCGACACGAGCGCGCAGGGCGGCGGAGCGTCGCATCCTGCTCGCCGTGAAAGCCGATACCGACGGCGGTCTGCTCGAGCCGATCCTCGAGTCGACGGCACGCCAGGATGGCGCGGAGCCCGTTTCCGTGCGACTGTGCCGCTGGGGAGAGCACGCCGACCTGCTGCGTCGTGGTGAGGTCGATGCCGCTCTCATCCACGAGCCGTTCGACCGCCGCGGCCTGGACGCGGAGATCATCCTGGAAGAGCCCCGCGTCGCAGCCGTGCCGCGCGATCCCCCTTCGCAGGGAGACCGTCCGTGACTCTCGCCGACCTCGGCCTCCTCTCCGAGGAGGTCGATCGCCAGACCGAGCGCGATATCGACGCATATCAGGCCGAAGACCTTGCGCAGTTGCTCGCGCTCGTCGCTCTCGGCTCAGCGACCACAGTCCTCGCCCGGTCGACGGCGGAACGCTACCCGCGACCGGGTGTCACCTATATCCCCATCAGCGACGCACCCCCGGCGAGATTGGCCATCGTGTGGCAGGAGCACGCGAGCTCGCTCGGGATCGCCGCCCTCGTCCGCGCCACGAC
>JAATGR010000110.1 GCA_015654575.1 Actinomycetales bacterium
ACGGGGGACCAGATCCCCGGTGGCTCCGTCGGCGAGCATGATCTCCCACTCGATCCCGACCGTCGAGCGGGCCGAGGCCGCGAAAGGAACCATCACGCGATCAGTCTGACATGGCCGTGTCGTCGGTTCGCGGCAGCCGTCATCATCTGGCAAAATAGATCATTGGACCGTCTTCCGACCCTCTATCCGATGGCGTCCGACCCCAGAGCTTCCGCCGGGTGTGCACCCCACGCTCCAGGCGCGACCAGTTCGTTCACCCTCCATACCCTCAGGAGAATCGTGGCAGTCAAGATCCGCCTCAAGCGCTTTGGAAAGATCCGAGCGCCCTATTACCGCATCGTCGTTGCCGACTCGCGCACCAAGCGCGATGGTCGTGTCATCGAGGAGATCGGCAAGTACCACCCCACCGAGGAGCCCTCGTTCATCGAGGTCGACTCCGCGCGTGCGCAGTACTGGCTCGGTGTCGGCGCCCAGCCGACCGAGCAGGTGCGCGCGCTCCTCAAGCTCACGGGCGATTGGGGCCGCTACAAGGGCGACGCCGACGCCGTGAGCACGGTCAAGGTCAAGGAGCCCAAGGCTGCGTTCGAGGTCGACTCGGCGAAGAAGTCGGTCGTCCGGCCGAAGGCCGAGAAGAAGGCCGAAGCGCCCGCCGCGGCCGCTGAGTCGGCCGAGACCGAAGAGGCGTAGTCATCGTGCTGTCCGTCGCGCTCGAGCACGTCGTCAAGGGGATCGTCGATCACCCTGACGAGGTGCGCATTTCTTCGTCGGTCTCGCCTCGCGGCGAGCTGCTCGAAGTCCACGTGCACCCCGACGACCGGGGCCGCGTGATCGGGCGCGGCGGTCGCACCGCCAAGTCGCTGCGTACGGTGGCGGGAGCGCTGGCTGCTCCCGCCCGCGTACGCGTCGACGTCACCGACGACTGATGCCTTCTCCGGCGAAATCCCCGCAGGGGAAGGCATCGGCGCGCCCTCCCCGCCCCTCGAAGACGCAATTGCGCGTCGGGCGGCTGGTGAAGGCGCACGGTTTGAAGGGCGCGTTCAAGCTCGAGCTGTACACGGATGACCCGGACGGCCGGTTCGTGCCCGGAGCGGTGTTCATCCTCCAGGTCCCCGACTCCTCGCCGTGGTTCGGCAAGACGGTCACGGTCCGTGAGTTCAAATGGATGAACACGCATCCGGTCCTCTTCGTGGAAGGCATCGACGACCGCAGCGCCGCCGAGGAGCTCGTGCGTGCGATCCTGTGGATCGATGAAGACCCGGATGCCACGGTGGAAGAGGACGACGCGTGGTACGACCATCAGCTGGTCGGTTTGGACGTCCGTCGTGACGAGGTGAGCATCGGCCGTGTCGTCCGTGTGGACCATCTGCCCGGCCAGGATCTACTCGTCGTGCGCCACGACGGGCGCGAGGTCCTCGTTCCGTTCGTGTCCGCGATCGTCCCCGTCGTGGATGTCCCCGCCGGACGCGTGGTCGTGACCCCGCCCCCGGGGCTGTTCGAGGAGCTCTCCTCCGACGATGACGCCCCGACCGAGGAGTCCGGCCCGGCCGAAGAATTGGACCGCGTCGACGCGGAGGAGTGATCGCGTGCGCATCGACGTCGTCACGATCTTTCCGGCGTTCTTCGACGTGCTGGAGGTATCGCTGGTCGGCCGCGCCAGGGAACGCGGCCTGATCGACGTCCGCGTGCACGACCTGCGGGACCACACCGACGACCGACATCGCACGGTCGATGACACCCCGTACGGGGGCGGAGCCGGCATGGTCATGAAGCCGGAGCCCTGGGGGCGGGTTCTCGACGCGATCGCCGCCGAGGCAGACGTCCCGCCACTGTTCGTCTTCCCCTCGCCGGCGGGAGAGCGTTTCACCCAGAAGACCGCACGTGCCTGGTCGGGCGCCGGGCACCTCGTGTTCGGCTGCGGTCGCTACGAGGGCATCGACGAGCGTGTGTTCGAGGATGCGGCATCCCTCGGCGAGGTGCGACTGGTGAGCCTGGGTGACTACGTGCTCAACGGCGGAGAGGTCGCCGCGATGGCGATGATCGAGGCCGTCGGACGGCTCGTGCCGGGCGTGGTGGGCAACCCGGCGAGCCTGGTCGAGGAGTCCCACGAGGACGGACTGTTGGAATACCCCTCGTACACGAAACCGGCGTCCTGGCGTGGGCGCGACGTGCCCGAGGTGCTGCTCAGCGGCAACCACGGCAGGATCGCGCAGTGGCGCCACGACCAGCAGGTCGAACGCACGCGCCGTCGCCGGCCCGATCTGCTGGGGGAGTAGTTCTCAGTCGACGCCGAGGAAGGAGCGGTCGGTCAGCACGATCGGACCGTCCGCGGTGATGGCGATGGTGTGCTCGGAGTGCGAACCGCGTGAGCCGTCCGCGGCGCGGAGCGTCCAGCCGTCCGGATCGGTGACCAGTTCGTCGGTGGTCTCCAGCAGCCACGGCTCGATCGCGATGACCAGGCCTTCGCGCAACGGATAGCCGCGCCCCGCCTTGCCGTCGTTCGGGATGTGCGGGTCGCCGTGCATGACCCGGCCGACGCCGTGCCCGCCGAAGTCGGTGTTGATCGAGTACCCGGCACCGTGCGAGATCTCGGCGATGGTGGCGGAGATGTCGCCGATGCGGTGGTCGGTGGTCGCAGCGGCGATGGCCGCCGCCAGGGCGCGCTCGGTCGTGTCGATCAGACGCAGATCCTCGTCGCGCGGTGTTCCCACCACGAACGACACCGCGGAGTCGGCCACCCAGCCGTCGATCGAGACGGCGAAGTCGAGCGAGACGAGATCGCCGTCGCGCAGCGCGTAGTCGTGGGGCAGTCCGTGGAGCACCCCGTCGTTGATCGAGGTGCAGATGACCTTGCCGAACGGCATGGCCCCGAAGGAGGGGTGGTAGTCGATGTAGCAGGACACGGCGCCGGCCCGGCGGATCAGGTCGTGGGCGCGCCGGTCGATGTCCATCAGGTTCGTCCCGACCCTGGTGTCGGCGCGCAACGTCGCCAGCGTCTCGGCGACGAAACGGCCGGCGGGCCGCATCTGCTCGATCTCGGCCGGGGTGCGCAGTTCGATCATGGTGCTCCTTCTTTCCGTTCCATTCTCGCCGATCCGGCGACGGCCGCCTGTGCGGATCCAGTGAGAAGGGGGATGACGCGCCCACCGGGCGCACCGCCGCGTACCATCGGTGACATGCGGATCCGGCGGGTTTTCCTGGGGTGGACGGCGCTTGCCGCCCTCGTCCTCCCCGCGTGGCTCTTCCTCGCGTGGGGCCTGTCGGGGGCCGGCGGTTGGGCGTTCCTCTGGGTGATGTTCGCGATGCCCGCCGTCTTCGTGGTGGAGTCGTTGCTGGCCCTGCTGGTGCGGCTGCGTCCGGACGTGCGCGAGCAGCGGGCGCTGCCCTGGCCGGACATCGGCGCCTTCGCGCTGTGGCACGTGCTGACGATCGCGCTCGGCTTCTACGCGCAGCCGTGGTGGGCGGCGGTGTTCGTGCTGACCTTGATCGTCGGCGTCGGCCTGGTGTGGTTCGAGGGCTGGCAGCTGTGGCGCCGGGTTCGCAGGGGCGGCCGGGTGCAGCGCACCGCGGAAGGTGTCGCCTACATCCCGCCGCAGCGGCAGCAGCCGGCATCCGGGACGGATCATCCCGTGATCATCGTCGAGGAGAAGCGCTGACGGTTTGGCCGGCGGTGAAGACCGTGGCAGAATGGTCGTTTGTGCCCTGGTGAGGTTCTGCCACAGGGGAACTCGTCGGACGCAGCGCGTCACCGGCGCGGGGCACTCCCATCCGTAAGAATTCACCGTCCCGCCGCCGACCTGTGGCGGTTGCAGAGAGATATGACCATGCAGATCCTCGACGCCCTCGATGCGGCCTCGCTCCGCTCCGACATCCCCGCCTTCGGGCCCGGTGACACCGTCAAGGTGCACGTGAACATCACCGAGGGCAGCCGCTCCCGCATCCAGGTCTTCCAGGGGGTCGTCATCGGCCGCTCCGGAGACGGTGTGCGCGAGACCTTCACGGTGCGCAAGATCAGCTTCCAGGTGGGCGTCGAGCGCACGTTCCCGGTGCACTCCCCGGTGATCGACCACATCGAGGTCGTCACCCGCGGCGACGTGCGTCGCGCGAAGCTCTACTACCTGCGCAACCTTCGCGGCAAGAAGGCCAAGATCAAGGAGAAGCGCGACAACTGACCTGTCGCGTGCATCGGCCCCGGAGGACACTCTGGGGCCGATGTCGTCGGCGGTGGGTAGCCATCCACCCGAGGTGTGACACGCTAGAGGGCGCGGTTCCTGACGCCGCACGAAGGATCACCGAATGAGCATTGACGACGATCCGGTCCTGTCCGCACCGGCCCTCGCGCCGCGCCGCAGCCGCGGGGCACTGAGGTTCCTCCGCGACGTGCTGGTGATCATCGTCATCGCGATCGTGGTCTCCTTCGCGGTCAAGACCTTCCTGGTGCGTTCGTTCTACATCCCCTCCGCCTCCATGGAGGACACGCTGCTCATCCAGGACCGCATCCTCGTCGACGAGATCACCCCCCGTTTCAGTGGCTACGAGCGAGGCGACATCGTCGTCTTCACTGACCCCGGCGGCTGGCTCGCTGGCGAATCGACGACGGTCACCGGTTCCACCAACCCGATCGCGGCCGCCGGCGACTGGGCGCTGTCGCTCGTCGGGCTGTCGGTGTCCGATTCTGACGACCATCTCATCAAGCGGATCATCGGCCTGCCGGGCGATCACGTCACCTGCTGCAATACGCTCGGCCAGATCACGGTGAACGGGGTGGGCATCGACGAGACGTCATACGTGCTGCTGCCGCAGGAGGGGGCCGCGGCGTCCGCGATCTCGTTCGACGTCACGGTTCCCGAAGGCGAGCTGTGGGTGCTCGGCGACAACCGCTACAACTCGCGAGACTCCCGATACAACCAAGATCAGCCGGGTGGTGGCTTCGTCCCCATCGCCAACGTGGTCGGACGAGCGTTCCTCATCGACTGGCCGTTGGACCGGTTCGGTCTGATCGACTTCCATCACGAGGTGTTCGCCACCGTGCCCGATCCCGACGACGGCTCGTGATGGCGGTACCCGTCCCGTCGTTGCGGTGGGAGGCGGAGCTGCTGCGCGCGCACCCGCTGGTGATCGCCTGCGACGAGGTCGGTCGGGGGTCGTTGGCGGGCCCTGTCGCGGTCGGAGCGGCGTCCGTATCGGCCGCGCAGACCGGCGGACCGCTTCCGGAGGGCCTCCGCGACTCGAAGCTCGTGCCCGAACGGCGCCGGCCGGACGTCGCAGCGCGCGCCCGGGACTGGGCGGATGCGACGGCGGTCGGATGGGCCACGGCCACCGAGGTGGACGAGGTCGGTATCATCCGCGCGCTGGGCCTCGCCGCGCACCGGGCGATCGGCGGGCTGCGTGACGCGGGGGTGGCCGTCTCGGAGGCGATCGTGATCCTCGACGGCAACCACGACTACATCACCCCGGTGGGCCTGCTCGGTGCCCCGGTGGTGACCCGCGTCAAAGCCGACCAGGACTGCGCGAGCGCGGCTGCGGCATCCGTCGTGGCCAAGACCGAGCGCGACGCGGTCATGGTCGGTCTGCACGAGGAGTATCCGGTCTACGCCTGGGACCGGAACAAGGGATACGCGAGCCAGGTCCACCGCGACGCCATCGCGGCGCACGGGCTCAGTCGTCATCATCGGGCAAGTTGGGCGATCGCCAGCGCGCCGGCGCTGTTCTAGGCTGGAGGACACCATGGATGACGACGTCTTCGAGGACTACGACCGCGAACTCGAGCTAGCTCTGTACAAGGAGTACCGCGATGTCGTGTCGCAGTTCCAATACGTGATCGAGACCGAGCGCCGGTTCTACCTGGCGAACGAGGTCGATGTCGTCCGTCGCGACACCGAGCACGACTTCTACTTTGAAATCTCCATGACCGACGTGTGGGTGTGGGATATCTACCGGGCCGATCGGTTCGTGAAGTCGGTGCGGGTCCTCACATTCAAGGACGTGAACGTCGAAGAGCTGTCGCGTCGCGATTTCCAGCTGCCGGAGGAGCTCTCGCTCGACGGCTGATCGGCTATCCGCTCCTCCCCAGCCGGCGTGGTGCGTCCCGCTGTCCACGGATCTCATCGGGACAGCCCTGCGGTGAGGACCGCTGTCGGATGCTGTCGGCATGGCTATCAAGGACGAACTCGGGCGCCGCGGTGAGGAACGCGCCTGCACGCACCTGCGCGCGCAGGGATGGATGATCCTCGATCGCAACTGGCGCGGTGATCACGGTGAACTCGACCTGATCGCGTTGGAAGGCGACGAGATCGTGGTGGTCGAGGTCAAGACACGCACCGACGCGAGGTACGGACATCCCCTCGAAGCGGTGGATGCGCGCAAGCGCGCACGGCTTTGGCGGCTCGGCGTGCAGTGGTGCCTGATGCACCCAGATCAGGCGCGGGGCCGGAGGTTGCGGGTGGATGCCGTCGCGCTGTTGGGCGCGGAGGAGTTCGTCGTGGAGCACCTGCGGGATCTGCGATGACCGTCGCGCGCACGTGGTGCGTCGCGCTGGCCGGCGTGGAAGGGGCCTTGGTGGAGGCCGAGGCCGACCTGACGGCGCAGATCCCGGAGTTCCGCATCATCGGTCTCGCGGACCGCGCGCTGTCCGAGGCGGTGCAGCGGGTGCGCAACGCCTGCGAGAACTCGGGCATGCCGCTGCCGCGCCGCCGCCTGACGGTGAACCTCTCGCCGGCGAGCCTGCCCAAGCAGGGGTCGGGCTTCGACCTGGCGGTCGCCATCGCCGCACTCGCGACCGACGGCATGCTCGACCTGACATCGCTGGCCGCGACGGCGCACCTGGGCGAGCTCGGTCTGGACGGCAGGGTCCGTCCGATCCCCGGGGTGCTTCCCGCCGTGCTCGCCGCCCGCGCGGCCGGTCTCGCGAGGGTGGTCGTGCCGCAGGCGAACCTCGCGGAGGCGCAGCTGGTGGCGGGGATCGACGCCGTCGGCGCGGGGAGCCTCGCCGCGGTGGCACGGCTGCACGGCGCGGATGTCGAGGTGCCCGACGTGCCCGCGGTGGTGTCCGTCGCTCCCACGGCGGAGCCGGATCCGGAGCTCGATCTCGCCGATGTGATCGGGCAGCGCGACGCCGTCAACGCGCTGATCGCGGCCGCCGCGGGCGGTCACCATCTGTTGATGACCGGTCCGCCGGGCGCAGGAAAGACGATGCTGGCGCAGCGCCTGCCGGGCATACTGCCTGAGCTCGACGACGAGGCGGCACTGTCGGTCGCCGGTGTCCGGTCGTTATCGGGGGAGTCCGTGACCGTCCTTAGCCGTATCCCGCCGATCGAGGCGCCGCACCACAGTGCAAGCATGGCTGCGCTCATCGGCGGCGGTTCACGATCCGTGCGCCCGGGAGCGATCGCGCGGGCGAGCGAAGGCGTCCTGTTCCTCGATGAGGCGGCTGAGTTCCCGACCTCCGTGCTGGACGCGCTGCGGCAGCCGCTGGAGCGGGGATGGATCGACATCCATCGGGCGGGCGTCACAGCACGCTTCCCGGCACGCTTCCAGCTGATCCTCGCGACCAACCCGTGCCCGTGCGGCAACTACGGCATCCGGGGTGCGCAGTGCGTGTGTCCGCCGATGGCGATCCGCCGCTATCTCGGGCGCTTGTCGGCGCCGCTGCGCGATCGCCTCGACATCGAGTTGACGCTGCGTCGGGTTGCGCATGCCACCGAGTTGTCGGCGGCGGGGCGTGTCTCCTCCCGGCAGGCCCGCGGGTGCGTGACCGCGGCGCGGGAGAGAGCCCGGCGCCGGCTGCGGGATACCCCGTGGCGGCGCAACGCCGAGGTGTCGGGTGCGTGG
>JAATGR010000142.1 GCA_015654575.1 Actinomycetales bacterium
GTCCAACTCGTCCAGCACGAGGCCGTTGTGCAGCAGTCTCGCCGCCTCGTTCATCAGTTCGTGGGCGAGCTCTGAGTCGACCTCGGGTCGCGCGGCCGCGACCGCGTCGGCGGCCTCACTGAATTGGGCGAACAGGCGTTGCTCGGTGCTGGTCGGCATGAGGCCAGGCTCGCAGCGTGGTCGCGCAACGGCAACCGAATACGCGGATCCCTCCGTCAAGGCCGCGCCCACACTGGCTTGGTGACGCACGTGGTTGATCTGGAGCCCGCCAGCCAACCACGGAGTTCAGCAAGCTGCCGCGCGGCGTTGAGGTGGCACACGCAGAAACAGTTCGCACGACAGGCATCGAGCGATGGGCTCAACGAAGCGGATCGCTCGTGATCGGTCCCGCAAGCGGGCGTCGCGAGCTGCCAACCCATCCGCCACTCGCCGCCGAGCGGTTGCGGGCCGCGCACGCGCGCGAACGCCCCGTGCGAAAAACGGCGGAAACGACACCTACCCATACATAGTCGGACGACAAGGGTTGCCGGACGAATGCCTGCGACAACCGGAACGTAGTCCGACCACGTCCAGGAATCGCCACCGTTTCGGGATCGACTCTGGCTGCGTCCGTGCACCACCAACGCGGCATAGAAAGACGTTCTGCGTGTCGTTGCGGGGCGTGGGAACGTCCTCCTGGTGCGCTGCGGGCTTGGTGTCCCATCGCAGGAGGAGGACGTTCGTGGGTAACGGTAGTGGTGTGTCGCGTGGGGATCGCAACCGCAACGCACGTCTGGATCGGCTTCGCATGCTGGTACCTCTGTCGAACGCGATCGTGGGGATCGATCTGGCCGACAGCAAGCAGATGGTGGTCGTAACAGATCACGACTCGAAGGTGCTGGCCCGGCGGATGTTCCGGTGCCGTGCCTGGGATCTCGGTGCCGGCCTTGACTGGGCCCGCGAGCGGGCCGCCGCTAAGGGATTCGCCGCAGTAACGGTGTCCTGCGAGCCGACCGGACACCGCTGGCGGGTGCTGTCCCAGCTGGCCGCCGACCGAGGCATGCCTTTCGTGTGCGTGCAGCCGATGGTGACCTCATGGGCGCGGCGGGCCGAGGATCTGACGCCGGACAAGACCGATGAGAAGGACGCGGTGCTGATCGCCCGGCTGACCGCGCAGTTGCGCTGCTACGAACCTGAACCGGTCGATGAGACGTGGGCGCGGTTGCGGCACCTCGGCACCCGCCGCGAACAGCTGATCACCGAGACCAGCGGGCAGGTGCAGCAGATCCGTGATCTGCTCGAGTGTGTCTGGCCGGCGGTGTTGGATTGCGCGCAGCAGCCGTTCCGGTCCAACACCTGGATCGCCGCGCTGAGGGTGATCACCGACCGCGACGGCGGCGACTTCGCCCGCACCCACCGTCTCGGAGCGGCCAGGTTCGACCACGCCGTGCGGCGCCAGATCATCAAGCGGGGCGGACAGAAACCCTGCCTGCGCATCGCGACGAAAATATTCGCTGCCCTCGCCGATCCGGCCGGCGTCATCGCGCACCGGCCCGGCGCGCTGGAGCGGGTGCAGCTGCTGCTGCAGGACTGGGCCCACGCCCAGGAGCGGCTGTCCGACACGGAGCAGCGGATGCTGGCGGTGCTCGACGAGCTCGGTGTCACTGCCCTGGCCACCTCGATCACCGGACTGTCGCCGGTCGGTGCGGCAGCGATCCTGGCCCAGACCGGTGACCCGCGCCGGTTCGCGACCGCCCGCGCGCTGGTCAAACACGCCGGCCTCGCGCCGCGGGAGAAACTGTCGGGCACCTTCAAGGGCAGAACGAAACTCACCGGCCAAGGCCGACCCGGCCTACGACTCGCGGCCTGGCGCGCAGTCTGGGGCGCCCAACGAGCAAACCCCGTCTACAACGCGAGATACCGGCACCTGACCACCCGCGAGACCAACAAGCTGCGCCCCACCCAGGCCCAGACCGTGATCGCCGCAGCCATCCTGCGCCACCTACACGCCGTCATCACCACCGGCCGAGCCTGAGACCGAGCATCGCCACCCACGGCACCCGGACAGCGATGATGCCCGTCGCCGCCTAAAACGCGGTCAGCGCCGTCGTGGCGCATCAAGCAGACGGTCGGGGCGAGCCCTACGCGGCATAGAGACACACGCTGATCTCGACGCTCATCATGGGCAGCCCCGCCCGTCGTCTCACCAACCCGATCACACGCTGCCGGGACCAACCCCATTCAGCTATGCAGGGACAGACGACGGACGAGGCACCGACCACCCGCTTGACGCAAAACGACTCACGCTGATGAGCGGA
>JAATGR010000242.1 GCA_015654575.1 Actinomycetales bacterium
CGGCCGATGCCCGGCCAGGCCCCGCCATCAGAGGAGCGTCATGACCGACCCGTACGCCGAGGTACAAGACCCGAACACTTCCGCCGCACGGCTGGCCGAGCTCGCCGCCGCACACCCCGAGCTCGGCCCGTGGATCGCTGCGCACCCGAACGCCTACCCCGAACTGCGACAGTGGATCGCAACCTACGCGGCCGCTGCTGCGCCCGCGACTCAGGCGCCGACGGTGGAGACACCTGTCGCGCAGACCCCGGCGGCGCAGACCCCCGCGGTCCAGGCCCCCGCGGTCCAGGCCCCCGCCGACCCGTGGCAGGCAGCGACGCCGGCCCCGGATGCAGCGCCCTGGCAGCAGCCGACCACGCCCGATCGCTTCACTCCTCGTGCGGTCCCGACCGATCCGTTCGCGACGCCCGCTGCCTCCGCCACGACGCCGACCCCGCCGTACACAACGCCCACCGCCCCATACGGGACACCGGCCGACCCGTTCGCCCCGGGGGGCGGGGCGCCCGCGGCTCCGTCCGGGGCCGGCAGCGCACGGCCGCGCAAGAGCCGCAAGGGCCTGTTCATCGGCCTGTCGATCGGCATCGTGGCCGTCCTCGTGCTGGCCGGCGGCGGCGTGTGGTGGTTCTTCGCCTCCCGGCTGGGCGGCGCATCCTCCCCGGAGGCGGCGTTCACGAAGCTGATCTCGGGGGTCGAGAGCGTCGACCCGCTGACCCTCTACGGGTCGTTCGCGCCCAGCGAGGTCGGGCAGCTGAAGGACGCATTGACGAAGCTCACCTCCGCCGTCCCCGGTGGCGACGACGGGGCCATCGATATCCAGACGCTGCTCTCCGACCTGAAGTCGTCGGTGACGATCACGACCGAAGACCTGACCTTCGACACCGAGGAGCTCGCCGACGACGTGGCACGGGTGACGTGGACCGACGGGAGCATCACGATCGACGGCGACGAGCAGAAGATCGCCGATGCGCTCGTCGAGGGCTACGCCCCGGCCATGCGTGCGCAGTTCGAGGCCTACGGATACACCGACACCGAGATCGACGAACTGCTCGACGAGGCCAAGCAATCGGCGGCCGACGATCTGGACCTGCCCTACACGCTGAACGCGGACGACGTCGACTCCGACGACGGGCAGGGGATCGCGTTGGTCATGGTGGACGAAGGCAGCGGCTGGTACGTCAGCCCGATGCTCAGCTACGCCGACACGGTTTACCGAAGCCTCGTCGCCTACGACAGCAGCGTGGGCCGCCTCGGCGACGAGGTGGTCGCCGGCGCATCCTTCTCCACCCCGGAGGCCGCGGCGGAAGGCCTCACCAACGCCGTCGTATCCGGAGACATCGAGAACATCGCCGCGGCGCTGCCCTTGGCGGAGCGGCGACTGGCCTCGATCTACGGACCGGCCCTGTGGGACACGGTCGACTATTCGAGCGCCCTCGACGACCTCCGCATCGACTCGGCTCGCTTCTCGTCCGAGATCGACGGCGACACGGCCCGCGTCAGCATCGAGGATCTGACGATCAGCGGCGGAGCCTACAGTTCCTCGGTCGAACAGGACCTCTACTGGTCGTGGACGCTGTCGGGCACCTGCGCAAATTGGACGTACGAATACCCATCCAGCACCTATTCCTACCGCTACGGATACAGTTACGAGGTCGAGCAGACGACCGGATCCGGCTGCGCCGAGGACGTGCCGGTGCTGGATCGTCTCGGGGTCGCCGACGTCGACCTCATCGCGACGAAGGAGAACGGCGGATGGTTCGTCAGCCCCACGGCGACAATCGCGGATGCCGCATCCATCATGGTCGACAACTTCATGGAGTACTACCAGGACGGCCGCCTGGACGAGCTGTTCGAGTGACCGGAACGAAGGAATGAACCGATGAGCTACGACCCGAACGCGCAGCCGGGCTACCCGCCGCAACAGCCCCCGCAGGCGCAGCCCGCCTACCCGACCCCGCCGGGGCAGCCGGGATACGGGGCACAGCCCGCCTACCCGTCGCAGGCCCCCGGTTATCCGGCTCCGCAGGCCGGCGCCCCGGCCGCCCAGCCCGGCTACGGATATCCGCCCGCCCAACCCCGGCCGAACCCGCTGGCGGGAACGCCGATCTCGGACTGGATCCGCGACGGTGCGGCCTTCGTGCTGCTGCTGGTCTCGCTCGCGCTTCCCTGGTCGTACTCGTTCACGATCAGCATCAGCTCGCTGGTCACCGTGGGGGCGGGTCGCATCGAGGTGCTGCTGATCACGATCCTGTCCGTGCTCTCGCTCGCGGTGACCTACTTGGCTCGGTTCGGGGCGCTCGGCCCCGGACTCACGCCGAACCGCGCCGCTGCGCTCCGGGCGGCGCTGAACGCGCCGTTCGTCGTGCTGGTGCTCGTGTACATCGTGCTGGATGCGGCGAAGGTCGGAGACGTCGAGTACTACGTTGGTTCCGGTATCGGGTTGGGCGCCGGCGCGGCGTTCGGACTCACCGGTGCACTGCTGGCCGCCGCGCCCCGCGCGTTCGAGGTGGGAGCGGCGGACGGCCGGTGGCCGATCGTGCGCACGACAAAGATCGTGACGACCGTGCTGTTCGGCGTGATCGGTCTCACCGTGCTGCTGGGAGCCATCCTCACGATCGTCGACCTCACGACCACCTATGCGAAGTACGCGGAGTACGTCGGCGGTCTCGGCTCCGCGATTTCTCAGGTCGGCGTCATGATCACAGGCGGCATCCTCCTCGTCCTGCTCCAGGCGGTGGCGGTCGTGCTCCCGCTGGTCTTCGTGCTGCGCGGATCGATCGTGGCCGCGCGCATCACGGGTGCGCTCGGCATCGCGACGCTCGGAGCGCTGCTGATCGGCGCCTTCACCGGGTACGACATCGGCTGGTACCCGAACTCGCTGTACTCCGGCGGGTATCCCCTGCTGTGGTTCGCCGTGTACGCGGCTGTGATGACCTCGCCCGCGCTGATCGCCGGGCTGCGCGCGGTCGCTCCGCTGACCGTCTGGTTCACCACCGCCCGACGCGCGCTGGTGACCGTCGTGTATGCCAGCGGCGTGCTCGCGGTGCTCCTGGTGCTGCTCCTGATCACGCAGCTGGACCAGAACGGCATCGGTCTGCTGATCGGCATCCTGATCTGCCAGCTCGCCGCCGGGGTCCTCGCCCTCGTCGCCCGGATACAGCTGATCACCGCACCGCAGCGCACCCGGCTGACCGTGCTCTCCCTCGCCGGCGCCGTCGCGGTCGCCGAGCTGATCTCGCTCATCCTCGGGGCGATCGCCACGGACACGCTCTCCAACGCGACGTTCTGGCTCTCGCCGATCGTCTATCTGATCCTCATCGGTTTGCCTGCCGTGATCGTCTACGCCCTCACCGTGCCCGCCAGCGTCCGGGAGTACTTCGCCGCGTACGGTCCGGCGCGGACGCCGCAGGCCGGCTACCCGGCCCCGGCCGGCGGTGCATCGTACGGCGTGCCGGCGGGGCCTCCGGCCGCGGGGTACGCACCGACAGGGGCTCCCGCGGGTTACGCCCCGGCGGCGCCGCCGCAGGAGTACCCGCAGGCGGCACCGGACGCATACGCGCCCGCTGTGCCGCAGGCGTATCCCCCGGCCGCACCGGAAGAGTTCGCATCAGCCGCTCCTGCGGGCTACGCGCCGGCGCTGCCGGAGGGATACCCGCCGGCAGCGCCAGAGACATACGCCCCGGCAGCGCCGGCGACCTATATCCCCGCAGCGCCGCAAGAGTTCACGCCGGCGGTCGCTCGCCCGGCGGAACCGGTGGTCCCCGCGGAGCCCGTCGCTCCTCCGACGACGGAGGCCCCGGTCACCCCGCCTGTCCCTGCGGCGCCTCCGGTGGCCGCAGCTCCCGCCGACCCGCGCGCGCAACGCGCGGCGGATCCGGCGACCCCGTCCGACGAGCTCTACGGCTACACCTCCGATCCGTCGCTGTGGCCGGCGCTGGCGGCGAACCCCGGTCTGTACCCGGAGCTCGTGACCTGGCTCGCGAGCACCGGCGACCCGGCGACGTTGCAGGCCTTGCAGGCGCGCGGCGCACTCTGAGTCCCGGGTGCCGGCGGGGCCACGGCTCCGCCGGCACCCGGGTATGGCACCCGGAGTCCAGCTCCCGGGACCGAACACCCGGCGCCCGAAGACCGAGCCGGTCCCCGTCCGCCGCAGCCCACCCGGGCGATACCATCGGACGTTGTGCCCGACCCCGTGATCTCGTACCCCCCGGAGCTGCCCGTCAGCGCCGCCCGGGATGAGATCGCGCGCGCCATCGCCGACCACCAGGTCGTGATCGTCGCCGGCGCCACCGGCTCGGGCAAGACCACCCAGCTGCCGAAGATCTGCCTCGAGCTCGGCCGCACCCGCATCGCGCACACCCAGCCACGGCGCATCGCCGCCCGCACGGTCGCCGAGCGCATCGCCGAGGAGTTGCACGTGCCGATCGGCACGGCCGTCGGATACAAGGTGCGCTTCACCGACAAGGTCTCCGCCGACACGCAGGTCGCGCTGGTGACCGACGGCATCCTGCTCAACGAGATCCATCGCGACCGTCTGCTCACGCGCTACGACACGATCATCATCGACGAGGCGCATGAGCGGTCGTTGAACATCGACTTCCTGCTCGGCTATCTGCGGCGCGTCCTCCCCCGCCGCCCCGATCTGAAGGTCATCGTCACCAGCGCGACCATCGATCCGGAGAGCTTCGCCCGGCACTTCGCGGATGCCGACGGCCACCCCGCCCCCGTGATCGAGGTGTCCGGACGCACCTATCCGGTCGAGATCCGCTACCGCCCCCTCACCGAGCCCGCCACCGCGCTCCCCGTCCCCGCCACCACAGCCACCGCCCCCGGGCGCAAAACTCAGGACAATCCCGGCGACACGCCGTCGGCGACCACTCCCGGACGGTCCCGCGCGCGAGATGTCCTGAGTTCCGACCGGTCCCGCGGCGCGTCCGACCGAAGCCGCAGCGCGTCCGACCGAACCGACGGCGACGACGAGGTCACCGCGCTCGTCAGCGCCCTACGCGAACTCGACCGCGAGTCCGCCGGCGACGTGCTGGTGTTCCTGCCCGGCGAGGCCGAGATCCGGGATGCCGCAGACGCCGTCCGCGGCGCGTACGCGAAGGACGCCGCCCCCACCGAGGTGCTGCCGCTGTTCGGCCGGCTGTCCGCCGCGGAACAGCATCGGGTGTTCGAGCGCTCCGCGGTGCCCGGCGTGCGCCGGAGGGTGATCCTCGCGACCAACGTCGCCGAGACGAGCCTGACCGTGCCCGGCATCCGCTACGTGATCGACACCGGAACCGCCCGGATCTCCCGCTACAGCAATCGGTCGAAGATCCAGCGGCTGCCGATCGAGGCCGTGTCCCAGGCCTCCGCGTCGCAGCGCGCCGGGCGGGCGGGGCGCACCTCCCCCGGGATCGCGATCCGGTTGTACGCCGAGGACGACTTCGACCGCCGTCCCGAGTTCACCGAGCCGGAGATCCTCCGCACCTCGCTCGCGAGCGTCGTTTTGCAGATGCTCGCGCTCGGATTCGGCGACATCTCGGCGTTCCCCTTCCTCACCCCGCCCGACTCCCGCGGCATCACCGCGGCGCTCGACCTGCTCACCGAGCTCCGGGCGATCCGCCGCGACGGCGGGCGCTCCTCGACCTCGCGCGGCGGCTCCGGCGCTCCGACGCTGACCGAGATCGGCCGCGAGATCGCCCGGCTGCCGATCGACCCCCGGTTCGCGCGGATGCTGGTCGAGGCCGACCGCACCGGCGTGCAGCCCGCGGTGCTCGCGATCGTGGCAGGACTGTCCATCCAGGACGTGCGCGAACGACCCGAGGAGGCCCGCGAGCAGGCCGCTGCATCCCACGCCCGCTTCGCCGATCCGACAAGCGACTTCCTCACCCTGCTGAACCTGTGGAACCACCTGCGCGAGCAGCAGGAGGAGCTCGGTTCGAGCGCGTTCCGGCGGCTGTGCCGGGCCGAGTTCCTGAACTACGTGCGGGTGCGGGAGTGGTTCGACGTGCACCGTCAGCTCTCCCAGCTCGTCCGCGCGGGACGGCACGCATCCGAGGAGACCGCCGCCGATCCGGATGCGGTGCACCGCGCGATCCTCTCCGGCCTGCTCTCGCATCTCGGCATCCTGGACGAGCGCGACCGCACCGCCGCGAAGGGCCGGCCGCCGCGCGCCGAGTACCGGGGCGCGCGCGGCGCCCGGTTCGCGATCTTCCCCGGGTCGGCGCTGCGCAAGAAGGCTCCGCGCGCGGTGATGGCCGCCGAGCTCGTCGAGACGAGCGCGCTGTTCGCCCGCACGGTCGCTGCGGTCGACCCGGCATGGGCCGAGGAGCTGGCCGGCGATCTCGCGAAGCGGCAGCTGTCCGATCCGCACTGGTCGAAGGATACCGGCGCCGCGTCGGTCTACGAGAAGGTCACCCTGTTCGGGGTCGAGATCATCCCGCGGCGGCGGGCGCAGCTCGCCCGCTTCGACCGTCCGCTGGCGCGCGAGCTGTTCCTGCAGCACGTGCTGGTCGACCAGGAGTGGGACACGGCGCCGCTGCCGAAGGCGCTGACCGCGTTCGTCCGCAGGAACCTCGAGCTGCGGCGGCGGCTGGAGAAGATCGAGGAGCGGGAGCGACGCCGCGACATCCTCGCTGGCGACGAGGCCGTGTACGGCTTCTACGACGCCCGCATCCCCGCCGACGTCACCGACGTGCGGTCCTTCGAAAGCTGGTGGCGCGACGCCGTCACCCGCACACCGCATCTGCTCGATCTGGCCGAGACCGACCTGCGGGAGGGCGCGGCGGCGACCTCGGAGCGCGACTTCCCCGCCCGCTGGCGGCAGGGCGACCAGGTGCTCTCCCTCGCCTATCGGTTCGAGCCGGGCGCCGCGGATGACGGGGTGAGCGTCGTCGTGCCGCTCGCGCTGCTGGCGCAGCTGCGCCCCGACGGCTTCGACTGGCAGGTTCCGGGGCAGCGGCTCGAACTCATCGCCGGACTCATCCGGTGCCTTCCCAAAGCGATCCGCCGCCACGTCGTTCCCGCGGCGGACTGGGCCGCCCGCTTCGCGGACGAGCTCGCCGAGGCCGGCCCCGAACATCACGACGGGCTGCCGGGGCGGAGCCTGCGGGAGGCGCTGGCCGACCGCATCCGCCCGGTGGCGAGCCAGCAGGTCACCGCCGCCGATTTCGACCTGGAGCGGCTGCCCGGGCATCTGCTGGTGTCGTTCCGTGCGGTCGACGGTCGCGGTCGCGTGGTCGGCTCGGATCGCGACCTGGGGGCGCTGCAGGAGCGCCTGTCCGGCCGCACGCAGGAGGCCGTGGCACGCACGCTCCGCCTGGCTCCGGATGCCGCACCGCGCACGGCCGCCCCCGGATCCGGGCCGCAGCGGGGGACGGTTCCGCACGACGCGACTGCACCCCGACCGGGCCCGGAACGATCCATCGTCGAGCGGTCCGCACTGACCGACTGGACCTTCGGCGACCTGCCCGAGCTGGTCGACACGGGCGTTCCCGGCGGCGTCGTCCGCGGCTACCCGGCACTGGTCGACACCGGCGCCGCCGTCGATCTGCGCATCGAGTCGACGCCGGATGCGGCCGCCGCCGCGACCCGCGCCGGCATCCGTCGTCTGGTGCTGCTGAGCTCGCCGTCACCAGCCTCGTACGTTCTGGAGCATCTGACCGCGAACGAGAAGCTCGTCCTGGCGGCGTCGCCGTATCAGAACGCGAAGGCGCTGGTCGAGGATGCCCGTTCGGCCGTCGCCGACGTCGTCATCGCCGCATCCGCGCCGACCGGCGTCGTGCGCGACCGGGTCGGCTTCGAGCGGTTGCGCGACGCGTTCTCGGCGGCGGTGACCGATGAGCTTTTCTCGGCGGTGTCGCTGACGGCCCGCATTCTCACCGCCGCGCGCGACGTGGAACGGGAGATGAAACGGCAGAACTCGCTGACGCTGCTGGGCGCGCTGAACGATGTGCGCGGGCAGCTGTCCGGGCTGGTGTTCCCCGGGTTCGTGTCGGGTGCGGGTCTCGCGCGGCTCGCACACTACCCGCGGTACCTGCGCGCGGCGATCGAACGCGTCACGACGCTGGCCGACAATCCGGGCCGTGATCGGCAGCGGATGACCGAGTACGAGCGTGCCGCGACGGCGTTCGTGGAGGCGGGCGGGGCGATCCCGCCCGGACCGGACGCCGCCGGGCCGCTGGTGCACGCCCGGTGGCTGCTCGAGGAGTACCGGGTGAGCCTATTCGCGCAGCAGCTCGGAACCGCGGAGCCCGTCTCTCCGCAGCGCCTTGCGAAGGCGCTGCGTCCCTAGCCCGCCCGTCGCAGGCTGGTGTCGCCACACGCACGATGCGACACGGCGAACGACCGGCACGGCGGACACGCCCGCACCGCGCGGACACCGGCGGCACGGCCCCACCACCGCGCCCCCCGACACGACATCACGACACCGGAGGAAACCGCGGAATACGCCTCGGACGACGAGGGTTGCCGACCCTATGACACACGCGATCGTCTACACCGCCTTCGGCGGTCCCGAAGTCCTCGCCCTGGGCGATGTCGATGCTCCGCAGCCAACCCCCGGGCACGTCGTCGTGCGCGTAGAGGCCGCCGGAGTGAACCCCATCGACGCGAAGCTGCGCAGCGGTTTCCGCGGTTCGGCCGCGATCACGACGCCGCGGCATGTCGGCATCGACGGCGCCGGCGTGGTGACGGCCGTCGGCGCGGATGTCGATGGCTTCCGCGTCGGCGACGCGGTCGTCTTCGCCGTCGGCTCCGGGTCGTACGCGACCGAGGTGCTGGTCCCGGCCGGACGGCTCCATCACCGGCCGCCGCAGGTGAGCGCCGCAGAGGGGGCTGCGCTCGGCGTGCCCGCGGGCACTGCCTACCAGGCGCTTCGGTCGCTGGATGTGCGCAGCGATGACACCCTGCTGATCCACGGCGGCTCCGGGTCGGTCGGCCAGGCGGCGATCCAGTTCGCGGTGCTGTGGGGTGCGACGGTGATCGCCACAGCATCGCCGCGACGCTTCGACCACATCCGCGAACTCGGCGTGACCCCCGTCGCCTACGGCGAAGGACTGGCCGATCGCGTCCGCGAGGCGACCCCGGACGGTGTCACCGTCGCGTTCGACGCCGCGGGAACCGACGAGGCGCTGCAGGTCTCGCGCGAGCTGGTCGTCGACCTCAACCGGGTGGCGACGATCGTGCGGGGAGCGGATGCTGCGGGACTCGGCATCCGCGCGTTCTCGGGCGGCAGCGCCGTGCCGCTGACCGCACAGCAGCAGGCGTGGCGCACCGAGGCCGTGCCGGTGACGCTGGCGCTGCTGGCCGCCGACAGGTTCTCGGTCGAGCTCGGTCCGAGCCTTCCCCTCACGGATGCCGCGGAGGCGCACCGCCTGGTCGAGGCCGGTACCGCCGGGAAGATCACGCTGATCCCCTGAGCCTCCGGCCCCTGGCCCCGTCCGATCCGCCCGCCCGCCGCTCTCCCCCTTCGGGCCGGATCACGCCCCCTCGGCAGCGAAGTGGTCGGCGATCTTCGACGGCAGGGTGCCGTCGTCCGAGGTCGCGCCGCCGGTGAACGCCCCCCGGTATCGGGCCGCCGGATGCGTCGCCTCGACGCGCTTGTGGCCCTCGCCGTAGAGCGACTCCCGCAGGGTCGTCCCCTCGTACTCGGTCTGCGCGCGGCCCCGGCGCTGCAGCTCCGGCACGACGAACTCCACCAGGTCCTCGAAGGTGCCCGGCGTGATCGCGTACGCGAAGTTGAAGCCGTCGATGTCGCCTTCGTCGACCCAACGCTCCAGCTCGTCCGCGACCGTGGCAGCGCTACCGACGATCACCGGCCCCATCCCGCCGATCGAGCGCTGCTGCACGATGTCCGCCGGGGTCCACTGCCGCTCCGGGTCGATCTTGGACAGCGACGCCAGCACGGAGCGCAGCGAGTCGTTCTCGACCTCTTCGAGCGGCTGGTCCGGGTCCCACTGGCCGAAGTCGATGCCGGTCCAGCCGCCGTAGAACGCCAGCATCCCCTCCCCGGACGCATAGGACAGATACTCCTGGTATTTCGCCTGCGCCTCGGCATCCGTCGCCGCGGTGACCACGGTGACGAGCACGAAAACCTTCACCGAGTCGCGGGACCGGCCCTCGGCCTCGGCGCGGTCACGGATGTCGGCGGCGATCTCCCGCGCCTGCTCCGGGTTCGCCGGGCTGATGAAGATGCCCTCGCCGTGCTTGGCCGCGAAGGCCCTTCCACGCGGCGAGGCGCCGGCCTGGAAGATCACCGGGGTGCGCTGCGGCGAAGGCTCGGAGAGGTGGATGCCGGGCACCGTGTAGTACGTCCCGGCATGCCCGATCGGGTGCACCTTGGCCGGGTCACTGTAGACGCCGCCCTCCCGGTCGGCGACGACCGCGTCCTCGTCCCAGGATCCTTCCCACAGCTTGTAGGTCACGTCGATGAACTCGTCCGCGATCTCGTAGCGCTCGTCGTGGCCGATCTGCTGGGTCAGGCCCAGGTTGATCGCGGCGGAGTTGAGGTAGCTGGTGACAACGTTCCACGCCACGCGGCCCTTGGTGAGGTGGTCGAGGGTGGAGAACTTCCGCGCCAGCGAATACGGCTGCTCGTAGGTGAGCGCTGCCGTCACGCCGAAGCCGAGGTGCTCGGTCACGAGCGCCATCGCCGGGACCTGCAGGAACGGATCGTTCACCGGCACCTGATCGGCGTCACGCAGCGCGGTGGCCGCCGACCCGCGGTACACGTCGTAGACGCCCAGCACGTCCGCGATGAACAGCGAGTCGAACCTGCCGCGTTCGAGGAGCTTCGCGAGCTCCGTCCAGTACTCGAGATCGTTGTACGTCACCGCCTTGCTCGCGGGGTGACGCCAGGTTCCCGCCGACTGGTGACTGATGCAGGTCATGTCGAAGGCGTTGAGGATGATGCGCTTGGCCATACGTACAGTCTCACAGTGCTCGAGAACGTCCCGCCACATGTCTTCACCGCGGGAAGGGGCGCGGCGACCGGATTCCCCGACCGACGCGCCCCTTCCTGGGCCCACATGCGGTGCGGCTGCGTTCAGGCGCGACCGGCGGCCGCCCGCGAACGGCGCGACAGTGCGTCGACGATGACCGCGATCAGCAGCACCGCACCGGTGATCATGTAGCGGACCGACGAGTCCAGCTGCAGCAGGTTCAGGCCGTTGGTGATCGACCAGATGACCAGGATGCCGAGCAGCGCCGAGTATGCGGAGCCCCGCCCGCCGAACAGCGACGTGCCGCCGATGACCGCGGCCGCGATGGCGTTCAGGTTCACATCGGTGCCGCCGGTGCTCTGTGTCGCGCCTCCCAGACGGGCGGCGAGCAGGATGCCGCCGATCGCTGCCAGGAACGAGCACACCGCGAATACCGACATGTACACAGCGCTCACCTTGATGCCCGAACGACGGGCCGCCTCGACGTTGCCGCCGACAGCGAAGATCGAGCGCCCCCAGCGCGTGCGACGCAGCACGATGTCGGCGACGACGACGAGCACGACGAACAGCAGGAACATCGCCCCCACGCCGCGGCCGCCGGGCAGGTAGAGGTAGCTTGCCGCGATCGCCAGCAGCACCAGCATCGCGATCACCCGGAACAGGATGCCGCCCGTCGACAGCGCGGACAGGCCCGATTCCGACCGGCGCCGGGCGTTCGCGAACAGCGTGATCGCGTAGACGACGGCGACGACGACGATGACCACGTAGGCCAGCCACTGCGGCAGGTACCACTGCTGCGCGAACTGCACCAGCGGGGAGGTGAAGGGGATGTTGACCGATCCGTTCGCGCCGAGCACGAACAGCTGCAGGCCGAGGAACGCCAGCAGGCCGGCCAAGGTCACGACGAAGCTGGGCACACCGAATCGGGTGAACAGCAGGCCGTACACCAGGCCGATGACCACACCGGTGACCACGGCGGCGAGCACGGCCAGCCAGAGGTCCCAGCCGTTCACGACGAAGATCACCGCGACGATCGCCGACGACAGACCGGCGACCGAACCGACCGACAGGTCGATCTCGCCGAGGAGCAGCACGAAGACGATCCCGAGCGAGATCACGCCGACCGGCGTCGCCTGCTGCAGCAGGTTGCCGATGTTGTAGGGCGTGAGGAAGGTCTGGTTGAGGATCGTGAAGACCCCCCAGATGATCACGAGGCCGACGATCACCGGCAGCGAGCCGAGATCACCACCGCGCACCCGACGCCCGAAGGCCCGCACCGCACCGCCGACGCCGTTCGAGGCGATGAGGCGTTCGTCCTGCAGGTCCAGCGCGACCCTGCTTACCGTCTCGGTCGCTGGCCGCGTCTCAGATTGTTCGATGCTCATGGTCAGGCCTCGCTCATGGGGTCGGTGTGCTGATCCGCGCGCGCTGCCCGCGTCGCGTTGCGGCGGGTCACGACGTTGTCGCTAGCTCCGGTGATCGCAGCGATGATCGTCTCGCTAGAGGTGTCGGCGACGACGAAGTCGCCGTTGTTGCGGCCGAGCCGCAGCACGACGACGCGGTCCGCGACCGCCTGCACGTCGGCGATGTTGTGGCTGATGAGGATGACGCCGAGTCCGCGTTCGCGCAGCCGCTCGATGAGGTTGAGCACCTCGGCGGTCTGGGCGACGCCGAGGGCAGCGGTCGGTTCGTCGAGGATCACGATCGTCGGGTCGCCGATCAGGGACCGGGCGATCGCGACCGTCTGGCGCTGCCCGCCGGACAGCGAGGCGACCGGGGTGCGCACCGAGGGGATCTTCGCGGCGAGCTCCCGCAGCAGCGTCCAGGACTGCTGCTCCATGCCGATCTCGTCGAGGAATCCGCCGCTGGTCAGCTCGTGCCCGAGCCAGAGGTTGGCGACGACGTCCAGGTTGTCGCAGAGAGCAAGGTCCTGGAACACCGTGGCGATGCCGTATCGCCCGGCCTCGGCGGGGCTGGTGATATGCACGGATCGGCCGAACAGCTCGACCGTTCCCTCGTCCTGGGGGTGCACGCCGGCGAGCACCTTGACGAGCGTGGACTTACCGGCGCCGTTGTCGCCGACGAGCGCGACGACCTCGCCGGCATGCACTTCCAGGTCGATGCCGTTGAGCGCCTGCACGGCGCCGAAACGCTTGCCGACGCCGGTCAGCTTGAGAATCGGCTCACCCGTGCCAGCCGCCTGGGGAACCGTATCGGCCATCGTCATGAACGTCCTCGTTTCATTCGTTCGGGGCGAGGGTACGCCCGTGGCCGACCGGCCGGAAAGCTCTCCGCTTCCCGGCCGGTCGCGTCGGAGGGGTTACTTGATGCCGGCGGCGGTGCAGGCCGCGGCGTAATCGCTGGTGCAGATGTCGGAGACGCTCCAGAAGCCGTCGGCGACCACCGTGTCCATGATGTTGTCGACCGTGACGGCAACCGGCGTGAGCAGCGTGGACGGAATGCCGTCGACGGTGGTGTCACCGGTCACGGTCTCACCGCTCGCCAGTGCCGCGGCGACGCTGGCGGCCTTCGTCGCCTCATCCTTGATCGACTTGTAGATCGTCATGTACTGCTCGCCGGAGACGACCCGCTGGATGCCGGCGAGCTCGGAGTCTTGCCCGGTCACGAGCGGCCACGGCGAGACGTTCGCAGCCTGCATCGCGGCGATGGCACCGCCCGCGGTGCCGTCGTTGGCGGCGTACACGCCCACGAACTGGCCGTTGTACTGGGCCAGCTGGCTGGTCATCCACGACTGCGCGTTGTCCGCGCTCCAGTCGGGCGTGTCGTACTCGGCGAGGATCGTGAAGCCGCTGTCATCGAGCACGCTGTGGGCACCCTCTTTGAAGCTCGTCGCGTTGGAGTCGGTAGGCGAGCCGTTGATCATGAGCAGACCGCCCGACGTCTTGCCCTCGGCCTTGAGGCCGTCGACGAGGGTCTGCGCCTGCAGCTTGCCGACCTGCTCGTTGTCGAAGGAGACGTAGTACGAGATCTGATCGGAGGCGATCAGGCGGTCGTAGGAGATGACCGGGATGTTCGCGGCCGCCGCCTCTTCGACGATGCTGGCCGCCGCGTCGGCGTCCACCGGGTCCAGCACGAGCACCTTGACGCCCGCGGCGATGGCGGACTCCGCTTGCTGCTGCTGCTTCGAAGAGTCCTGGTCGGCGTTCGAGTACACGACGTCGTAGTTGCCGAGCGCCTCAATCGCCGAGGTGAAGAGCGGCTTGTCGAAGGCCTCGTACCGTGTCGTCTTGGACTCCGGTAGAAGGAGTCCGACCTTGATGGCGTCCGCACTGGACCCATCGCTGCTGCTGCTGGAGCATCCCGCGAGCGCGGCGACGGCCAGAATCGATCCGACCGCCAGCGCGCCGATGCCCTTGAAGGTTCTCTTCATCGAATTCCCTCTCGTGTGCGACCGCCTCCATGGCGGCTGGGGACGATCCTGACAGTTCACCCCATTGGCGTCAAGTTGTGAACGCATGGATAACGAGATCGTTATCGAGCCCCCGATGCGCACGTCGCCGACGCATGTTCAGGACGCGGACGCCGACTGCAGCGGCAGCGCCGAGACGGCGGATGCCACGGCGCCGAGCAGCTCCGCGCGGCCGCCCAGACGACTGACGACGATGTCGGGCGCGGCCTCCACTCCCGGCAGCGCCGCGCGCGCCATCGCATGCCGCATCGGCGCCACCAGCAGTTCATCCGCGGCGGCGAGCTCGCCACCCACCACGACGAGCGACGGGTCGAGCAGGTTCACGAGGCCCGCGAGCGCGATCCCGACGGCACGACCGGCGTCGGCGATGGCCCGCCGTGCCGTGGTGTCGCCGCGGCCGGCCCGCAGCAGGACATCGCGCACCCGGTGGACGCCCGCATCCTCCGGGAAATTCGCGATCAGTGCGCGTCCGCCGGCCACGGCATCGAGGCAGCCCCGGCTGCCGCAGACGCAGATCGGCCCCTTCTCGTCGAGCGTCACGTGCCCGAGCTGGCCGGCCTTGCCCCCGCTGCCGCGGAACACGGCGCCCTCGAGCATGAGCCCCGCCGAGATCGTCTCGCCCACCCGCACGTAGGCGAAGGTCGCGACGCCCCGCGAGGCGCCCAGGCGGGCCTCGCCGATCGCACCGAGGTTGGCTTCCGCGTCAACGCGCACCGGTGTGCCCAGCCGTCGCGACAGCCGGTCCGCCACGGACACGCCCTCCCACCCCGGCAGCACGCCGGGGGTCGCGACCCTGCCGGTTGCGACATCGACCGCGCTGGGAAGGCCGAGACCCACCGACAGCAGGTCGGACGGCTGCGCGTCGAGCGAGTCGAGCATGTCCGCGAGCATGAGCGCGACGCGGTCCAGCTCGGCGTCGTAACGGTGATCGTGGCCAAGGGGGACGCTGTGCTCGCTCACGACGGTTCCGCCCACATCGGCGACGGCGATCCGCATCGACCGCGCGGAGATGTGCACGCCGGCGACCAGGCCCGCCTGCCGGGCGAGCCTGACCTCGGTGGCGCGGCGACCGCTGCGAGAGGTGTAACGCGTCTGCAGGACACCGGCCGCCGTCAGCTCCCGCACGATGTTCGACACCGTCGCCGGCGACAGCCCGGTCATGCCGGCGAGCTCGACCTGGGTGAGGTGCCCGTGGGCCTTGAGCGTCTCGATCAGGCGCGCCCGATTGGCTTCACGAAGTGAAGTCTGGGAACCCGGCGTCGGGTTGCGAACGGCCACGCGGGCACTATACACACCGGCACATGCACGGAGACGGGATGGTCGCCGCCCGAAGCGCGTCGCCGGGGACCGCGGTCTCACACCTGCGACGACTACGGTGGGAGGACCGACGAAATACGCGCGCATCCGGGTGCGCGCACCGGCTGGAGCGCTGACATGCCCGATACCACGAGTCCTCGCGTCGCGGTCTACCTCGACTTCGACAACATCGTCATGAGCTGGTACGACCGCGTCCACGGACGCAACAGCTATGCCCGTGACCGGCAGCGGATCGCCGAGAACCCTGCCGATCCGGAGGTGTCCGAGAAGCTCGCCGCCGCCACGATCGACGTCGGCGCGATCATCGACTACGCGACGTCCTACGGCACCCTCGTGCTGACCCGCGCCTACGCCGACTGGTCATCGCCGGTCAACGCCGAGTACCGCGCCCAGCTCGTGTCCAGAGCGGTCGACCTGGTGCAGTTGTTTCCCGCAGCGGCATATGCGAAGAACGGAGCCGACATCCGGCTCGCAGTGGATGCCGTCGAAGACATGTTCCGCCTCCCCGACCTCACCCACGTCGCCATCGTCGCCGGTGACTCCGACTACGTGCCGCTCGCCCAGCGGTGCCGCAGGCTCGGACGCTTCGTGGTTGGCGTGGGGGTGGCAGGTTCCACCGCGAAGTCGCTCTCGGCGGCCTGCGACCGGTTCGACTCCTACGACTCGCTGCCCGGCGTCAGCGCGCCCGAGAAGGCCAAGAAGGATGCGGCGACGCCGCATTCGCGCGCACGCAAACGCTCCGTGGATCCCGCGGCCGACCTGCTCGAGCGCGCGCTGCGGCTGGAGAACGACAAGGATCCGTCGCAGTGGCAGCACGCCTCCGTGCTGAAGAGCCTGCTGACCCGGCTCGATCCGTCCTTCAGTGAGAAGGCGCTCGGACACCGCAGCTTTAGCGAGTTCATCACCGCCCATCCCGACATCGCGGAGATGGACGATACGGACAACATCGTGCGGGTTCGGCTGGTCGACACCAAGCGCTGAGCCGGCGGCGGGCCCGCCTGCTGCGCACGATCCGGCGCGACCGGCGCACCGCCGCACCCTCCAGCGCCGTCGATAGACTGGCTGGGTGTCGACCGGCGAGGGCGTGGGGCTGCGGTCGACCCGGGGACCCATCCTTCTGGCCCTCATGCTGTCGATCTTCCTGATCGCGATCGATTCGACGATCCTCTCGACGGCGGTGCCGACCATCACCCGCGAGCTGGGCGGCTTCGACCAGTTCGCGTGGCTGTTCTCGGTGTACATGCTGGCGCAGGCCGCCTCGGTCCCGGTCTACGGCAAGCTGGCCGACACCTTCGGCCGCAAGCCGATCATGATCGTCGGCATCTGCCTGTTCCTGGTCGGGTCGATGCTCTGCGCACTGTCCGCGTCGATGCTCTGGCTGATCGTGTTCCGTGCCGTGCAGGGGATCGGCGCCGGGGCGATCATGCCGACGTCGCTCACAATCGCCGGCGACATCTACACCGTGCGGGAGCGCGCCACCGCACAGGGCTACATCGCGACCGTCTGGGCCGTCGCCTCTGTGGCAGGACCCACGCTCGGCGGCGTGTTCGCGCAGTTCGCGAGCTGGCGGTGGATCTTCTGGGTCAACATCCCGATCGGCCTGTTCGCCCTCTGGCTGCTGTGGCGTACCTACCACGAGAGCTTCGAGCGCCACCGGCGACGCATCGACTACGCCGGATCGGTGCTGCTCACGGGCGCGCTCGTGCTGCTGGTGCTCGGAGTACTCGAGGGCGGGAGCGCCTGGGCCTGGTTGTCCTGGCCGTCCGCCGCGGTCTTCGGCTCCGGGATCCTCGTGCTCGTCGCCTTCGTGGTGGTCGAGCGACGCGCTGAGGATCCGGTTCTCCCCTTCCGGCTGCTGCGGCGACCGATCGTGATCACGACGTCGCTCGCGAGCCTCGTCATCGGCGTGGTGATGATCGGCCTGGTCTCGTTCGTGCCGTCGTTCCTGGAGAGCTCGGCCGGCGCCGTCCCCATCGTGTCGGGGCTGGCGGTGGCGACGCTGACGATCGGCTGGCCGATCACCGGTGCGCTGGCCGGACGCTTCTACCTGCGGATCGGGTTCCGCGCGACGGCGGTGATCGGTGCATCCGTGAGCGTCGTCGGCGCGGCGCTCGTGGCCGTGTTCTCACTCACGCCCTCCGTGCCGTTGACCGCGGTCGGCTGCTTCGTCGTCGGCCTGGGGCTGGGGCTGGTGGCCAATCCGACCCTGATCGCCGCGCAGTCCAGCGTTGAGCAGCACGAGCGCGGTGTGGTCTCGGGGGCGAATGCGCTGATGCGCTCCGTCGGCAGCGCGGTCGGGGTGGCCGCCCTCGGCGCGGTCGCGAACGCGATCATCGTGTCGAAAGGCGGGGAGTCGCCGACCGCGGTGCAGCAGGGCGCGACAGCGGTGTTCGTCGGCGTGGGCGTGGCGACGGCGCTGCTGGTGCTCGCATGCGCCCGGATCCCGCCCGTGCCGATCGTCGACGAGCCGCGCCGCAGCTGATCGTTCGCGCGATCAGGCGGTGGCCTCCGCGGCGACCGCGACGAAGGACAGATAGTCCTCGAGGTCGTCGCCGCCGACCAGCGCGCGCAGCACGATCTCGTCCGTCGCGGCACGATACCGCTCGAGTCCGGTGCGGATGTCCGCGGTCCCCGTCGGCAGCACCGTGTCGTGCACGTCGATGCCGAGGCGGGCGACGTTGGCCGCGTACGACGGGTACCCGCTGTAGCGCTCCGCCTCCTGTCGCATCCGTTCTCTCCCCGCCGGGTCGAAGGCCGTGCGCACGTACAGCACGGCCTCTGCTCCCCCGCGCCGCGCCGCGGCCGCCTGCTCGGCGGCGACCTCGGGGGTGAGCCAGCTCAGCAGCAGTCCGTCCGCCTCGGCCGTGCCCAGTCGTCGCATCCGCGGACCCAATGCTCCGAGGATGATCCGAGCGCCGCGCACCTCGCGCAGCTGCCGGATGCCGTCCCGCACGAGATCCAGCGCTCCCTCCCGCCGGGCACCCGACCCGATGCCGAGCACCAGCCGGTCGACCGGAATGCGGTGCGCCCGCACTGACGCCACGATCTCGTCGGGTCCGCGGCGGTCCAACGGCAGCACACCGGTCGCCAGCCGCAGGGAGGTCGTGCGGGCCGCCGCGGCGCCGAGGGCGGCGAGAGCATCCGCGCCCGGCGTGTCGTTGACCCAGAGCGAGGTGAAGCCCGCGCGCTCGACGGCGGGCGCGAGCGCACCGATCAGGTCGGGACCGAGGGTGGCTGCGACACCGATGGACACGGAGGCGCGGGACATCCTCCGATCATGCGCCGGCGCGGCACCGACCGCCACCCGCGCCTCGCACGATGCGCGTCCTCCCGTCCGGGAGAAGGGGCGTCCGACCCTCTCACTCAGCGCACACCTCGAGGACGTATTCCGCCCGGACAGCCGGCGCACGCGAGCGGGCCGGGACGAAGAATGCTCCTCGTCCCGGCCCGCACCGGCGCTCAGGCCGCGATCGGCGCGGCGACCGCGATTGAACGCACGATCAGCTCGCCGCCGATTGCGTCGACATGCACGCTGCCGCCGTCCGTCAGCTCGCCGCTGACCAGCAGATCCGCGATGCGGTCGTCGATGCTGCGCTGGATGAGCCGGCGCAGCGGACGTGCCCCGTATTCGGGCTCGTAGCCGTGCTCGGCCAGCCACGCCTGCGCGGCGTCGGTCACCTCGAACGAGATCTCGCGTGCCGCGAGCCGGGCACCGGTCACCTCCAGCAGGACGCCGACGATCCGACGCAACTGCTCACGGTCGAGCTTGCGGAACAGCACGATCTCATCGATCCGGTTCAAGAACTCCGGACGCATCGCCTCGCGGAGCCGCCCCATGACCCGGTCGCGCAGCTCCTTCTCGCCGCCGAAACCGTTCTCACCGGCGGCCGTGAACCCGATGGCGCCCGAGCGGGAGGCGAGGAACTCGCCGCCGATGTTGCTCGTCATGATGATCACCGTGTTGCGGAAGTCGACCGTGCGCCCCTGGCCGTCGGTCAGGCGACCGTCGTCGAGCACCTGCAGCAGCAGGTTGAACACGTCGGGGTGGGCCTTCTCGATCTCATCGAACAGGACGACGGCGTAGGGGTTGCGGCGGACGCGCTCGGTGAGCTGCCCCGCCTCGTCGTAGCCGACGTATCCCGGAGGGGCACCGACCAGCCGCGAGACCGTGTGCCGTTCGCCGAACTCGCTCATGTCGAACCGGATGACCGCGCCCTCGTCGCCGAAGAGCGACTGCGCGAGCGTCTTCGCCAACTCGGTCTTGCCGACGCCCGTCGGGCCCAGAAACAGGAACGATCCCACCGGCCGCCCGGCCGCGCCCATCCCGGTGCGGTTGCGGCGCACGGCGGTGGCCACGGCGGACACCGCTTCGTCCTGCCCGATCACCCGGGCGTGCAGCTCGCCTTCCAGGCTCGCCAGGCGCGCCCGCTCGGTCTCGGTCAGACGCGACACCGGGATGCCGGTCGCCCGGCTCACCACGGCGGCGATCTGTGCCTCGTCGACGACGTTGCCCTCGCGCTGAGACCGGGCATCCCCGCCGAGACCGGGTGCGACGCCCTCGGACTCGGCCCCGATCCCTTGGCTCGGCCCGGTCGCGGTCGCGCGCTCCAGCCGCGCCTGCACCTCGGCGAGCGCGTCGCGGATGCGCGATGCGTCCTCGTAGCGCTCGGCGGCCACGGCGGCGTTCTTCTCCGACTCCAGGGTCGCCAGCCGTTCCATCAGCGCCGCGGTGTCGACCGCGACGCCCAGCCGCAGCCGCAGCCGTGCACCGGCCTGGTCGATCAGATCGATCGCCTTGTCCGGCAGCACACGCTCGGTCAGGTAGCGATCACCCAGCTCGACCGCGGCGCGCAGGGCGTCGTCGGTGTAGACGACGCCGTGGTGCTGCTCGTAGGCGGCACGCAGCCCGTGCAGGATCGCGATCGCGTCCTCGATGGAGGGCTCGTCCACGCGCACCGGCTGGAACCGACGCTCCAACGCCGGATCCTTCTCGATGGTCCGGTACTCCTTCAGCGTCGTGGCCCCCACCAGGTGCAGTTCGCCGCGGGCGAGGCGGGGCTTGAGGATGTTCCCGGCATCCATCGCCCCCTCGCCGCCCGCACCGGCGCCGACGACCGTGTGCACCTCGTCGATGAACACGATCACGCCGCCTTCGCTTGCGGCGATCTCGTCCATCGTGGTGGTCAGCCGCTCCTCGAAATCTCCGCGGTAGCGGGCGCCGGCGAGCATCGCTGGCAGGTCGAGCGCGATGACGCGCTTGCCGTGCAGCTGTGCCGGGACCGTCTCAGCGACGATCGCCCGGGCTAGGCCCTCGACGATCGCGGTCTTACCGACGCCGGCTTCGCCGACCAGGACCGGGTTGTTCTTCGTCCGGCGGCTGAGGATCTCGATCGTCTGCTCGATCTCGTCGTCGCGCCCGATCACCGGATCGAGGTCGCCAGCCGCGGCGCGCGCGGTCAGATCGGTGCCGAAGCGGTCGAGCATCGGCGTCTGCGACGCATCTTCGGGAGCGGACGCGGGCGCGCCGCCGCCGGTGGTGATCGGCTCGCGCAGCGGCTGCGTCAACGCGTCGGCCGTCACGCCGGCCGCAGCCAGCACCTGGCCCGCCGGCGCGTCCTGCGCGAGGACGAGGGCGAAGAACAGGTGTTCGGGGTCGACGTAGGTCGAACCGGATGCACGCGCGACCTGGAAGGCGTGGAACAGCGACCGCTGCACCGACGGGGTGAGCACGGCGCCGTCGACCTCGGCCGCAAGGCCTGCCGCGGGCAGCCGCTCTTCGGCGGCGCGGGAGATGCGGGCCGAGTCCGCGCCCACACGCGCGATCGCTTCGCGAACGCCCTCGGCGCCGACGAGTTCGTGCAGCACGTGCAGCGCATCGAGCTCGCGCTGCCCGCGGCCGAGCGCATAGCGGCCGGCCGCCTGGAGGATCTCTTGGGTACGGGCCCCGAGATAGCGGCCGATGTCGACCGAACGCGCGGCGCGGGCCCGCTCGCCGTCCAGGTAACGCGCGAGGAACTCGTCGAAGCGGTTCTGCGCGTCGGCAGCGTCCGGGGTGACGTCTTCGGGCATGGTGTCTCCTGAAATATCTGAGTCCTGACGCATCAATTACTTGAACTTGATGCGCCTCGTATCAGCTTTAACGCGTCGCCCACACGGCTATTCCCGCACCACCACGCCTCACGGTTCGGAGTATGCTCATTTTTGAGTGGACTCCACGAAGGAGGCTATCGTGACGGACTCGACGACGACCCGGCGGGCACGCGGGAAGCAGCAGAAGCAGGAACGCATCTTCGCTGCCGCGCACGACCTGTTCCAGGAGCGCGGATACGACTCGGTGACCACCGCCGAGATCGCCGACCGCGCCGACATCTCGCACGGCACGCTGTTCCGGTACGCCGCAACCAAGAGCGAGCTGATCCTGATGGTCGGCAATGAGTGGTTCGAGACAGCGTTGCGCGAGGGCATCGACGGAGTGGATCCCCACGACACCGTCCGCGATCAGCTGGAGACACTCCTGGCCCCGATCGCCGGGAGTCCGCATCCGATCGAGAACGTCGCGACCTATCAACGCAACACCATTGCCTGCACGCCCCACGAGCCCGAGGCCGCCAGGGCGCAGACCCTGGTCGATCGACTGGTGGCCGAGATCGCAGCGATCCTCAGCCGGAGCCGCCCCGAGGCAGATCCGCTCGACGCGGGCCCCGCGGCGCAGGCTGTCTACGCCGCCCTGCACCTCGCCGTGATCCGCGCGGATGCCAGCGACGGACGACTGTCCGAGATCCTCCACCCACAGGTGGACATCATCGTCCGCGGTTACACCTCCGCGGCACACGAAAGGAACGAAACATGACCACTTTCACGAACGTGACGGTGCTGGGCCCCGGCGTCCTGGGATCGCAGATCGCCTTCCAGACCGCGTAGGCGGGGTTCCAGGTCACCGCGTGGGACATCGACGACGCCGCGATCAAGCGCGCGAAGGACCGGTTCACGGAACTCGCCCATGTCTACGAGGCCGAGGTGCCCAGCGCATCCGATGGACGTGCCACCGAGGCGCTCGACCGAATCACCCGCACAGCAGATCTCGCCGCGGCCCTCGCCGACGCCGATCTGGTCATCGAGGCCGTGCCGGAGAACCCGCAGATCAAGACCGACACCTGGACGCAGGTCGGCCGCCGCGCCCCGGAGAAGACGATCTTCACCACGAACTCGTCGACCCTGCTGCCGAGCGCGTTCATGGCCGCCTCCGGGCGCCCCGACCGCTTCCTCGCTCTGCACTACGCGAACCACATCTGGGCCCAGAACACCGCGGAGATCATGGGGACCCCGAAGACCTCGCCGGAGGTCTACGCGAAGGTCGTGGCGTTCGCGACCGAGCAGGGCATGGTGCCGATCGAGCTCAAGAAGGAGCAGCCCGGATATGTACTGAACTCGATACTGGTCCCGCTGCTGAACGCCGCGTCGGCCCTCTGGATCAACGGCGTCCCCGACATTGAGACCATCGACAAGACGTGGCGCATCGGAATCGGCACCCCTCGGGGACCGTTCGAGATCTTCGACTCCGTCGGGCTGACCACGGCCTACAACGTGTCGATCATGGGGGACGAGACGTCGCGTCGTTTCGCCGAGCGGATCAAGGCCGACTACATCGACGAGGGAAAGTTGGGAGCGGCGACCGGAGAAGGCTTCTACACCTACCCCACCGCCTGAATCCGGTGCCGGCGCCGGCCGCTGTCGCCGTCGGACGCCGGCACCCGATATCCTGTCATCAGTCGTCGTTGAAGGAGCGCCATGCTGTACGTCATCTCCCTGCTGCTCTTCCTCCTCGGGATCTTCGCGTTCGGCATCGCCTTCTCCCTTCCCGCCTTCCAGGCGCTGGTCTTCGTCGCAGGGATCCTGCTCATCGCTCTCGCGATGGCGCTGCCGATCCACCTCAAGGCGAAATAGACGGTCAACCGACAGCCGTCGGGACAGGGCAGCCCCGGAAACGCAACCTTCAGTCTAACTGAAGGTTTTCCCCGAACGGCTCCTCGTGGAGTCCTTCGAGCGCGGCGGCGAGGCGCGGAATGCCCGCGGTGAAGATCTGGTCCAGGCGAGCGAGCTGACCGTCGGCCCGATCGAGCGACTGCGCACCCTTGTCGGT
Source organism: Actinomycetales bacterium (assembly GCA_015654575.1). Lineage (GTDB taxonomy): Bacteria > Actinomycetota > Actinomycetes > Actinomycetales > Microbacteriaceae > Microbacterium. The sequence continues at coordinate 23,810 of JAATGR010000242.1, forward strand.
CACGGTCAGATCGGATGCCGAACCCGCGTGGGCCGTCGCATCCTGCACGAGACCGTCGGCGACCAGCGACGTCACCGCCGTATGCGCGGTCTGCACCGTGATCTGCGAACGGCGCGCGAGTTCGGAGAACGAGATCCCGGGCGTCGCCCGGATGTGCGAGAGCAGCCCGTATTTGCGGGTGGTGAGTCCGAGTGCGCGCAGCGCGGCCCCCAGCTGCCCGTCCCAGATGGAGGAGATCGTCAGCAGCGACACGACCGGACTGAAATGCGGCCGTCGACTGACGGCGGAGGGGTCGTGGTGGTGCTGCGGCATCCTCTCATCGTAGCCAGGGCGCCGGTCGACAGCCTAAGACGGAGCCGCACACGGCGGTTCAGCGTCGTCGCGCGGCAGCCACGACCTCGGCGATCCGGGGCGGGACGGTCTCATCCTGCAGCGAGGTCGTGTCGCCCAGGGGCCGTCCGTCGACGAGGTCGACGAGCAGCCGCCGCATGATCTTGCCGCTGCGGGTCTTCGGCAGATCGGGAACGAGGAACACGTACGCGGGCTGCGCGATCGGACCGATCGCCGCGCGCACGTGCCGGCGCAGGTTGGCCGGGTCGCCGTCACCGGTCACGAACGCGGCGATCGCCTGACCGGTGAGCGAATCCGCCACGCCGACCACGGCCGCCTCCCCCACGGCGGGATGCGCGACCAGAGCCGACTCGATCTCGATCGTCGACAGGCGATGACCGGACACGTTGATCACGTCGTCGATCCGGCCCAGCACCCAGAGGTCGCCGTCGGCGTCGAGCTTGGCCCCGTCACCGGCGAGGAAGTAGCCCTCGGCAGCGAAGCGGCGCCAGTACGAGTCGCGGTACCGCTCCGGATCGCCCCACACCGTGCGCGCCATGCCGGGCCAGGTGCCGCTCACCACGAGCAGCCCTCCCCCGCCCGGGCCGACCTCGTGGCCCTCGGCGTCCACGACCTGCACCGACAGCCCCGGTAACGCGCTCAGCGCCGAGCCGGGCTTGAGCGTCGAGACGCCCGGCAGCGGCGCGACGACCGCGGCCCCAGTTTCCGACTGCCACCAGGTGTCGACGATGGGCGTCTCGCCCCGGCCGAGATGGGTGTGGAACCAGACCCACGCCTCCGGGTTGATCGCCTCGCCGACCGTGCCGAGCAGGCGCAACGACGAGAGGTCGTAGCGCGCGGGCGGACCGTCGGGGTACCGGCTCATGAGAGACCGGATGAGGGTCGGCGCCGTGTAGTACGTCGTCACGCCGTACCGCTCGATGATCTGGAAGTGCCGCTCCCAGTTCGGGGTGTCCGGGGTGCCCTCGTAGAGCACGCTGGTCACGCCGTTCAGCAGCGGCCCGTAGGTCTCGTAGCTGTGGGCGGTGACCCAGGCGAGGTCGGCCGTGCACCAGTACACATCGGTGTCCGGCTTGACGTCGAAGATCGCCCAGTGCGTCCAGGCGACATGGGTGAGCCAGCCCCCGGTGGTGTGCACGAGGCCCTTGGGCCTGCCGGTCGTGCCGCTGGTGTAGATGATGAACAACGGGGTCTCGGCGTCGAAGTACTCGGGCTCGTGCACGTCGGATGCCGCACCCAGCGCATCGTGCCACCAGAGGTCGCGGCCGTCGGTCCAGTCGATGTCCGAGCCGGTGCGACGGACGACGAGAACGTGCTCGACGCTTTCGATCCCCGCCACGGCGGCATCCGCCTGCGCCTTGACTGGCACGGCAACGCCCCGGCGGAACTGGCCATCGGTGGTGACCAGAAGCTTCGCGCCGGTGTCCTCGACGCGGAAACGCACGGCTTCGGCGGAGAAACCGCCGAAGACCAGCGAGTGGATGGCGCCGATGCGGGCTGCGGCGAGTTGGATGATGATCGTCTCGATCAGCACGGGAAGGTAGACCACGATGCGGTCGCCCTTCACGATGCCGAGCGCGGTGAGCGCGTTCGCGGCCCGGGCAACCTCGCGCTGCAGTTCGGCGTAGGTGAGGGAGCGCCGGTCACCGGGCTCGCCCTCGAAGTGGAACGCGACGCGGTCGCCGTGACCGGCCGCGACGTGGCGGTCGACCGCGTTGACGGAGGCGTTGAGCCGCCCGCCGGCGAACCAGCGCGCCTCCGGGATGCTCTCGCCGTCGGTGGGCCGCCAGGTGTGGGCGGTGTGCCACGGCTCGGCCCAGTCCAGCGCCTCGGAGCGGTGCGCCCAGAAGGTCTCCGGATCGGTCCCCGCACGCTCGATCCACTCGCGACGGATCCAGTCCTCGGTGACGTTCGCCTGGGCTGTGAAGGCGGCCGGCGGCGGGAAGCTGCGGCGCTCGTCCAGCAGGCTGCGGATGGTGTCGTCGTGAGGAGGCGTCGTCGTCATGGCCTCTCCAGCATCCGCCCCCGCGGGCATCGACGCAAAAGCGCGTGTCCGCGGGTGACGGATCGCGCGCGACGGTCACCGTATCCTGTCCCCATGACCTCACGCGTGCTCGCGCCCGACCTCTCGGGCGACGAGAAGCCCACGGGACCGGCCTCCTATTTCCCGAGCATCGAGCGGACGTACGGCCGACCGGTGCAGGAATGGCTCGACCTGGCCGTCGCCGAGCTCGAGTCGGGACAGACGCACATGGCTGTCGTCGGCGTCCTCAAGAACGAGCACGGCCTCGGGCACGGCCACGCCAACGCGATCGTCGGGTACGCGAAAGCGGGTCTTGCCGCCGGCCGGTAGCGTGTCGGGGTGGAGTTCCCGTTCGAGGCCTTGCGCCGTGCGCCGGATGTCGAGGCGCCAGGCCTGGTCGCGGCCGATGCCGCGGACCGGCTGATCCTCGACGAGTCCGCGTCCGCGCGCGCCGCGCTCGCGCCCGGCGACCTCGTGGTGGTCGGCGACACACACGGCGCCCTGACCCTCGCCGCGGCGCACGACGGCGCACGGGACATCCGCGTGCACCAGGACCCGCTGACCGGCGAGCGCGCGCTCGCGGCGAATGCCGAGGCGCTGGGGCGGTCCGGCACGTTCACGTCGCTGCCGCTGTCGGCCGAGCTGGTTCGCGACGCGCGGGTCGTCCTGCTGCGACTCCCCCGCTCGCTCGACGCGCTGGACGACATCGCCGGACTGATCGCCGCCCATGCCGCATCCGACGTGGTGGTGTACGCCGGTGGGCGGGTCAAGCACATGGCGGTCTCGATGAACGACGTGCTGCGCGGCCGCTTCGCCCGCCTGGACGTGTCGCACGCGCGTCAGAAGTCCCGGGTGCTGATCGCCCGAACTCCGATCCCCGGCCCGGCGCCCACCCCGGCGACGCGCGCCCTCCCCCATCGGCAGCGTTCATCCTCCGACGTGGCGGCGGACGACGGCGAGATCACCGTGTGCGCCTGGGGCGGCGCCTTCGCGGGCGCGGCGATCGACATCGGCACGCGGATGCTGCTCGCACACCTGCCAGAATCGCTGCCCGAGACCGGACTCGTCGTGGACTTCGCCTGCGGCACGGGCGTCGTGGCCACCGTGCTCGCGCTGCGGCATCCGGGGCGACGGATCTACGCCTCCGACCAGTCCGCGGCGGCCGTCGCCTCCGCCCGGGCGACCGCCGCCGCGAACGGCGTCGCCGACCGCGTGCAGGTCGTCCGCGACGACCTGCTGCGGGCACTGCCCGACGGCGCCGCCGCGTTCATCGCGCTGAACCCGCCGTTCCACTCCGGCGCCGCCGTGACCGGCTCGATCGCGCCGCGGATGTTCGCCGATGCGGCCAGGGCGCTGCAACCGGGCGGGGAACTGCGGGTCGTCTGGAACTCGCACCTGCGCTATCGCGGCGCCCTAGAGCGCATCGTCGGACCTACCCGTCAGCTCGCCCGCGACGCGACGTTCACGGTGACCGGGTCCGTCAGATCCCGGTGAGATCGGCGTTCGGATGAGCGCCACCACAGAATCCGGCCCCGCCGGAGCCCCGGACCATAACCGACACACGCCCATGAAAACAGGGCCGCTCCGCCGACCGAATCCGACAAGCTGCGGTACGAATGGGCTCGCTCAGCTGCGACCACGGAGGCGGCAGTCGCCTTACAACTCTGCTGGTTCCCTCGAACCTTGGGCGTGACGGCGGGAGGTGCCCGACGCACCCGGCGACACCGTGCGCGTGGCGCGGCGCAGGTGGCGGCCGAACTCGACGGCGGCGCGAGAGGCGGCCGCCCCCCGTGGCAGAACGAACTGGAATCTGCGTTCGAAGGCATGATCGACAACCGTGCGAGCAGCGATCCTGCCCTGGGGGCCGGTGCCGTCTAAGGCGCTGATCTGCTGCGCGCGTTCGATGAGGCCGACCGGCGCGAAGCCGATCCCCGCTCCTGCGGCGACCAGTTCCAGCAGCAGCTGCCAGTCGTTTACCTCGTATCGGACTCGACGTGCCAGGTCGAACTGTTCGAAGGCGACGTCGTTGATGCGTCGGATGGTCCAGTCCTCGTGGACATCGATGAATGACTCGCCGGAGAGGTCCTCCAGCCTGAGTTGCTCACGCTGAGCGAGAGGATGCTCCTCGGGGAGGGCGAGATAAAGCGGCTCGTGGGCGATCGAGGTGCGCGTCACGTTGACCCGGCGTCCCGGAATAGCGGCGGTGATGCCGCAGGAGAGCTCGCCGTACTCCACCCCGTGCAAGACGGCGAACGGGTCCACCCAGGTCAGGCGCACGTCTATCCCCGGATACTCCGCGCCGAAGGACGCTAGCGCCGAGGCGAGGGGCACCAGGTACTCCGCAGCCTGGAGGACGCCGACCGTCAACGTGCAGCGCTCCAGCGCGTTCCGCTCCGCTACGGCGGTTCCTGCTTCCTGCATCGCGGTGATCGCCCGCCGTGCGGGGCCCAGCAGTGCCTCACCGGCATCCGTGAGGCGGACGGGCCGGCTGCCCCGAATGTACAGGTCGGCGCC
>JAATGR010000027.1 GCA_015654575.1 Actinomycetales bacterium
GCGCCGAAGCCGTCGGTGTCGGCGACGGTGAACGTGGCGGTGGCGCCCTCGTTGACCGTGGTGTTCGCCGGCTGCGTCTTGATGGTCGGAGCGTCCAGCAGTGCTGTCCACGTCGTCGTGGTCGAGGTCAGCGAATGCGCTGCACCGGAGTCGTCGGTCCAACTGAACGTGACGTACCACTTCAAGCCGTTCAGCGTCTTGAAATAGGTGCTCGAGTAGGAGTTGACGGATCCGGTGAAAGTGATCGTCGTCTGGAGTGACCCACCGGATGAGGACGTGTCGACGACGTATCCGGACCCGGTCGTGCTGGGGACGACCGTCGTGAACGCGGCCGAGTCGGCCGCGCTCCCCAGCTTTCGGGACCAGGTGACGGTCGCATCCTCGGGCACGCCCTGGACGATGGCTGTGCTCGTCACATCGGAGGCGTCGCCGGTGCGGCTTGCGGACCCGATCTCGCGGAGCGTTCCGGTCGCGGTGGCGGGCAGGTCCTGCGTGAACGCCGGGGTCGTGCTCTCGGGGTCCTCAGACTCAGCCGCGGCGACCGACGTCACCGTGGCTCCACCGGTTCGTGTGGTGTCCCCGGTCAGCAGCGACCCCGTCAGCAGACGGATGGTGTGCGACTCGCCGGCGCCCCAGCTCGCGTTCGAGTTGTCGGGGGTGGGCCACGGGATGTCGAGCTCCCACTCGCCGGTCTCGTCGGCCTGCGCGATCGCATAGATCGTCTTGTTCGCCTGCACGGCGCCGGTGGCCGGGTTTGTCACGTCCGCCGTGGTTGACACGCCGCCGTCGTCGAGCTTGACAGTGATGACGGAGCCTGCCGTGCCCGCCGTGTTCAGCCACCCCGAGCCGGAGATGTGGATCGGCTCACCGACGGTAACCTCGTCGGGCGCGTAGTAGATCGCCCCGTCGGTCGTCGTGTACGCCGTACCGGTGTGCTCGACCGTCGAGGTCGCAGCGTACGTCGAGACAGGCGTCTCGTCCGAGGCCGAATCGGTCGCTGCCGTGTCGGTCGCTGCCGAGGTGTCGGCTGGGCCTGTCGAATCAGCGGCGTCGGTCGTATCGGTGGTATCCGAGGCTGTCGTCGTATCCGAGTCGTCGGCCGCGCCCGTCGTGTCGTCCGTGGTGACCGCGACATCGGTCGACGTGTCGTCGGCAGCCGCAGTGACCTCTGTGGTCGGCTCCGGCGACGACGTCGCGTCATCCGCGTACGCGGCGCCCGCGCTGCCCAACGCAGTGCCGGCGAACACGACCGCGATCGCGATGGCGGCGACGGCCTTGCGCATCCGTCCCGGTCGGGTCGGGGTATCGGGGGCTGCACGGAATCGCATGGCAGGGTCCTTCGGGTTGGCGTGCTGTGTGTGAGAGAGGCAGAAGGGAAGGTGCCCGGCGGATCGCCCCGCCGGGCACCAGAGGAGTCAGGACACCGTGAAGACGGGGCCCTGTGCCGAACCAGCCTTGTCACCGGTCTGCAGGCTGCCGGCGAGCGCCTGGATGTAGTACGTTCCGGAGGTGAACGCCGGACTCGATCCGTTGGCTCCTGACGTACCGCTCGGCAGCTGGATCGTCGCGGTGAAGTTGCCACTGGAATCCGGGTGCACAAGCACCCAGATCGTCAGGTTCGTCGTTCCGGACGCCGGGTAGCCACTGAGGTGGTTGATGCTCGTCGCGGTGTTCGTCGAGTCGATGATCTTCAACGCCACGAGAGCGCTACCGGACGCGTCCGTGGTGATCCAGCCGGAGCCGGACACCGACAACGTTCCCCCCACGGTCGCCGTGGTGGCGCTAGTGACCGACACAGTATCCGGAGTGGTCACCGAGATCGCCCGCGTCACCGTGGTGAGATCGCTATCGACGAAATACAGCGTGTGCGTCCCCACCGAGACATAGCCGGCGTCAGTCGTCTTGGACGACAGCGGAACCCTCGTGTAGTCCGGCGGCACCGTGCCCGCATCGCCGTTCGCATCGAGGTCGTAGCTGCGCAGAAGCGGACCGGAAGCGCTGTCAAGGTAGACATCGAGCGTTCCTCCTGCCGCGAAGTCGGTGGCTTCGAAGGTCCACTGACCGCCCTGCGGCGCGCTGTAGTCGCCATTGGCGTTGGTGATCGCCGCCGAGTCGGCGAGCGCCGCATCGGCGCTGACCGCAAAGCCGGCAGTAGCCACCGTGGCGATGGCGAGCGCCGCGAGACGGCGCTGCCACCGGCGACGAGCCGGGGCCTCGGTCGTTGTTAGAGTGTTCATTCGTTACTCTCCGTACCTTGAGTGACATCCCGGGGAACTCCCCGGGATGGCTCCCCCCGGTATGCGCCGGGGGGAGTTCTCATTTCGGTGATTCGGGTCACACGAGAGATCTGGATGCGGCTCACAGCAGCGTCGCCTCGATGTCGTCCAACAGCTTGTTCATGAGGATCGGGCCGCCCGTCGAGCCCCAGGCGGAACCGTCGACGAGGATGATGTGGCCGTCCTTGTACGCGGTGAGGTCGGTGAAGCCGGGAACCTCCTCCGCCGAGGCGAGCGCGGTCTCGGCGCCGGATACGTCGACTGCTCCCCCGGCATCCGGATTGTCGACGCTCGCGCCGCCCAGCGTGGAGAAGAACATGTAGTCGGCGTCGATGTCCTGCAGGTTCTCCAGCGAGACCGGCTCGGAGTGTCCACGGCCGTTGACGTCCTGGTTGGCGGGACGCTGCAGGCCCAGGTCCGTCAGGGCTTGCCCTGGCAGCAGCTCCTTCAGGATGAGCCCCGGCGATGAGCCCTCCCATCGCACGATCGAGAACGTGGAGTCGGCGTAGGCGCTCAGCTGCGGCTTGAGCTCCGCGACCCGCTCGTCGTATGCGGCGATGACCGCCTCGCCCTCGTCGACCATGTTCAACGCGTCGGCGACGAGCCGGAAGTTGACGGTCCAGTCGCCGCCGGCATAGCCGGTGTAGACGACCGGAGCGATGGCGCGCAGGGCGTCGATCGCCTCCTGGTTGTTGTTGATGCTGGTGCCGTCGACCAGGATCAGATCGGGCGCCGCGGCGCCGATCGCCTCGTAGTTGGGCTGCGCGACACCGCCGAGGATGGGGATGTCGGCCGCCTGGTCGAGCAGATAGTTCGGCGCCGTCGACTGCCCGCGGCCGGTCACCGTGCCGATGGGGGTCACACCCAGCGCGAGCACGCCGTCGAGCGTCGGCTCGCTGAGGGTGACCACGCGCTGCGGGTGCTCGGGCACCTCGACCTCGGTGCCCTGGATGTCGGTGACAGTGCGCGTGCCACCGCTGGAATCGGCGCTCGCGGTCGTCGCAGCGCAGCCGCTGAGAAGAAGGACGGACGCGAGGGCGACCGCCACGGCTGCGCGAAGACGAAGAGGGAGGCTCATATAAATCACTTGGTTCGGGAGGACGACGCCAGCGGTGCGATTCGCGCCGCGCCCGTCATCAGATGTAACTAAGGCTAGGCATACCTCCCGATCAGGTCAAGCGTCCTCCCTTTTGCCTCCTGTTTCGTTCCGCCTTCGATCCCCTCCACGTCCCCGTGCATCCCTTCGTCTTCGCCACCGCCACTCACCCGGCGCAACCCGCGCAGAGCGACCGCACGATGCGACAGGCGAGCGGACGCAGACGGATGCGCGAGGACGACCGGCGCGGCGGATACTCGCGCGGAGGCTCAACCGGCGGACGCCCGCGGGAAGGTACGACGCAACGGATGTGCACGCAGACAGCACGTTGGCGGGCGGCCACGAGGACCGCCCGCCAACGTGCTGTCGATCGTTTACCGCTCAGCGGATGCGCGACGGCGTGAGATCGCAAGGACCCCCGCACCACCGAGCAACAGCACGGCGGCAGCGCCCGCACCGATCCAGCCGTTGAAGGCGGAACCGGTCGTCGCCAGCGAACTCGCGTCCGTGCCCGATGTCGCGGCCGTGATGGTGAGGCCGTACCAGCCGATCACGGCACCCGCGTCGTCCGTCACCGCGAGGCGGTGCGCACCGGTCGCCAGGTCGGCCGGGATCGTGACCGTGAAGCTGTCACCGGTCAGCCCGTTGACGACACCCAGGTCGGTCGCCGTGGAGAAGATCCACGCGTGCACGGAGGTGCCGTGCGTCGTGTTGATCGTCACGGTGATCTGCTCGCCCTGCGCCGCCGTCGCCGGGCCCGAGATCAGGCCTTCGGTCGATGCCTGGAGCTGGTCCTCGGCGGGAACCGTGTCGATCGAACCCGCCGTAGCACCCGAACCGTCATCGGTACCCCAACCATCATCGGTACCCGCGCCATCGTCCGTACCCGAACC
>JAATGR010000005.1 GCA_015654575.1 Actinomycetales bacterium
TCGAGACGAAATACAACCGCCGACGCCGGCAACGCGGCCTCGGCAAACTCACCCCCGTCGAGTTTGAGATGATCTATCAGGACGCAGACGCGGCCTGATCACCCCAAACCCCGACTGTCAACCAAACTCGGGGCAGACCCGTCTATTTCTACGGCGCCTGTGCCGGAGCCGACTGTGAGGGTCTGGATCTGGTCGAAGGCCCAGTTCGTGGGCAGGGTGATGGCACGGTTGCTGCCGTACCCGACGGACATGTCGGACACGAATGAACTGACGACCAGGCCCTCGTCACTGAGCGCATGGCATACCTTGCGGGGCGCGTACACGCCGATCTGGAAGGTCCTTCCCATTCGCGCCAACCCTTCCGGAAGAGACTGGAAGTAGGGGATGATGGAGCCTTGGATGTCGCTGTCATTGGCGTCGAAGTCGACTGAGAAGTAGATGATGGCGTTCGTCGGCAGCCGATATGCCCATGCCGCCGATGCGGCTTCTTGACCGACTTCCTTGCCCCGCGTGCTGGTGAAGTGTGAGAGGCTTCCGCCGCCGGTCTGGAAGAGCGGGAACAGTCGACCGCCCGCTACGAAGATGCGCGTGAGCTCACCGTCTTTGATGCACTTGTCGAGTGTGTTGTCGGGCGTGTTCGTGAGGTAGCGGCCGAAGTATTGGTAGCCCGCTGACTGCAGAGCGGCGAGTCTCGCATCGGTGAGCGTTGTGACGCAATCGGCACCGGTGCCGGCGCGATCGGCGTCACCCGTAGACACGAGCAGCGAGCCCCAGGTCTGCAGATCCGCGTTGCCGTTCTGCGGCAGAGCGACGAACTCCTGGAACGCGAGTGTCTGCGTCCGGGTACCGTTCCCGAAGTCGCCGTCATAGGTGACCGAGTAGCCGTTGAAGATCAGCGCCGCCTGGAACAGATGCACGAGGTACCTGGTGCTGTCGGTACTGCCGAGGGTGAGCGCCCCGTACGCCTGCAGGCCGGACTTCGTCGCAGGACCGAAGTTTCCGTTCGCGACGCCATCGACGATGCCGACCTCGTACTGGATCGCGTACATCAGTGCTGTCTGGATGTCGCTGCTGTACTTGCCGTCGGCAGGGATCACGTAGAAGTCTTGCCTGCCGAGGTATCGACCATTCAAAGATCGCTGGATCGCACGAACAGTCGAGGTGCCGCCCGAAAGCAGCGTGTACGCGTCCAGGTTCAGCAGCGCCTTGAACACCTTCGGTTCGACCGAACCCTCTCCCGCGCTCAGGCCGATGTCGGTACGCAGGCTCTGCATGCCGGCGATCGGTGTGGCATCCCACACGCCGTCGAGGTCGCCGTCGCCGCCGTTGTACCCCTTGCAGTACATGGCGCCCTGAGCGATGCGGATGATGTTCTTGTTCGACGTGGAGTTGTCGATCGCGCCGAGGGCAGTCAACGCGGCGAGCGTGCCGGAGCCGAAGTTGTTGGACAGGGACGTGATCCCCAACTCATGCTGCAACGCCCGGATCAGCGAATAGATCGTGAGCCACCCAACCTGGCCGTCTGCGACGAGCGGCGCGACCCCCAGCTGGCCCGGGTACGTGGTATTGATCCACGTCTGAGTATTCATGACCCACGGATCGCTCATGGCGTGGTCTCGATTCTGTTCGGGTAGACGTAGCGGTATCTCTGCTTGTGCGAACGGCAGAGCGTTGCGGGCCGAGTGCTCGCATTCGGCGGGGGCTGTCACCGCGCCGCCTGACAGTGACGTTCGAGTTATGCGCGCTTCGTGGTCGTCGTTGCGTTCACTCCGCTTCGGGTGCGTATGTGCTGATGAGCTTCTCGATGCCCGTCTCGTAGCTGGTGACAGCGGACTTGATGGTTGCGAACCGCTCCGTGTCGGCATTGATCAGGTCGTTCTGGATGTCCCGCTGGGCGATGTAGAGCGCATTGTCGTATCCGCTGCTCTCCGCGCAGCCCGCATCCAAAGTGGCGATCGCGATCTCCTCGGCCGACGGCGTTGTGGTCGTCTGCGTTCCGTCGTTGTCGATGCCGAATTTCGCTTTGATCGCATCGGTGGGCATGAGGTCCGGTGAGGCGGCTGGCTCGATGCCACCGGCGGCAACGCAGGTTCGCCACGCTGAGATCGTGGCCAGTACGGATTCGTCTGCCAGTGCCCGCTGTAGCGACTCGGCCACGAGACCGTAGACGTAGACCTGATCGTTCGTGTCCGGTACTGGGTTCTCTGCACGGACCGTGTTCAGGCAGTTGTCGAAGACCTTTCCGAAGGACTCGTCGTCGTCGAACGTGTGAGTGTACGCCACGAAGGCGTCCCAGGACTTGGTGCTTTCGGAGACCGTGACGGCCCGGTGATATCCCCAGACTGCCGCGAGCTGTGTGTTGAACAGAGTCTGGCCCGAATCGCTGTACGAAGCGAGTTCGTCTTCGGTGAGGTCTTGCCACGGCACAGGCCAGTCGTAGCCGGCTGCCTCGATGCACGAGGAGATCGCCAACTGCTCTCCGTACGACACGGCGTGGGTGTCCGAGACGAGGTACTCGTCGAGAGGCATGGTCCAGTCGGTCTTGTCCTCCGCAGCGACAACGGAGACCGCCTGGGTGTCATTCGCTGCTTGCGATGCGTTGATGTTCCCCGTCGTCGGTGTCGACCCGCACCCCGCAAGCAGAAGTGTGGTACCTGTGACGATCACGGCGCCTATCGTCTTGTTCGTGTTCATGTTCTTGCCCTTCTCGTGCCTCGGTCAGCACACGCCGTCAAGGCAGCTCGCGTAGTAGCCGGACTCGAGATTGTCGTTATACGGCGAGCCCAGGTCGGCGCCGACGCCGATGTTCAAGCTGAGATATGACCCTGTCTTGTACGTCCCGGTGTACAGGTATGTCCATTCGGAGTAGCCATCGTTCACGACCGATGATGCAGAGTTCGCAAGAGAGGCGCTTGTGCCCGAGTAGTTATAGGCGGAGAAGTCCGGGATGTAATAGAAGTAGTTTCTGTACCTGCCGGTATACCCGCCCGTTTCGAACCCTGCACCAGACCAGAGGCAGGTAGAGCCGTTGGGGCATATGGCTTTTGCATCGTCGAACGACTGTGCGCGTGCTGCCGGAGTCGTCAACACGCTTCCTCCGAGGACGGCGAGCAACGTGACGGCCAGCAGGCCAACTCGTCTGTTGGATCGGCGGTGCCCGCTACGCTTCACCACGCCCATGCTCGCGACTCGCGAACCCCCGCTGTCGTCGATTGAGTGGCGAGGACAGCTGTCGTGTTCCCGTGCCGTGGTGTGCTGACCGAAGGCAACCACGATTACTCCTGTTCGTGCCGGGTTGCCGGGTTGCCGGGGTGGCGCGGTGAGGCGACACCGGCCCACCCCCGGCCATCTCAGCCGATGAAGTCGGCCCCCGTGGCTCGATCGTGGCGTAAACGGATCACAATAACAAGTGGTTCGACTAGGTTTAGCGTTGATCCTGATCGGCCCGAAGGCAGCCAGGGTCGGCCGAACCACCTACTCGGCAAGGCCAGAGCCGCGACCCTAGTATCAAAGGTGGGCGCCCGAATAAAGCGCGCCCGAGCACCGCTGTCAGGTCGGACTCGGAGGATCGTGGTGGTAGTCGAACGCGTCGGCACTGGTGCAGGGATGCCTCAGCCATGTCGAAAACACCTCGGCGAGCGCGCTACTAGGTATGCGGTATGAGCGGGATCGGTGCGCATCTCTCACGCCGCAGCTTTCTGGTAGCCGGCGGGATCGGGATGGCGGCAATAGGACTGAACCCGAGCGCTGCTCAGGCTGCGACAGTCGCGCTGCCCGCGCCGAGCGGAACCGCGGGGGACGAATTGCGGGCGACGTGCTTCTCATCCGACTGGGGGACACGCTATGACGTCCCGTTCCCGGCGACCGTGGAGCTGACGTCATCGCCAGAGGTCGGTAACGTGGTCGTCGAGTACCGGTGGGATCCGCGGCTGTTCGCGGTCGACGTAGCTGGGTTCGTGATGCGGAACGCGCAGTTCGAGGCTGCGACGGTGATCGATTCGGCGGAGGGGTACCTTGCGGTGGCCGCGCCGGTCGGGACTACGGCTGTGTACGTGCAGCCTCGACGTATCGACCTTTACCCGAACGAGAACGTGAGAGACCCGATTGACACGAGCGTCGTCCTCCGGGGCAGCGGCGGCTCGACGGCGCTTGACGCCGCGAGTAGTCAGTTTGGCGCGGCTCCTTGGGGCGTTGAGTTGCTCGCGGAGTGGGCGGCATCGGCTGGGTACAGTTACGCGTCCTTTGTCGACGTCGTCAGCGTCGGACCGAACCCGGTGCCTGTCGGTGTCATCGTGACCGCTCGCGTCTATCAGGCGGTCGAGTCCCTTGTCGCGGATGCGGACAGCGATCAGGTCGAGGCGTCGGGCGTCGCCCAGCCGACACGGTCGGTGGACTACTCGTTCTCGGTCGTGGAAGAGATCGCGGCGGGGGATGTGGCACGCTTCGCTCTGACGCCGACCGACGGTGAGATCAGCACGAGCAGGACGACGCTCGCCCAGCTGGGCCAGGTGTTCGTCACGGTTCCCGACGCGGTTCGTGCCGACGCGCGAGCGACGGGCAAGTATTCGATCGCTCCGGTCACGCCGTCGGGCACCGAATTGACCGACTTCAGCGTTCCTCGAAAGGCGTAACGGCAATGGTCGACTTGCTCGTGCTGGAAGTTCAAGAGTGGCTCAATGACACGTATGGTGACCATTCCCAGTGGAACTATGTGAGTCAGGACGGCCTCACCGGATGGGGGACTATCTACGGTCTGATCCGCGGGCTCCAGATCGAGCTGGGGATCACGACCCTGGCGGACAATTTCGGCGGCGGCACGATGAGCGCGTTCACCTCACAGATCGGCACGATCAGCTCATCGACGACGAACGCCAACGTCATCCACCTGGCACAGGGGGCCCTCTGGTGCAAGGGCTACTCCGGCGGGTCCACCTGGGGCGTGTACAACGCGTCCACCCAGACAGCCGTGCAATCGGTCACCGCGGCGATGGGGTTGACCGCGACGACGAACATCTCCGGCAAGGTTCTCAAGAGCCTGATGTCGATGGACGCGTACACGCTCCTCAGCGGCGGCACCTCTGATAATCGGGCTGTCCAGCAATGGCTCAACGGCAATTACAACGGCCGGTCCGCGTGGACCATCCTCCCCTGCGACGGCCTGTTCTCGCGGAACACGCAGCAGGGCATGATGTACGCCATCCAATACGAGATCGGCATGAGCGACAGCGTCGCCAACGGCAACTTCGGCACCGGCACCAAGTCCGGCCTGCAAACCTACGCGGGGGTCAGCCTAGGCAGCGTCGACTCCTCCGCGAACTGGGTGCGGCTATTCCAGGGCGCCCTCCGGTTCAACGGTTACGCGAGCCCGTTTTCCGGGACATTCGATTCCGCAACTGAGTCCGCAACGGAGGAGTTCCAGTCATACGCGGAACTGTCCGTCAGCGGATCCGGTGACTATCGGACCTGGGCATCGTTGCTGATCAGCACCGGCGACGAGACCCGCCCCGGGACGGCGAGTGACATGGCGACTCAACTCACGCCCGCGATGTGCAGCGACCTCTACAACAATGGCTACCGCACGGTCGGCCGATACCTCACAGTCACTTCAAAGCGGTATATCGCGGGAGAGTTGGCGTCCATATTTGCTGCAGGGCTTCGGACATTTCCGATCATGCAGGAGGCTAATACCAGCGCGTCCGATTTCAGCTACACAAAAGGAGAGGACCATGGGTTGCAGGCGCTTGTCAGGCTTCGGCAACTCGGCTTCACGGACGGCGTGACTGTCTTCTTCGCCGTTGATTACGACGCAACCGATGACGGGATCACGAGTTACGTGGCTCCATACTTCGAGGGCCTCAACGCGACGCTCAATAGTTCACATTCGACCTACCGAGTTGGTGTTTACGGAACCCGGAACGTTTGTAGCCGACTGATCAATGCAGGACTGGCAGCCGAAGCGTTTATCGCCTCGATGTCCTGGGGGTGGAGCGGAAATCTCGGCTACAAGCTACCGCCCTCGTGGTCTTACGACCAGATACAAAATCTGACCCTCAGCGGCAGTTCTCTAGAGATTGACAAGAATATACAGTCGGTGAGAGCCGCTCCGGCCGGCAGTGGCGACGTCCTCCCCACACCTGTCACGACGGTCGGCGGGGAACTCGCTTTCCAGGAGGACTACTTCTGGTATATCGCGCAGCTATCTGTTCACGCCGAACGCGCGGAACCCGATTTCATATCAGTCGCCAACGAATTCGTGCTCACATTTCTCCAGAAGCCCACCTATTGGTCTGGGGCTGGCACGATCGGCGACTTCTTCCGCGTATACACGCCAATCGTCGAGGACGCGATAACTACCGAACCGATACGAGGACAGATCGCGGCCGCGCGTGAGAGCTTCGAGTCCAGTTCCGCTCAGCCCGCAACCGGAGTCGCGGACCGTATCCGCCACTGGGCGGCAACGACGCGCTCCTACACCAACTGGGGAGTGGGCGCCTCCGGGAGCCGGGGTATCGGTGACTACGGCGGATGGGCCGGCGATCTAGCGAAGGCCTGGCAAGAGTACACGGGCGTGGCTGGTTCGCCAGACATACGAGCGTGGTTCGCCGGCAACGTGGGCGGAGCGTCTGCCGAGTTTGGTGAGTCAGACTTGATCGAAGATGTGGACGGCTATCTCTGCGCGTGGATGATCGACCAGAACCTTGACCGCTCCATCGCCGATTGCGTGCGAGAGATCGAGTACGAGTGCGCCCTTGATCCGTCATGGAGATACCGGAAATTCTATGCGACGAGATTCGACAATAGCCGAACGTGGATCGAATCAGCTGCTGCGCAAGTCTTCACGCCTGTGACGGTTGACGTGTTCAGCCTTCCCACCGCCTTGCTGATTGGCGGTACGACTTTTCCATCCGCAACACAGTCGGCACAACTCGCCCAAGGGTTTGCGGATGCTCTTATAGCACGCACATGAGGACCGAGCGCATGTATGCCCGTTGGTTGCGGCTAGCAGCTTCGGTCGTATTCCTCCTTGCCGCAATTCTCGTGAGTATTCGCGGTACCTGGTTCACGGTGCCGAAGCCGGGAGAACTCGGGTTCTCCTGCGCACCGATCGATCCAGCTAACGTCTTCGCATTCGTCGTGGGTCTCGCGACTTCTCTGATTCTCGGTTACTTCTCCAGTAGCGTTCCGCGGTGGGTTGCTTGGATGTCACTCGCGTGTCTTGCGGGCAGCGCGATATTTCATCTCTGGTATTGGAGCCTGTTCTCGCTCATTGAACACTCTCTACCATCGGCGCTTTGGCACGGACTTGGCTACAGTGCTCCGATTTGGGTTGCAGCACTCCTAGTGCTACTTGGAGCATTTTTCCGAAACGCACGAGTTCGTCGACGAGTATTTTGGATGGCCCTGGCCGCTACCGTTACAGTGGTATGCGCCTCATGGTCGTTCGTCTCTTTTCGAACGATGAACTGCTAGTAATAGTTAAGAGCGATACATCACTACGTTGATGACATGGTTCCTGGATTCCCCGACACATACCGCGTTGGTAGCCGTGCAGTACGTCAGCGCTGCCACTGCCAAAGCCGCTGCGACCGATGTATTCACGTCTGGAAACATCTTTGTGGACACTGCCGTGAGGTTCACGTTTGACGGAATAACACTTGATATCGGCACTTCCTACAGCGGGTCAGGAGTTCCGCCGACGACAACGGAGCTCGACGCGATCTCGGAGGTGTGGGCAACTCTAGTGTCGGCGATGGCTGGTTCGGGCGCCAGCGCGGCCCCCGAACCATGAGATTCACATCGATAGTGTCTGCCGTCGGCGTTTTCCTGCTGTGGGGCCTTGCTGGTGCAGTGAGTTTCTTCGCGTTCGTCGCGGCGTGTGGTGTGGGCTTGGCCGCTTCCGCCAACTCGGGAACGATCGGACAGCAACCGATGCCATGGATCGGCGCTACTCTTCTCCTTGCTGGCGCCAGCGCACTGTTGCTCTATCTGTCACTGTATTTGCGGGCGCGAAGCGTAGCGCGAGCGCAGTGGATCGTGACAGGCTCTCTCGGGGCGCTGGTTGCACCGATCGTTGCGGTGTACACCTTCATCCAAGCCATCCTCCTGACCAGTGCCACTTGGGGCAATCAGGCCGGGTCCGATGGGTTCGCGCGCGACCTTCTCGTCGAGGCAGCCGCCCCGGCGTGGATGTGGTGGCTGCTCGTGCTGCTGCTCGGCTTCGTCACCGTCTCAGTGCTCCTCGCGCGCGGCCCGATAGCGAGACCCGGGGAGGGCGGTCGACGATTCTCTGTGTACGTATACGCGGTCCTGGGCATCATCCCGGCATCGAGTGTGGGCGCGCTGGTCACCACGGCGATGCTCGCGATGTGAATGGCGGAGGATCCATCGTGACAGCTATGAAGATCGCGCTTACGGGCGCAACGGGCTTCGTCGGTCGCCACATCTCGGCTTCTCTCGCGGGCCAGGGGCTGTCGGTGCGTATGCTGACGCGCCCGCAAGCGGGTCTGATCGCGCCGGGTGGGCTGCATGTGGTGGGGGATCTGCGTACCGGCGAGGGGCTTTCGGGCCTCGTTGACGGGTGCGATGTTGTGGTCCATGCGGCGAGCTATGTCGGTGCGGACGAGGGGCTGCAATGGGAGACGAACGTGCGGGGCACGGAGCGGCTTCTTGCCGCGGCGGGTCGTGCGGGGGTGCGCCGGACGGTGTATCTGAGCACGGCGGGCGTGTATGGAGGCGGGTTCTCGGCCGGGGGCGATGAGCGGACCCTGCGGCCGTCGCCGCGGTCTGCGTTGAGTGCTTCTCGTTACGAGGCGGAGCAGCGGGTGCTGGCCCAGGGGGGTGTGGTGGTGCGTCCGAACATGGTCGTCGGTGCCGGCGACACTTGGTTCTTACTCCCCCTTCTCGCGCTGTTGGGGCAGCTCGGGGCGTGGATCGAGGATGGCCGTCCTCGGGTGTCGGTGGTCAACGTCGAGACCTTGGGCGCCGTGATCGCGACGCTCGCCATCGAGCAGGACGCCACGGGCGTCTATCACGTTGCGAATCCGAAGCCCGCGACGATACGGGAGTTGGTCGCTCCCGTATATGCGCATCTCGGCGTGCCTGAGCCGTCTCGCTCGCTCACAGCCGACGCCGCTCGCCAACTCCTCCTCCCGCGCGGGGCGCTGGAGAGCCGACTGGCGATCATCGCGCGAGACAACTGGTTCCACACCGACCGGATCTGGCGGCTCCTCCCAGAGCTCCAGCCCACGACACCGCTCACCATGGAAGACATCGCCTGGTACGGGCGGACGGCGTCGGATACCGCGAAACTCCCGCCCAGGTAGGCGTGAAGCCGGGGGCTCGCCCCACACTGGGTATTCGAGTGTTCATCGAACGGAAGCGAGAGGTTCAGGATGGCGGTGCGTCGTGTCCCACAGCAGGACCGTTCCATCGAGACGCAGCGTGCGGTGCTGGAGGGCGCCGCAGCAGTGTTCCACAGGGTCGGATACGGCAACGCGAGCCTGTCGATGATCGCGGAGGAGTCCGGTGTCTCGCAGGGGTCGATGTACTTCCACTTCAAGTCGAAGGAGCAGATCGCGCTCGCGGTGATCAACGAGCAGCACGCGCGCTCGCTGCCCGTTCTCCACGCAGACCCGTCACCGTCCGCGTCGGTGTTCGAGCACCTGGTGCGAGTCTCACGTGGGGTTGCCGAGCAGCTTCGTGAGGACACGGTCGTGCAGGCCGGGATCCGGCTCGCACTGGAGGAGGACTCGCTGCAGGAAGAGTCGGCCGGGTTCTACGAGGCATGGGTGGCCTCCACCGCAGAGCTGTTGGAGCACGCGGTTACGGAGGGGGAGATCGTGAGCAGCCTCCCGGTGGCGGCTCTGGCGCGCACGATGATCGGGTACTTCACCGGGGTCCAGCTCATGTCTCGGGCTACCAGCGGCCGCGCGGACCTTTTCGCGGTGCTCGTGCAGATGTGGGTGGTTCTCACCGACGCGCTCATCCCGGAGGAACGGCGGAAGACGGCGCTGGCGGTCGTCGGCGAGGTGTTCGCAGCCTAGCTACCCTGCCCCGGCGAGGTAGGCCAGCGATGCCGAGGCGTGGACACCGCCCGGGCCTTCGGCTTCCACATCGAACACGCGCCAGGTATGTGCCGCCTTCGAGATCGTGGCATCGCGGACGATCCTCAGCCGCAACTCGAGATCGGTGGACGTCTGCGGCATGGACGAGCCGAGGTCGAAGGTAGCCTTCCGCATCCATATCGAGTTCGCCGCTGCTCGCTCGATCCCGTCGCGCACGTAGATCAGCGCTTGCGCCTGCTGCGCTGATAACCGCAGCAGATCCAAGATCGACAATGCTTTCCCCGCGCCGCCAAGAGCCTCGCCGTGCGAGGCCGAGACGTGCACGGCGACGAGTTCCACGCCATCCAGGGAGACAGCGTCGATGCGGGACGACCACTCCGCACCCAGCCGCGTCGCGGAGACCTCTCCGCTGATCTGCTGAGACGCGCCGCCCCACGTCGTTGCGTCGACGTGGGCGTCGGCTCCCTGAGACGGCGACGGCGCGTCGAACCGCGCTGCGATTTTCATCCCGCCCAGCTGTGCGGAGACCTCGATCTGCTCATCGACCTCGACGATGTCGCCGCGCACGGGAACCCCGTCGAGAGCGATGTCGGCCTGCGCGCCGGCGCTGAGCCGAACATGCCGCGCGGAGAGGCGATCGGGGTGGTATCCGAGATACGACTGAAGTACCCGGGTCGCGATCTCCTCGATCAGCACGATCCCATCGATGGAACTCAGGTGCGGGGTAGGGGCACCGCCTCGCTTGCTGGACCACTCCCGCGGATACGCGAGCCTGCCGACTCCCGCGAAGGTGATCGCTCGCCGCCCGGCATCCAGCCCTGTCTCGACCTCGTACCTGCGCCGCACATGCCGGAACGTCCGGGCCAGATAGCGCCCGTCCACAGCCCCGAGCACCTCCTCCAGCATCCTCCCCGCGAGCTGCTTGTCAGCAGGCCCCTCGCCCGTGCCCCATGCGTAAGCCATGGGGTCAGCTTATTTCTCGTTCTCGGCCTCCTCGACAAGAATGTGGCCCCGACGACGCGGGAACGAGGGACAACGTTAGAGCGGTGCGAGCTCGTGCGCGGAGGTCAAGGTCCGCCCGACCTGACAGCTCCAATGCCGACGCGTCCTCTGCATACGACGTTCCCGGCTCAGCCTGCGACGGCCTCGTGCCCGGTACCCCCGTTGAGGTAGGTTTCGAGGAAGTTGCCGGTCCATGTCGTCACGTCCGCGTTGAAGAGGTCTTTGCCTTCGGTCCAGATCGGACCGCGCAATTGGACATTCCGGCGGGAGCGCTGTGGCCATGAACTGGCGGGGCGGTCGCCATGGCTGGTTGTGGGCCCGGCCTCGGGACTTCTGGCCAGGTGTCCCCCAGGTGTCCCCGAGTTTCCCGAGGATGCCGTTTCGCGTCGTTTCTGGCGAGCGGCGCGTGTGGGGAGTGCGAGTGCCTGAACGGCCCGACTTCCGCGTGGTATCGAGGATCCGGGTGTTTCCGGGCCGCGATGGACAACTGCGAAGCAGCCGTCTTCGTGCGCAGGATCACCCTGCTAAGGTGGAGTCCCCTTACGGGGATCGAGGGTTCAAATCCCTCCGTCTCCGCCATGTGATCTCGCAGGTGCCGACGTTTAAGGTTCAGCTTCGTGAGCGTATGCGCATCCGTAACGGTGTCGTCCGGTTGAGCACTGGCCGTCACCCGTGCCTCCGGGGAACCCTCCTTCGCCGGCCGATCACGACGTTGCGCAATCGGCGCCGTTGGGTTCCCATTCCGGCTCGATCCGCCTCGAAGGACCTCGTCGGCGGGCGTGTGTCTCTAGCATCGTCGCCATGTCCCGGCATTCCGGTGCAGCACGAAGCAGTGCCACTTTGGAGGAATCATGACGAGAGTGCTCTTTGCCGTGAGCGGTTCTGACTATTGGACCTTGGTCGACGGGACTCGTCACCGTTGCGGATTCTGGCCGGAGGAGCTCGCAGTTCCGCACCAGGTGTTTCGCGAGGAAGGACACGACGTCGTCATCGCCACCCCCGGTGGCGTGCGTCCGGTCGCGGATGAAGCCGGGTTCACGCCGGAGATGAACGGTGGCAGCGACGAACCAGGCACGCGGTTTCGTGCATACCTGTCCTCGATCGATGGCGAACTGGCACACCCGCTCGATCTCGACGCCGTCGATGCGTCGGACTTCGACCTGATCTTCGTGCCCGGTGGTCACGGTCCGATGGAGGATCTCGCCGTGTCTGAGCGATTCGGCGAACTGCTCGAGGCGTTCGACGCGGCCGGCAAGCCGATCGCCGCCGTGTGCCACGGCCCCGCGGCCCTCCTGCCGGCTCGGGACGAGCGCGGCGATTGGCTCTTCTCCGGCCGGCGGATGACCGGTTTCACCAATGCGGAGGAGGCCCAAGTCGGCCTCGCGGCGCGCGCCCCGTGGCTTCTCGAGGATCGACTGATCGATGCCGGCGGCGAGTACGAGCAGAGCGGCGAGCCCTGGTCGCCGCTCATCGTGATCGATGGGAATCTCTTCACCGGCCAGAACCCGGCGGCCTCTCGGCCGCTCGCGGAGAGTCTTGTGAGTTTCCTGTCGGTCGCTGCACATCGGCAGGCCGACGCGAGTTGAGTCCGCACGCGGCCACAACTCACAGGTCCGGCGGTCTTGCCGAGATCCCACCATCGGGAGCACCATTGTCCTCTTCGTAAGATGGCTCCACTGATTCGACGCAACGGTGCGTCGGGAGAGGGGTGTCGCGTGGCGCAGGTCACGTCGATCTCACACAGCATGAGTTCCGGTGATCTCATCGCAGAGCTCGCTTCGCTCGCGCCTCGGCTCGGTGGTAACGAAAGCGTGTGGCCCGGGCTCACGGTGTACCGGTTCACCGAGCCCCTCAAACCTCAGTGGGAAGAGATCCAGTCGATGTCGTTGGGCATCGTGGCGCAGGGGCGTAAGGCCGTCGTCGTGGACGGTGAGCGCTTGATCTACGACTCGTTCAACTATCTCGTCCTCACCGATCGGCTGAACTTCACGGCCGAGATCGTCGAGGCGACCGTCCGCCGCCCGTTCCTGTCGTTGGTGCTGCAGATCGATCCTTCCACCGTGCGCAAGATCGCGAGTGAGATGGTCGAACGCACGACCGTGCTCTTCCCGGACGAGATGCCGGGCATTGCCGAGCGCGGGCGGTCGGCGTTCGTGTCGAATCTTGACGCCGACATGATGAGCGCGGTCATGCGTTTCCTCGCCGCCATCCGCACTCCCGGGGATCGACGCGTGCTCGCCCCGATGTGCGTCGATGAGCTCGTCTACCGGATACTGCAGCGCGAGCAGCACAACAGGCTCCTCGATCTCGCGGCCCGGGAGACAGCGGCCAGTCCCATCTCGCAGGTCCTCGCGTACGTGTCCGGACATCTCGATGAGACGCTGTCGGTGACCGAGCTGGCAGGAAGGGCCAATCTCAGCGCGTCCGCGTTCTCTCGGCTCTTCCGGGAGGTGACCGGTCGGTCGCCGTATCAGTTCATCAAGGAGATGCGCCTGGACCGGGCCCGTGATCTCCTCGTCGCAGGTCACCACGGTGTGGCGCAGGTGTCCCGAATGGTGGGCTACTCGAGCGCTTCGCATTTCATCACCGAATTCCGCAACCGGTTCGGGGTGACGCCGGGGGAGTGGGCCGATCCGTCGGTGACGGCGACCGGATTGAACCGTGGTCGCGCCGTCATCCGCTGAATCCAGAAGACCTTGAAGGCGCCTCGCTGGGACCTTCTTCCGACGCCTTGCGCCGTGGGCCGTCCGCCTCTTCGGCGTCGTCCCGATCGCGAGGCCGCGGTCGACACGGGGCTCACGGGCGACGTCGTCCGGAGTTCGCCGGCAACGTGCCTGGTTTGGGAAGGAAGCCGCGCGGATTCCGGTACCTCTCCTGCGATCTATGCGGGAAAGGTGGGAACAGACATCACATCAGTGATGGCGGAGCAGCCATCGCAGGGAAGGAGTCGAAGATGACTCGAATTGCGTACCTCGTGACGAGTGCGACCATCCTCACGCTCGCCGACGGATCGGACCACCCCACGGGATACTTCGCGGAAGAGGTGATCAAGCCGTATGAGCGGTTCGTGGCCGCAGGGCTCGACGTGGTCGTCATCACGCCCGACGGCAATGCGCCCACGGCGGACCCCTACGGTCTGAGCTGGTTCTTCCACTACCCGGAAGCGGACAAGGACTATCTCGCATCGGTCGTGCGGACGTTCCGTCGCGACGTCGACGACATCCGTTTCACGCTCCACCAGAACACCGAGCTCGACCTCGGCGCCGCCCGGCGCATCGCCGAGCTCCTGGGCGCCAGAGGCCTCACCGCCGCGCAGGCCCATGCGGTCGTCTCCCGCGCGGCGAAGCGCTCGTGGCTGGAGGACATTCCGCTGCGCGTGACGATTGCCGACGACCCGGAGGGCGAGGTGCTCCAGCCCGACGAGGTGCTCGGAGCGATCGAGGCGCAGAAGTCTGAGAGCAAGAAGCTCGCGCAGGATCGCGAGCGTCGCATCCAGGCAGACCCGAAATTCCAGCACCCGGTGGCGCTTCCCACGTTGACCGAGGAGGATTTCGACAGCTTCGACGCCCTGTTCGCGCCGGGCGGGCACGGCCCCATGGTCGATCTGTACGACAATGCGGACGTCGGCAGGCTGCTGACGAACCTGCACCGCAGGGGCGCCGTCATCTCTTCGATCTGCCACGGGCCTGCGATCTTCTTGTCCGCACCGGAGCGCCCCGACGGTCAGTGGCTGTTCGACGGCTACCGGATGACGTGCTTCACGGACGAGGAAGAGGACCAGACCGAGGCCGGCAGACTGGGCATGGCGTGGTACCTCGATGTCGCGATCAAGAACGCCGGCGCCGTCTACGACGACGGACCGTCAGCGTGGTCGAGTCATTTCGTCGTCGACCGGAACGTCATCACCGGACAGAACCCGAGCTCATCGGAGGCGACCGCCGACGCGGTCATCCGTGCCGTCGCATCGCTGACGACGGCGAAGGCGGCCTGACATGGATACGAGGACAGCGGTCGATCTGTTCCTGTCGAGTCTTTCCGAGCACGATCCGGGCAAGGCGCTGCGCGAGGTGGCGGACGACGTCGCCGTCGCGATCTACCCGCTGGGCGTTCTCGGCACCGGGAAGGATCTGATCGAGAAGGTCATCCGCGATCTGCTGGTCGCTTTCCCCGATCTCATCGTCTCGACGAAGAACATCGTCGTCACCGGCGACTCCGCGACCGCCGAAGTGAAGCTCGAAGGCACCCAGGCCGCCGATTTTGCCGGCATCGTCAACCAGGACAAGCACATCGACATCGACGGCGCATGGCACATCACCGTTGTCGGTGAGCAGATCTCCGAGATCGAAGGCTACTGGTGCCAGCAGCAGGTGTATCGCCGCCTCGGAGTCAAGCGTTTCGACCAGGTCGCGTTGGTCTAGCCAGAGGAGAGCATCCGCATGTCAACCGCAACAACAACACCGACCACGGGCGGCGTCGCCGAGCGCAATTCCGCCGTCGTCGAGGACTTCTTCCGCCTCTACCGTGAACACGATGTCGACGGCATGACTGAGCTGTGCGCCTTCAACGCGGACTTCTCCTACCCTGCCTACGAGGTCTGGGGCAAACAACGCGTCCTGCGCGGCGACGGCAAGGTCAACACCGTCGGCAAAGCGATCTGGACGGGGTTCATCGAAGCATTCCCGGACTTGACGAACATCGTGCATTCCATCGAGGCGAATGACTCGGGTGACGTGGTCGCCCGAGTGGACATCGGAGGGACGCAGCAACTGGTCTGGGGCTTCATCACCCCGGCGGGGAAGTCCTACACGGAGCCCCATCTGTTCGTCTTCCACCTGAACGAGCACGGGGAGATCGACTCGATCACCGGCTATTTCAACAACGCCGAGATCAACAAACAACTCGGCCACCTCGAAGTCGACTGACGCAAGGGAGCGAAAACACCATGGCACTACTCAAGCGCGAGGAATGGCAGGGGTTCGTCCGCGACGTGGACTGGACTCCTCGCTACGCGGACGACGAATCCATCTTCCCGGAGTGGCATTCCGGAACCGGAAAGGTGCCGCGCGAAGCCTGGCTCACGTGGGAGGAGTCGTACAAGGTCAGTTATCCCGAGTACGTCCACCTGCAGCGCGAGAAGGACACGGCCGTCTACGCAGTGAAGGCCGCCCTCCAGCGGTCGAGCGCCTTCGAAACGCTCGACGAGGGCTGGAAGTCGGCGACGAAGATGCACTTCGGCGGCGTCGCGCTGGTCGAATACGCGGCCGTCTACGCCGAGCTCAAGATGGCGCGCTTCGGCCTCAACGGCGCCTGGCGCAACATGGCGACCTTCGGCGCTCTCGACGATATGCGGCACGCGCAGGTCACCACGTTCTTCGGACACGAGTTCATTGCCAAGGATGCGCAGTACGACTGGACGCAGAAGACCTTCCACACCAACAACTGGGTCTCGGTCAGCCTGCGGAACCTCTTCGACGGGATGATGATCTCCTCCAACGCGGTCGACATCGCCCTGGAACTGCCCTTCACCTTCGAGACGGGCTTCACCAATCTCCAGTTCATCGGGCTTTCCGCGGACGCCCTCGATGCGGGCGACGTCAACTTCGCGAACATGATCTCCTCCATCCAGACCGATGAGGCGCGGCACTCGCAGCAGGGCGGTCCCACGCTGGAGATCCTCGCCGAGCACGACCCGGTGCGCGCGCAGTGGGTGCTGGACCGCTCGTTCTGGGGGACGGCGCGAGCATTCGCCGCGCTCACCGGACCGGCGATGGACTATTACACGCCGCTCGAACACCGTAAGCAGTCGTACCGGGAGTTCATGGAGGAGTGGATCATCGACCAGTTCATCCGCTCCATCGAGGACTACGGGCTGAAGAAGCCGTGGTTCTGGGACGAGTTCATGAGGGGGCTGGACACCTGGCACCACGGGCTGCACATGGGCCTCTGGTACTGGCGCCCGACTCTGTGGTGGCGGCCGAAGGCGGGTGTCTCGAAAGAGGAACGCGAGTGGCTGCAGGAGAAGTACCCGAACTGGGAGAAGGTCTACGGCGACAAGTGGGACGTGATGATCGACAACGTCAACGCGAACAACGTCGAAGCGACCCTGCCGGCGACCCTGCCGTGGCTGTGCGATCTGTGCAACCTGCCCTGCTGCAACGCCACCCAGGACCGCTCGGGCACCTGGCGCATCCGCTCCTGGCAGCTCGAGTACGACGGCAAGAAGCACCACTTCTGCACGAACGCCTGCCGTCAGATCTGGTGGAAGGACCGCGACAACGTCGGGCATGAGACGCTCATCGACCGGTTCCTCGCAGGCCAGATCCAGCCGATGGACGTCGGAGGCATCCTCAAATACATGGGCGTCACGCCAGATACTGCCGGCGACGATCCCGACTACGAGGCGTGGACGCGCGACTACATCGGCCGCGAGGCCCGTGGACTCGCCCTGGCGGGAGGGATCAGCCGATGACCGCCGAAGCGCCCGAGGCCCCCTCGCTGGTTCCACTCAACGCGGTGTTCGCGACCGACTTCGTGCAGGTTCTCGTCGCGGTCACCACCGCGAACACGGTGAACGAACTGGCGGAGGCCGTGGCCGTGCACAGCGAGGGCAAGCGTGTTCGCGCGGAGCCACGGCCGAAGGTTGTGGTGCATAACGGCCGGATCCTCGACGGTGAGCTCACCGTCGCAGAGGCCGGGATCCTGCCGCTCGACCATGTCGCCGTCGAGTACGCCTGAAAGGGGCGCAGAGCCATGAAGAATCCCGTCGGCCCGATCTTCCGCATGGGAGATGAAACGGTCGAGCTCATCGTCGCCGCGATCCGCGACGACAACCCGGACACCGAGATCGAGGTCATTGACCACGGCTCCTACGTGCGCGTGCAGGGAGAGGACCGCATCCGGGTGACGCAGAACACGCTCCGCGATTACCTCGGCAACGACTACACGATCGGCCTCATCGGGAACTTCATGTCCTCGTTCCGGGGACGTGTCGTGACGACCTCCGATGAATACATCTGGGAGAGCATCAAGCAGAAGGAGACGGCGGCATGACCGACACCACGAAGCCGCGACCGCGGCGCACGTTCTCAGCCTTCGGCGACGTGAGAAGGATGCCGAGCGAGTACGAGATCGTCACCCAGGGGCAGAACTGGACCACGCGGGAGAACCGCACCAGCGCCTTCGAGGCGAACCCGTCCACTCCGCCGAACCTCTGGTTCCGCACCTACCGAGACAACACGCCGCTGCATGCCGACGACTGGGAGAAATTCCGAGAGCCCGACTCGCTGACCTACCAGGCCTACGTCAAACAGCAGGCGGAGTCGCAGTCGAGAGTCGATGGCGTCCTGGAGGAATACGCGAAACTCGGCAGTGATTCGCTGCTACCAGACGCGTGGCTCGGTGCCCTTGCCGCCGTGTACACGCCATCCCGGTACCTCTTCCACGGGC
The DNA here is from genome assembly GCA_015654575.1 of Actinomycetales bacterium. Taxonomy (GTDB): domain Bacteria; phylum Actinomycetota; class Actinomycetes; order Actinomycetales; family Microbacteriaceae; genus Microbacterium. The sequence continues at coordinate 18,513 of JAATGR010000005.1, forward strand.
TTCAGCAGGTGCAGGCCTATATCGGTTACCTCGCGCCTACGTCGTACGTCACCAACCCGGCCGCTCTGTCCACCGCGGACTACCTTCGCCGGGTGACGACGATCGCCTATCGGACGCGTGAGCTCCAGATCGCCCATCCGGGTCTCGGCTTCGGGACCGACCAGGAGAGGCACCGCTGGGAGGACGCGGCGGAATGGCAGCCTGCCCGCACGGTGATCGAGCACGCGCTCGTCAGCTACGACTGGGGCGAGGCGCTTGTTGCGACGAATCTCGTCATCGCGCCGACGATCGACGCTCTTCTCAACGAGCGGTTCGGCGAGTCCGCGCGGCTCAACGGCGACCATGTCGACTGGCTGATCAGCGGATTCCTTCACGACGACAACGATCGGCGTACACGGTGGAGCGTTGCTGCGGCGAGGTTCGCGGTGGCGGAGCACACCGGCAGCCGGGATGCCGTGAAGAAGTGGTTCGCGAAGTGGGCTCCGCTCGCTGACGATGCCGCAGCGGGCCTCGCCCCGACCCTGGCCGACGCGGCGGGCCCGAGTGTCTCCGCCGCCCAGATCATGACGACAGCAGCCGAGGCCAGGGAGCGTGTCCTGGCGGAGGTGCTCGCGTGATGGGCGACGTGGACACCGGGCAGTGGGTGGATGCGCTGCCCGTCGATGATCTGTGGGAGGGAGACATGGCCGGCGTCACGGTCGAGGGGACAGGCGTCCTCCTCCTCAACGTCGACGGTGACGTGATCGCCTACGAGAACCGCTGCGCTCACCAGCAGCAGAAACTCGACGAGGGTGATCTCGACGGCCGCACGCTGACGTGTCTGCATCACATGTGGACGTTCGACGCGACCACCGGCGAAGGCATCAATCCGGCGCACACGAAGCTGGTGAGACTTCCCTGTCGTCTGAACGGCGACGGAGTGATCCAGGTGGAGGTGGACACGTGAGCGGGATCGTCGTCGTTGGCGGCGGCCCGGCGGGAGCCGCGGCGGTCGGGGCATTGCGTGCAGGCGGCTACGACGGAAAGGTCACGCTCGTCTCGGCTGAGCAGCAGCTGCCCTACGAGCGACCCGAGCTGTCGAAGGAGTACCTCCTGGATCCGTTGCGGCAGTCTGCGGCGCCCATCTACGAGGCCGACTGGTACCGGGAGCGGAACATCGATACGGTGCTCGGCGAGCGGATCACGGACATCGGCCTGCCGGACCGGACCCTGGTCGCGGAGAGTGGGGTACGCCTCTCCTACGATCAGTTGATCCTCGCTCCCGGTGCCCGTGCCCGTCGTACCCCGGGACTCGCCGGGGAACGTGTGCACTACGTGCGCGAGTTTACGGATGCCCATCGGCTCCGTGAGGCGCTCGCCGGGGCGCAGCATCCGATCGTCCTCGGCGGCGGATTCATCGGCTCCGAGGTCGCGGGAGTGCTCGCCGTTCTCGGCAAGCGCGTCACCGTCGTCGAGCGACGGCACTCGCTGATGGAACGGGTTCTCGGCCCGACGATGGGCGGTGTGCTGACAGACGTCCACCGCGCGAACGGAGCGGATGTGCGCACGGGACGCGTCATCGTCGCCACCGAGACGACCAGGGATTCGGTCGTGGTCCGCACCGACCGCGAGACGGTCGAGGGTGATCTGCTCATCGTGGGCGGTGGCGCGGAGCCGAACGTCGGGCTCGCGGATGCGGCGGGCATCGCCGTGCGCGGGGGCATCCTCGTCGACGGGAGGGCCCGTACGAGTGCCCCCGGCGTCTTCGCCGCGGGAGATGCGGTCTCCATCCGACACGGCCTCTACGGGCGGCACCTTCGTGCCGAGCATCGCGATTGGGCCTTCGAGATGGGGCGCATCGCGGGCGCGAACGCGGCCGGCGGTCATGACGAGTTCACCGAAGTCCCCTGGTACTGGAGTGATCAGTACGAGCACAGCATCCAGATGGCCGGCGAGATCGACCCGGCCGGCCCGACAGTGCTCCGCGGGTCGATGGACGATCTGTCGTTCACGCTGTTCGCCGTCGAGGACGGCCGGGTCCGCGGCGCGATCTCGATGAACCGCCCGCGAGATATCCTCGCCGTCCGGAAACTGGTGTTCGCCGAACACCGCGTGACCGATGATGAGCTCAGCGACCTCCACTTCGATCTCCGGCGCGTCCTGCGCGCCCCCGCAGCAATCTAGGAGGACATCATGAGTCTTCTGGCCGAGATCACCGCTCGCGCCGATCATGTCCGCGTGGAGAGCGACCTCGCCCGTGAGGCGATCGAGCTGGTCATGGGCATGTCGGCGCCCGATGCCATCGCGAGGCTGCGTTTCGGGCCGGGACGCACCTGCGAAGCCGTCGCACGGGTCATCGAGACGGCGACGGCCCGCGCGGAGCAGGGCGGCCTCGATCCGCGGCGGTTGCTCGTCGTCGCCGGTCACGCGGCGCCGGCGGAGGACATCGTCCGCGTCCGGCGGAAGTTCCACGGCAAGGCGGACTGGATCTCGACGGTCACCGCGGATGTCGTCATCGAGCTGGAGCCGATGGGCCTGGTCGAGAGTCGATCCGTGCCTGCGGCGACCGTCGGAGGAGAGATCGCGCTGACAGGCCAGGAGCCGGTGGCGACGGATTCCCACGACAGTACAGCAGTGGCGAGCACGCGCGAGGCGCTGCTCGAGGTGCTCGATCCTGATCTGGGCATCAACATCGTCGATCTCGGGTTCGTCCGCGGAGTGACCGTCGACGAGACCGGAACAGCCGTCATCAGGATGACCCTCACCTCGGCGGCGTGTCCCGTCGCGGACGTCATGGAGGACCAGATCCGCACCGCGCTGAAAGACCTCGAGCCGCTCGTCCGGGATTTCCGGATCGACTGGGAATGGTTTCCGAGCTGGGGTCCGGCCGACGTCACCGATGAAGGCAAGGATCAACTCCGCGCCATCGGATTCACGATCTGACACGAAGGGAAACTCATGGCATTCGCCGTCATCGCGACATGGACCGCCAAGCCCGGCGAAGCGGACTATGTCAAGGAGGTCATCAGAGAGATGACTCCCGGCAACCGGGCAGAAGGCAAGAACCTCGCGTTCTTCGCGCAGGTCAGCGAGGAAGACCCGAACACGATCGTCCTCTACGAGCGATACACGGACGCGACGGGATATGACGAGCACAAGGCCACGGAGCCCTTCCAGGCGCGCGTCCTCGGAGACATCATCCCGCGGTTGGCGTCGCGCTCGGTGAAGACGTTCAGCACCCTGGACTAGCTGTGATGTCCAGGGTCTCGGTGAACAGGATGCGCAGCGGTGGCACGACGTGGTCCCACGTTTCGGACGGTGTGCCCGGGTCGTAGACGCCGCCGCGGGCGGTGACGATGATGACGTGCCGGCCACGCATCGGCTGAGGCTGTCCGTCCAGGGGAGCAGTGACACCGGGAACGTGGATCAGATCAACCCAGACTTCAGGGTCGACGGCATCGTGTAGTTGTACGTCGGCGCGCCGATGACGACCGCGTCCGCTCGGGGCAGCTCGTCGATGAGCTCGCGTTGCAGCGCGTCCAGCTCGGCGGGCACCGACGCGCCGTCACGCACGTGCTCGGGCCAGTGCTGCGCTGTCGTCTGCAGATGCGGCAACTGTGTCACGTGTAAATCGCGTTCGATCACGGTGAAATCCGCTCCACGGCGGCGCCAGGCGGCCGACACGGCCTCGGTCAGCGCGCAAGTCCGTGACGTGTGGACAGACCTGCCGAGGAATCGACGCGAAGAAGCGTCTGCACGCAGCGAGCCTACTTTTCCCCGCGCGGCGTTCCCACGTGGCGAGATATTGCGGCCTCTCGCGGGGCGTATCTACCGGTAGTTGATGAACTGCAGATCGACCTCGAGGTCGGCGGCCTTGAGCAGGTGCTGCACCTCCTGCAGATCATCGCGCGACTTCGATTGCACCCGCAGCTCGTCACCCTGGATCTGCGACTTGACTGACTTCGGGCCCTCGTCGCGGATGATCTTGCCGATCTTCTTCGCGTTCTCCTGCGAGATGCCCTCTTTCAGGGTCGAGGTGATCCGGTACTCCTTGCCCGAGCTCACGGGGTCACCCGACTCGAGGCTCTTCAGGGAGATGCCGCGCTTGATGAGCTTGGACTGGAACACGTCCAACACGGCTTTCGCGCGCTCCTCGCTGTTCGCGGTGATGAGGATCGACTCCCCGCTCCAGGCGATCGATGCGCCCGTTCCCTTGAAGTCGTAGCGCTGCTCGACCTCCTTGTGCGCCTGGTTCAGGGCATTGTCGGCTTCCTGCCGATCGATCTTGCTGACGATGTCGAAAGAGCTGTCGGCCATGACCGCGATTCTAGACTGAACGGATGCGGCACCTCACCGAGCATGACATCCGCGCGTGCCTCGTCAATGCTGACGACACCGAGCGACGCCACGTGGCATTGCCTCACGACTACCTACTGCTCGATTGGGACCACCTCGACTTCCTCGCCTGGCGCGACCCTGCTGTGCGCACCCGCGGTTACCTCATCGTGCAACGCGGCGACCGTGCCATCGGGATCGTGCTGCGAGCCGCGCAGGGCGCGAGTCGTGCGCGATCCGCGATGTGCAATGTGTGCCACACGATGCAGCCGGCAGATCAGGTGTCGCTGTTCACGGCGCACCGGCCCGACGGCACCGGGGCGAGCATCGGCACCTATATGTGCGCCGACCTCACGTGTCATGAGACAGTGCGACTGGCGGCGCCGCTGGCGCCCAGCGAGATCCGGGCGAGTGTGGACCGTCGTATCGACGGCACCCGGCACCGCGCCGAGGGTTTCGTCGATCGCGTGATCGAGGGGTGAGGCATGACCGGTCCGGTGGTGGTGATCGGCGACGCGCTGATCGATGAGCTGCGCGACGAGCACGGCGTCCGCGAGTTCGTCGGCGGCGCGGCGCTGAACGTGGCGGTCGGACTCTCGCGCCTCGGGCTGCCGACGACACTTATCGCGATGGTCGGTGACGACGAGCCGGGAGGCCGCATCCGCACCTATCTCGACGACTATGGGGTCGGATTGTTGGCGACCGCTTCTCCGGCCGGCACGGCTCGTGCGGTGAGCACCAGAGTCGACGGCGAACCCGCCTATGAGTTCAATGCCGCCGCGCGGGGCCGCAGAATCCGCTACGGGGATGCCGAGCGCGACGCGATCGCAGCGGCAGCGGCGACCGTGGTCAGCTGTGTCGCATTCGACGATACGGAGCAGACCCAGGAGCTTGCCGGGGCGCTGTCCGACATAGGGGGACTGGTCGCGATCGACCCAAACCCGCGCGCCGGCATGATGCGTGACCGTGAGCAGTTCGTGCATGGCTTCGAGCAGGTCGTCGTATCCGCAGACCTGGTCAAGGTCGGCGATGACGATGCGGCGCTGCTGTACGGCATCCCCCTCGACGAACTCGCCCATCGCCTGCGCTCCGCCGGGGCCGCCGCGGTACTCGCCACCCGCGGCGCCGACGGTGCGTCGGTGTTCGCACACGGTGTCGAGGTGTCTCGGCCGATCGCGACGGCATCCGCGCCGATCATCGACACCATGGGAGCGGGCGATGCCGTGCTCTCCGCATCCGTCGCGTCGCTGCTGGCGGCCGTGCCGTCTGACGAGGCTGCGTGGGGCGACCTGCTGGCGGGTGCGATGGACGTGGCCGCCGCGACGTGCCGTTTCGAGGGGGCGTTGCTGAGACTGCCATCTGCGCTCGCCGGGCTCGGCGAGGGGTTCGTCGGCAGCTGACGATTTCTATCGCTCCGCCGGTACAGGTAAGATCGTTGATCGCGCCTCTGGTCGACTGAAAAAGCCGGGTAGGTGCGCACCCGGCAGGTTACCCAAGCGGCCAAAGGGATCTGACTGTAA
>JAATGR010000043.1 GCA_015654575.1 Actinomycetales bacterium
GGACGGCATGAGTATGCGCGTCGCTCTGGGCGCCAAGCCCGACGGCGGAGCCGAACGGCGGATGCAGATCGTGCTGGCCTCGCCCATCCTGGATCACCTCGACATGGTGCGGCTGCGCGAGCAGCGGATCGTCCCGCTGCATCGCGTCGAGATCCTGTTCCGCCCCTTCCCGGACGACGCCCGCCGCAACGCGGAATCGGTCGTCGCGGCCCTCGACGGCCTCTGCGACGAGGTGGTCGCGATCGCGCGTGATGACGGGGGCATCGTCGTCCTGAGCGACCGCGGCGCCGACACCGGTCGCGCACCGCTGCCGCTGATCCTCGCGATCGCCGGAGTCAACCAGCGGCTGATCGACGAGGGCCTGCGGCTGCGGGTTTCGCTGGTCGCCGAGAGCGGGCAGCTGCCGTCCTCCCATCATGTGGCCGCGGCGCTCGGCTTCGGCGCCTCCGCGGTGTACAGCCTGAGCGCGCGCCTCCGCGCGGAGCAGCGGCATCCGGCTCCGCCCGCACCGTCGGAGACCTACACCGCGACGGATGAGGCGTTCGCGCACTTCCGCAAGGCGGCGTTGAAGTCCCTCGCCAAGACGATGGGCCGGGTGGGGTTGTGCACCGTCGAGAGCTACATCGGCGGCGAGTTCTTCGAGCCCAACTACCTCGACACCGCGGATCCGGTGCTCGCCCGCTGCTTCCCGCACGTGGCGGCGCCGGTGGGCGGGGTCGGTTTCGAGCGCATCGCGCTGGCCGCGGCGCAGTGGCACGCTCGTGCCTGCGCTGTCGCTGACGAGGGCGAGATCCCGCTGCTGGGTCTGTTCAAGGAGCGCTCCGAGGGCGCCGGCCACTCCTTCGGCGCGGTCGCGGTGCGAGGATTCGCCGGGATGACCGAGGAAGCGGTGCGTGGCCGGGGGGAGCCGGAGGAGGACGCGATGCGCAAGCTCACCCTCGCCGCGCTGGACGACGGCCTCGGGCTCTCCGATGCGGCCTACCGCAACGCCGGATTCGCGGCGCTCCGCCCGGCGCAGATCGACCGCTTCACCGCCACAGCCGGGTACCGCGAGTTCCTCGAGACCACCCGCCTGGAGCGCTCTCGGCGGCCGTCGGCGCTGCGCGACGTGCTGGGGCTTCCCGCCGACGTGACCGGTCTTCGCACCGAGGCGGAGTTCCGTCAGGAGCTCGGGCGGTTCTCGCTCGGCGGGAACGCGAGCATCCTGGTGCGCGGGCTGGACATCTCCCCGATGCCCGATGGCGGCCGCACCCTCCGGCTCACCGATGCGGCCGGCCCCACCGTCGAACGCCACGAGGCGCTGGCCGCGTTCTTCCGCGGCATCGTCGGGGCGGACGAACTCGGCTGGGTGGTCGAGGCCGACCGGCTGGTGCTCCGCCCCGGACCGGCCGCCGAGGAGACGGTGGCGCTGTTCCAGACCGCGCCGCCCAGCATCCCGTTGCGCGAGGTGCAGCCCGCGCACGAGGTGACCCGCACCCTGGCGTCGGGAGCAATGAGTCACGGCGCGCTCGTCGCGACCGCGCACGAGTCCGTCGCGCACGGCACCAACATGGTCGGCGGGCTGTCCAACTGCGGCGAGGGCGGCGAGCACATCTCCCGCTTCGGCACGATCCGCGGATCCCGCATCAAGCAGTTCGCCTCCGGACGGTTCGGCATCTGGGCCGGCTACCTGGCGGATCCGCAGCTGCAGGAGCTGGAGATCAAGATCGGTCAGGGCGCGAAGCCGGGCGAGGGCGGGCAGCTGCCGGCGCCGAAGGTCACTGTGGAGATCGCCGCGGCACGCGGGGGTACCCCGGGCATCGAGCTGATCTCGCCGCCGCCGCATCATGACACCTACTCCATCGAGGACCTCGCGCAGCTGATCCACGACTGCAAGGCGGCGCGGGTGCGGGTGGTGGTCAAGCTCGTCTCGTCCGAGGGGATCGGCACGATCGCGGTGGGCGTCGCCAAAGCCGGCGCCGACGTGATCAACGTCGCCGGCAACACCGGGGGCACCGGGGCCGCGGCGGTCACGAGCCTCAAGTACGCCGGACGGTCGGCGGAGATCGGCATCGCCGAGGTGCATCAGGCGCTGGTGGCCAACGGCCTGCGCGACAAGGTGACGGTGCGCTGCTCCGGCGCGCACCAGACCGGCGGCGACGTCGTGACCTCCGCGCTGCTGGGCGGCGACAGCTTCGAGTTCGGCACCACCGCGCTGATGATGCTCAAATGCGTGATGGCCAAGAACTGCAACGTGAAGTGCCCCGCGGGCCTCACCACCAACCCCGAGGTGTTCGACGGCGACCCGCGTGCTCTCGCCCAGTACCTTCTGAACATCGCCCACGACGTGCGGGACATCCTCGCGCGGCTCGGCCTGCGGTCGCTGCGCGAGGCGCGAGGACGCACCGATCTCGTGCAACTGCTGGACCATCCCGCCAGCGTCGGACGGCTCGACGTCCGCGACATGCTCGCCCGGGTGCCCGAGCGTCACGTGTCCGACCCGGTGTACCTGGAGAAGAACTACGCCACCGACGACCGGATGATCGTCGCGGTGCGGGAGGCGGTCGTCGACCGACGCGAGCGGCGTGTGGAGCTGGATGCCGGTCGCCTGCACAACAGCGACAAGTCGGTGGGCGGACAGCTCTCCATCGACATCGAGCGGATGCTGAACCACGAGCTGCCCCCGCGCGTCCGTGCCGCGCTGCCGGCCGCGCGCACCGATGAGCGCGGCAGGACGAGGCTCGACGACGGCACAGTGCTGATCCGTTCCCACGGCTCGGCAGGGCAGTCCTTCGGGGCGTTCTGCAACGACGGGATGGAACTGCGCCACACCGGCACCGCGAACGACGGTGTGGGCAAGAGCCAGAGCGGCGGCCGTGTCGTGGTGCTCGCGCCCGGCGGGGGCAGCACCCAGCCCGGCGGCAACGTCCTCGTCGGGAACTTCGCCCTGTTTGGGGCGACCGGCGGGCGCACCTTCGTCGCCGGCGAGGCGGGCGACCGCTTCGCCGTGCGCAACTCCGGCGCCAGCGCCGTGGTCGAGGGCGTCGGCGACTTCTGCTGCGAGTACATGACCGGCGGCGCGGTGCTGAACCTGGGCGTGGCGGGCAAGGGCCTCGGCAACGGGATGAGCGGCGGGTTCCTCTACCAGTATGACCCGGACGGCGTGCTGCGCGCGCGCGTCAGCGAGGACTCGCTCCTGGTGCTGCCGCTCGCCGACGCCGAGCACGGCGCGTTCCACGAGGACGCGGTCAGGCTGCTGCTGCAGTGGCATCTCGACGCGACCGGCTCGCCGCTGGCCGCAGCACTCCTCGACGACTGGGAGCACACCCGCGGCGCGGTGTTCTGCGGCATGCCGCGGGCGCTCCTGCTCACCCAGGACGCCGACGCGATCCTCGCGGCCGCCTCCCGCAAGCAACTGCTGGACGAGCTCGCGACCTCGGTCGCCACCGAGAAGCTGCGTTCGCTGAAGCGCCACTACCGGGACGGCATCCCCGTGCTCGCCGGTCGCGCGCCGCAGGGATCCGAGCCCTCGGCCGACATGTTCGAGCTGCTGTCGTCCTACACCGTGATGTCGGTCGCGCACGAGTTCGCGCTGCAGCGGGTTCCGGGCGCCCTCGGACCGGACGACCCGCGGGTACACGACGCCGCCCGCAAGCTCGTGCTCACCGAGGACTTCTTCGTGATGCAGCGGACGATGAAATACCTCCGCGAGCGGCTCGATCCCCTCGAGGACGCGGAGCTCGCGACGCTGGTGTCCAGCCGGCGGCTGTCCGACTACACGCGGTCGCTCGAACTCCGCGACGTGCGGGGGATGGACGCGCCCGGCACCTACGGCTGGATCATCCATCAGCGCGCAAAGAACGCGAGGCGCACGGATGCAGCGCGGTTCGACGAACTGCTGGCGCGTGCGGCGCTCGGCGACCTCGCGCAGGCGGTCGCCGGCGGCACGATGAAGCTCGGAGCCGGCTCGTGAATCTGGCGACGGTGCCGGTGGACGCCCCGTTCAGCGCCGCACAGCAGGCGTGGCTTGCCGGGTTCCTCGCGGGCGTGGCGATGGGCCGGGGCGAGGCCGGCGACCAGGCGCCGGCGCCGGGGCTGACCGTGCAGGTGCTCTACGGCACGCAGACCGGCAACAGCGAGCTGCTGGCGGAGGACGTCGCGCAGGCGTTGCGTGCGCAGGGGATGACCGCCGACCTCGCGGAGCTCGACGCGGTCACCCCAGAGCAGCTGGTCGGGCGGGGGCACATCCTCGTGATCAGCTCCACCTACGGCGAAGGCGACATGCCGGACAACGCCGAGCTGTTCTGGGAGGCGCTGTCCGCCTCCACTGCGCCCCGGCTGGAGGGCACCGAGTTCGCGGTGCTCGCCCTCGGCGACAGCAGCTACGACGGCTTCTGCCAGGCCGGTCGGCTGCTCGATCTCCGGTTCGAGCAGCTCGGGGCGGTCCGGATGATGCCCCGGGTGGACTGCGATGTCGACTCCGATGAGCCCGCCGAACGCTGGTGCGCCGATGTCGCCGCCGTGCTCGCGGCCAAGAGCCCTGCGGCGGGCGCAGCGCCTGCCGCAGCGGCGTTGGCGCCGCAGCCGGGCAGAGTCCGCTCTCCCTGGAACCGCAAGACGCCCTACCCCTCGCGCCTGGTCGCGAACCGGGTGCTGTCCGGTGCCGACAGTGCGAAGGAGATCCGGCACGTCGAGCTGGACCTCGGCGACAGCGGCATCGCCTATCAGGCCGGCGACGCGTTGTCGGTCGTGCCCGTCAATGACGAGCGGCTGGTCGAGCTGCTGCTCGAGCGGCTGCACCTCGCGCCGGACACACCGGTCGGCGATGCGACCCTGGCCGACCGGCTCCGCCGCGACTGGGAGATCTCGGCGCCGTCGAAGGAGCTGGTCTCGGTACTCGCCGCACGCGCACCGCGGGGCGAGTTGGGCCAGCTGGTCGCGCGCGACGAGCGCGCGGTGCTGGAGAGCTGGCTGTGGGGCAAGGACGTCGCCGACCTCCTCGCAGGCGAGCCGGAGGTGCGGCTGACGGCGGCGGAATGCGAGAGCGTGTTCCGCCCTCTGCAGCATCGCGCGTACTCGATCTCCTCCAGTCCGCTGCACAGCCCCGACCGGATCCATCTCACGGTCGCCGCGGTCCGCCACGGCGGTCCCCGGGTGCACCACGGGGTGTGCTCCACCTTCCTCGCCGACCGCGCCGGGGACGGCGAGGTCGGCATCTTCCTGCAGCCGAACGGATCCTTCCGGCTCCCCGACGACGACGACGCGCCAGTCGTCATGATCGGGCCGGGAACCGGCATCGCGCCCTTCCGCGGCTTCCTGCAGGAGCGCGCAGCGAAGGGCGCCTCCGGCCGCAACTGGCTGTTCTTCGGCGACCAGCACCGGTCGAGCGATTTCATCTACGCCGACGAGCTCGACGGGTTCGCCTCCTCGGGCGTGCTCACCCGGCTGGATCTGGCGTTCTCCCGCGACCAGGCCGAGAAGGTCTACGTCCAGACGCGCATGCGTGAGCAGGGCGCCGAGCTGTACGGCTGGCTGGAGGAGGGCGGACACGTGTACGTCTGCGGCGACGCGTCGCGGATGGCGAAGGACGTCGACCTGGCGCTGCACGAGATCGTCGCCTCCGGGCGCGGTCTCGGCGACGAGGACGCTGCGGAGTACATCGCGGGGCTGCGCCGCGAGAAGAGATACGTGAGGGACGTGTACTGAGATGGAAGCGCATGGGACGGACGACGGGAACTCGGAGCGCAAAGGCATCGTGACCGCATGTCGCCTGGCGGCCTCGCTGGAACAGATCACCGAAGTGCTCGCCCTGCTCGAGCATCCCGCGGCGATCACTGAGAACCGCGTCGCGCGCATCACCCAGATCTGCGCCTACGACCAGACCCGCACCACCGGGGAACCGTTCGGTCTGCGGACGAATCGCGTGTGCCTCCGCCTCGACCCGGCAGCGCTGTGCGGCGCCTACCTGATCGAGCAGCAGGCCGAGCCCGACGGGGTGCCCGGTCTCGTGCTGTACGCCGCCGACGAGGCGCCGCTGCACCGCTGCCACACGCTGCTCGACACCGACAGGCTGGTGCTGTCGGGGCTGGCGCGGATCCCCGCAGCGCCCGATCCGAGGTGGCGTCCGGGCTTCGAGGGTGACGGTGACGACCAGCTCGGACGCGTCGATGCGATCCTGCGCGCGCACGGGAACGGCGTCCCGGCGGTGCCGCACCGGCACGTGGCGGTCGGCATCCTCGCCGCGGTGCTGGAGCACGCGTGCGCGGTCGGCCTGCCGCTCGGGATCGGGGTGTTCTCCGCCGGGGCGTTCCACGCCGCGCAGGGGCAGCTCCACGCGGTCACCGCCTCGGCCGGCCGGACCGTCGTCACCACCGGGGATGCGACGGTCGAACTCGACCTGGCCGCGGTGCACGACGTGCTCCTCGTGCGCTCGTACAGCGTCCACGGAGCCACCACGGCGATCGAGCTGTACGACGCCGACCGATCCTGCGTGGGCATGGTGTCGCAGCTGGGCATGGTCGGCACCGACGTGCACCTCGCCTGGGAGCACCTCGCGCAGTCGCTTCCGGCCGCCGCCTGAACCGGCGGTCACGCTGCATTTGCCCGTCTGAAACCTGTCTATGCGTATGCTCTGAACAGTCTGGCCGAGTCGAGGTGCGCCGATGCCGTTGATGGTCGCCTTAATCTGGATGTCATGAGCCATGACGTCTTGCTTGACGCGATCGCGATACTTGCCAACTGGCGAATGACTCGCACGTTCACATGCACAGCCGTGCTACGGATGGGTACCGGTGAGGCGAAAGAATACGACCTCCACGCGGAGCCGAATCACTCCTCGTATCTGTGCGTCGAGCATGGGACTGGACGACGCTTCGGCTACGATGACCACGAGCGGACGCTGGAGACAGCGGGGCATTCCCAAACCGTCATGCCGTATCAGGTCAACCCGGAGATGTGGGCGGCGAGGCTGGCGTTCCCCATGTCTCTGAATGTGTGGGGGCGCCCCAATGATACGTACCGAATGGTGACGGCGAGCCGCCGAGAAGGTCTCATCACTGTGAGACTCGAAGCGTCGAAGTACCCCGGGCTGGAGGGCAGACTGGTCATCGATGAGACACGAGCGGTGACCGTCGAGCTGGATACTCCGGAACTGTCTCTGCAGTACCTGAGTATCCAGCAACCTGTACCGAACCGGTACTGGCCGAGGCGTTAGAGCCCTGCCTCTTCTCCGTTCGGGTACCAGCAACGTTCTTGTTCAGAGTCGCAGCTAAAGCGCGGCGTGGTGATGCCATCTACGTTGACGGTGGCATCAAAGTTTTCTCATTAGCTGCTCGAGTTGACGCAGATCCTGCGGGATAACGACACGGGCGTGCAGTACCTCTTCCGACAGATCGGCGTCGTCAGCGGCATGACGGTATTCGTCAGCAAAGACGGCCTTCGGGCCCAACTACCATGCGCCCGATTTGTCCGTGAGAGCGTGGGCTGGGCCCTCGCCTCCTCGATCGCTGCCTGGAATGGCCCGCCTCTGCGTAAGCCGTCCCGCACTTCGTACCTGAGCCCGGCACCGCCGCGGTCTCAGGCCCGGGTGTAACGCCGGGCGCGGCCCTCGACGCCGGTGAAGCGGAAGGGTCCGCGGGAGACCGGGGCGACCGTCCGGTCGCCGTCGTCATCGGCGTGGACGTTCGCGTGCAGCTCGCGGTACTCCGCGACGCTCAACGGCCGGCGCGCCGACAGTGCGGCACGAGTCGCCTCTGCCCGCCGGAGCGTGCGATAGCCGGGGCTGACGACGCCGGCGAACAATTCGCCCACGCTGCCGGAGCCGTAGCTGAAGAAGCCGATCCTGGCGCCGTCGAGGTCGTCGTCCTCATCGAGCAGCGCGGCCAGTGCCAGATACAGCGACGCCGTGTAGGAGTTGCCGAGCTGCCGGTTGTACCCGGTCGACGCCGTGATCTGCGACTCGTCGGGCTCTGCGCCGACGTGCGCCGCCAGCGCGCGATGGGCCTTGACCGCCATCTTCGTGAACGGCTGATGGTGGCACCAGCGGTCGATCCGGTCGTAGTCGACGCCGCCGCGTGCGCGATAGTCGTCCCAGGCGCCGACGATCGCGTCGAGATAGGCGCTCACCGACAGCTTGCCGTCCACGACCGCGGTGGAGCTGCCGTTGGGACGCCAGAAGTCGTCCACCTCGGCGGTGAACACGCCCGACGCGGGCTCGATCGTGACCAGCCCCGGATCGGCGCGCACGAGCATCGCGACCGCGCCGGCCCCCTGCGTGGCCTCCGCGGCGGAGTCCAGGTCGTACCGGGCGATGTCCGCGCCGATGACGAGCACCTCGTCCTGTGGGGAGCGGGCGACCTGCGCGAGCGCTGCCTGCAGGGCCGCCGTCGCGGCATAGCAGGCCTGCTTCAGCTCGACCACCCGGCAGCTCGCCGGAAGCCCGAGCAGCCGGTGCACCCACACCGCGGCGGACTTCGACTGATCGACGCCGGATTCGGTCGCGAGGTACAGCGTCCGGATATTCTCGGCGCCGACGCGTTCCACAATCGGCTGCGCCGCCGCGGCGGCCATCGTCACGATGTCTTCGTCGGGGCCGGGGACGCTCATCCGATCCTGGCCGAGGCCGATGTGGTACTTGGCCGGGTCCACGCCCTGGTAGGCGGCGAGCAGGTCGAGGTCGAGCACGTGGGCGGCGGTGGCCACCGACAGGTCGTGGATGCCGACGGCGACGCTCATCGCGACACCCCCTGCGCCCGCTCCATCACCAGGTGGGAGCGCATCAGCTCCCCGGGGTTGGTCTGCGCGGCCAGCAGCGACAGCTCGCCGCACAGCACGGTCGCCGCGATCAGGCAGGCGAGCCGCCTCGCGTTCTCGCACGGGGCGCGATCCTCCCGGCATCCGAGGCGTGTGAGCGCCGTCTCGATGGCGGGCAGGTGCTTGCCGTTGCCGACCGTGCCGACGATGAGGCTCGGCAGCGAGCAGGAGAAGTAGAGGTCGTCGCCGCGCACCTCGGTGTAGGTGATGCCCTGCGAGCCCTCCACGATGTTCGCGGCGTCCTGGCCGGTGGCCAGGTAGAACGCCAGCAGCATGTTGGCGTAGTGGGCGTTCGCCGAGCGCAGCGCACCGGCGATGGTGGAGCCGACGAGGTTCTTGCGCACGTTGAGCTCGTTCAGGCGCTCCGCGGTCGTGCGCAGCTGACCCTCGAGCACCTCGCGCGGCAGCACGATGTCGGCGACGACGCTGCGGCCGCGGCCCAGGATCCCGTTCACCGCCGTCGCCTTCTTGTCGGAGCAGTAGTTGCCGGAGATCGACCCGTACGCGAGCTCCGGATGCTGCGCCAAGAGGTGCGTCATCAGCGCCTCCGCGGCGAGGGTCACCATGTTGTGGCCAGCCGCGTCGCCGGTGGTGAGCGCGAAGCGCACGAAGAGCTGGTTCCCGACGACCTCGGTGGTGACCCCGACCAGGCGCGCGTAGGCGCTGCCTGCGGCGACGATCCCGGCGAGCTCGTCCTGCTGCTCCTCGATGCGGCGGGCGGCGGCGGCAGCGGCGGCACCGGACGCTGCGACGAACAGGGTGGAGCGGGTCATCCGCTCGCCGGTCACCGTGACGCTGACGCCACCGGGCACGAGCCGCGAGACGCGTGCGCCGCGACCGACGGAGGGCCACAGGGGCGACTCGAACGTCGCCAGCGGCACCTCTTGCTCACCATCCACATCGCCGGAGACGCGGATCGGGCCCACCCACCTGGTCGGGACGGGGGTCGTCAGCTCGTCATCGGGCACGGTGCTCCTCTCCGGCCCGCGTCCCGGAGGAGCGGCGGGCGAACGTGGTGATGTCGATGTCGCGGGCGCGGCAGTACTCTGCGGTCGCGCCGCGGATGATCAGGTCGGTCGCGGTCAGGTCCGCCGCGGTCGCCGCGCCGAGGAGCGCGAACAGCTCCGTGAGGCGCTCCGTCCACTCGCGCACTCGCCGGACCATGCCGTCCGCGCCCTCGTCGATCAGGACCGCGAGGAAGGATCCGGATACCCCCACCGCCTGTGCGCCGAGTGCGAGGGCGCGCGTCACGTCGAGGGGCGACCGCACCCCGCCGGACGCGAGGAGGGCCGGTGGTCGGCTCGGCAGATCGAGCAGGCACTCCACGGTGGACTGGCCCCAGCCGATCAGCTCGGCGTAGTCGCGGCCGGGTCGTCGCGCGTTCTCGATGCGGACGAAGTCGGTGCCGCCGGTGCCGGAGACGTCCGCCGCGGACACGCCGAGCTCGCCGAGCCGGGCGAGCGTGCGCGCGCTCAGACCGAACCCGACCTCCTTGACGATGACGGGCACCTCGGCGGCCTCGACGATGGCGGCGAGCGACGCGTCCCAGCCGGAGAAGGCACGGCTGCCCTCGGGCATCACGGTCTCCTGCACGCTGTTCAGGTGCACCTGGAGAGCGTCCGCCCGTAGCGCGTCCACGGCGCGGCGGGCGTCGTCCGGGCTGCGCTCGACGCCGATGTTCGCCAGCAGGAAGCCGTCCGGGTTTTCCTCGCGGATGCGGCGGAATCCCACCATCCGGTCGGGGTCGTCGAGCGCGATGCTCATCGAGCCGGTCGCCAGGGGCAGGCCCGTCTCGCGCGCGGCGACCGCCAGGTCGAGGTTGAGCCGGGTGGTGCGGTCGGTGCCGCCGGTCATCGCGTTGGCGTACAGCGGAAACGGCCAGCGCCGCCCCGCGACCTCGACGCCCAGCGACACGTGGTCTGCGTCGATGCCGCCGAGGGCATGGTGGACGAAGGCCACGTCGTCGAAGCCGTTGCGGCGGGGACCGGCATCCTGCTGGGCCGCGGCCAGGCGCACGTGGTCGTCCTTGCGGGACGCCGCCTCATCGTTCATCGGGAGCTCCGTCCGGAGGGTGCACCGCGACGGTGAGATGGCGGATGTCGTGGGCCTCCCAGTCGCGCAGCAGATCGGGCACATCGGCGCCGGGCGGGGCGAGCACGATCCCGCAGTCGCCGCCCCCGGCACCGGACGGCTTTCCCGCCGCCCCGTGGTGCTCGGCGGTCTCGCATAGGATCGACAGCCGTTCGGTCTCGATGCCGACGCCGGCCTGACCGCCGAGCCGTTGCAGCAGCCGTCGCGCCTCGCGCACCGCTTGCAGGGTCGCGTCGTCGTCGCCCTCGTCGAGGGCCTGCCAGAGCCGGAGCACGCAGTGGCGGGAGTCGAACAGGAAGGCGGGCAGGTCGATGTCGCCGTCGGTCGTGTGCTGCGCGATCTCGTCGACGAGGCGTTCGGTGGAGGCCGGTTCGCCGGTCCAGCCGACGATCAGCCGCAGCTCCTCCGGGGGGCGCAGGCGCAGGATCCGCAGCCCCTCCCACGCGGCGTCCTCGCGCAGGAGCGGGACGAGCGGGCCGTTCGCTGCTCGCTGTCGCAGCGCCAGCCGGTCGGGGGAGCTGTAGCCGATCCAGCCGCCGAAGCACGAGGCGGCGAGGTCACCGCCGGAAGCGGTCGGGGCGACCTGCACGGTGGCGAGCAACGCGAGCTTGAACAGGTCGGTACGGCTCAGGTCGAAGCCGTAGAACTCGTCGATGGCGCGGAGGGTCGCGACGGTGACGGCGCCCGAGGAGCCCAGCCCGAACTTGCGCCCGGATGCGTCGTCGAGGCCGCTGTGGATCCGCAGGTCGAAGAAGCGGGCGCGCAGCCCCAACTCGGAGCGCACGCGCTCGGCGAGCTGGATCGCGGCGAGCACGTAGTCGTAGGGATGGTGCTCACGGTCGATGGTCAGACCGTCGGTGTCGCGCGTCCAGTACAGCGGCACCCGTCCGTACTCGGGGGAGTGGATGCTGCCCGCCCCGATGCTCTCGGTCAGGTCGACGGTCAGGTAGCGGTCGACGGCGACGAGCACCGACGGCTCGCCGGCGGTGACCACCGCATACTCGCCGGCGATGAACAGCTTTCCAGGCGCGCGGGTCGTGATCGTGCCGTTCATCCGACCGGCTCCGCGATGAGCGCGGCACCGGGACCGGGGCCGGCGGTGACGGTCGTGCCGAACGGGGCCAGCGCGGTGCGGACGGCCTCGGCCTCCGACGGCGGGCAGATCACGACGACGTTGGGGCCGGCATCCGCCGTGGCGTAGGCGCACAGCCCCTCTTCGCGCAGCTGCTCGACCCGGTCGAACACCGCGATGCTGCCGGGGCGGAGGTAGCGCACCGGCGGATCGGAGGCCTCGATCGCGGCGTGCATGCGCAGCGCGTTGGACTCGGCGATGCGTCCCAGTCGGTCCAGGTCGCCGTCGCGGCAGGCGGACAACGCGGCCTGCAGGCTCTGCGAGGCCGACTCGACCCAGGCGCGGTAGTAGGGCGAGGTCAGCGCGGTGCGCGTCATCGCCTCGCGGCTCGAGACGGGCTTGGGGCCGGCTTCGAGCACCGTCACGACCATCGCCACCTCGGGGGAAGCGACCGGCTCCGCGAAGGACTCCTCGTCGGTGCCGGCGTGCCAGAGGGCCATCCCGTCCACGAGGGAGCGCGCCGCCGATCCGGACCCGCGCCGCGCGAGCCGGCTGAGGCCCGGCCGTTCCAGGTCGAGGTCGTAGGCGGCGGATGCGGCGACGGCGAGCGCCGCGAACCCGGAGGCGGAGGACGCCAGGCCCGCGCCGGTGGGAACCGTGTTGACCGAGCGCACCCGGGCGGCGGTGTCGGTTCCGGCGCGCTCGCGCACCAGATCGAGGAAGCGCCGCACCCGTTCGAGGGCCGGCGCGGGCGCGGCGACGCCGTCGAGGGTGAAGACATCCGCCGTGAGCGTCGGGTCGGGCTCGACCGTGGTGGTCGTGGGGAAGACGTCGAGCGTCAGCGACAGGCTGCCGGTGGCGGGCAGGTTCCAGGCGGCGTCGCGCTTGCCCCAGTACTTCACCAGCGCGATGTTCGGGTAGGCGCGCGCAGTGGCCGCCCTCACGCCGTGGCCTCGATCGTCGTGGTCCACGCGGTCGCTCCCGTCGTTCGCAGCATGTCAGCCAGTTCCTGCGCGTGCGCCCTGTCGCGGGCGAGGGCCAGCACACAGCCGCCCATCCCGCCGCCGGTCAGCTTCGCGCCCAGGGCGTCACCCGCCCGCGCCCGGGTCACGAGCGTGTCGAGCGCCGGATCGCTGACCCCGAGCAGCACCAACAGGTCGTGGGCACGGTTCATCGCATCGCCGAGGTCGCGAGGGTGCCCCGCCTGCAGCGCCGCCGCGGCGGCGCGCGTCAGGTCGCCGAGCTCGGCGAGCATCGCATCGGTGGGGTGCGGCGCGTCCTCCCGGCGCTGCCGCACAGCGTCGACCGCCTGGCGCGTGCGGCCCCGTCGCCCGGAGTCGGCGATGACCAGGTCGAGTGTCGCCCGCGCCTGGATCGGGGCGACCTCGCCGGAGGCGAACCAGATCGGTCCCTCCGCGCGGACGCCTCGCGCGTCGAGACCGCTCGGGGTGCCGTGCGCGGCCCGCTCCGCCGCCTGGATTAGGTCGT
Source organism: Actinomycetales bacterium (assembly GCA_015654575.1). GTDB lineage: Bacteria > Actinomycetota > Actinomycetes > Actinomycetales > Microbacteriaceae > Microbacterium. Next base: position 13,442 of record JAATGR010000043.1, read on the forward strand.
GATGGGTCCGGTCGTCGAGCTCGGCGCCGAGCACGCCGGCGACGGCGGAAACCGTGGCCGCGGCGACGGCGGCGCTCGATCCGAGTCCCCGCTCGATCGGGATGTCACCCCGCACGCGGAGGAGAAGGTCGGTGTCCGAGGCGTCGAACGCAGCCAGCGTCGCCCGCACCGCGGTGACGACCGGACTCAGCCGCTCGGGCGCCTTGGCGAGCGGGCCGGTGTAGAGCGCGCTGTCCAGCCATGATGCGTCGGACGATTCCGCCGTGGCGCGCACGGTCAGGGCGTGCAGCGGCACGGCGATCGCCGGATGCCCGTAGACCACGGAGTGCTCGCCCAGCAGGATCGCCTTCGCGTGCGCGGTTCCGCCACCGATCGGGGGAACGGGAACGGTGCCTGCCTCCGGGGGTGCGGCGACCGCCGGACCTGAGGGGTCGGCGGGCGTCGGACGGGCAGCGTTCGTCGGACGCGGTGATGTCTGCGTGGTCATAGGGCAATTAGGCCAGCCTAACAGCCGACGGCGGCGAGCGCCCCCGGCGCGCGGTACAGTTGAGACGCTATGACCGGCAACCTTTAACACCGTCCAGAGAGGCGGAGAAGGGAGCGGCTGATGAGCACGCGCACCGTGCTGCAGGAAGCCGACATCGCCCGAGCCCTGACTCGGATCTCGCACGAGATCCTGGAGTCCAACCGGGGGGCGGAAGGTCTCGTGCTCCTCGGCATCCCGACGAGAGGCGTCACCCTCGCGGAGCGCATCGGCACGCTGATCGCGGAGTTCGCCGGGGTCGTGGTCCAGGTCGGGGCGCTGGACGTCACGATGTACCGCGACGATCTTGCCCGGCATCCCACGCGCGCACCGCACCGCACCCGGATCCCCGCGGAGGGCATCGACGGGAAGACCGTCGTGCTCGTCGACGACGTGCTCTTCAGCGGTCGCAGCATCCGCGCCGCGCTCGATGCGATCGGCGACATCGGCCGCCCCGCCGCGGTGCGCCTCGCGATCCTGATCGACCGCGGCCACCGGGAGCTGCCGATCCGTCCTGACTTCGTGGGCAAGAATCTGCCGAGCGCTCGCGAGGAACGGGTCAACGTGCGCCTGGCCGAGACGGACGGCGAAGAGGCTGTCACGATCGAGGGCCACGAGTGATGCGGCACTTGCTCGACACGAAGCATCTGGGCCGCGTCGAGGCGCTGCGCATCCTCGACGTCGCCGAGGACATGGCGGACACGCAGCGGCGGGAGATCAAGAAGCTGCCGACCCTGCGCGGGAAGACGGTGGTGAACCTCTTCTTCGAAGACTCCACCCGCACGCGGATCTCCTTCGAGGCGGCGGCCAAGCGCCTGAGCGCCGACGTCATCAACTTCTCCGCCAAGGGATCGTCGGTCTCCAAGGGGGAGTCCCTGCAGGACACCGCCCAGACGCTGCAGGCCATGGGGGCGGATGCGGTCGTCATCCGTCACGGGGCCTCCGGCGCCCCGCGGACCCTCGCCACCAGCGGCTGGATCTCCGCGGGCGTCGTCAACGCCGGCGACGGCACCCACGAGCATCCGACGCAGGCGCTGCTCGACGCGTTCACGATCCGCAAGCGCTTCTTCGGCGCCGAGAGCCGCGGCCGCGACCTCGCAGGGCTCCGCGTCGCGATCGTCGGCGACATCCTGCACTCCCGCGTCGCCCGCTCCGGCGTCTGGCTGCTGCACACCCTGGGCGCGGAGGTCGCGCTCGTCGGCCCGCCCACGCTCATGCCGCAGGACGCCTCGGCGTGGCCCGCCACGATCGGCTACGACCTGGATGCCGCGATCGCCGAGGGCCCCGACGCGCTCATGATGCTCCGCATCCAACTGGAGCGCATGAACGCCGCGTACTTCCCGAACGAACGCGAGTACACCCGGTCCTGGGGGCTGGATGCGAGGCGGCTCGCGGCCCTTCCCGCCGATAGCATTGTGATGCACCCCGGCCCCATGAACAGGGGGCTCGAGATCTCGGCCGATGCGGCGGATTCTGCCCGGTCGACGGTGCGGGAACAGGTGACCAACGGCGTGTCGGTGCGGATGGCCGTGCTGTACCTGCTGCTGGCGGGCGGCCACGAGTGGACGGAGGACGCAGATGAGTGAGACCTTTCTGCTTGTCGGAGCACGGATCGAGGGCGGCGAGAGCGCCGACATCCTCCTCGAGGACGGCATCGTCGCGGAGGTCGGCTCGGGGCTGAGCCGCCAGGGGGCGACCACGGTGGACGCCGGAGGGCTGGTCGCCCTGCCTGGCCTGGTCGATCTGCACACGCACCTGCGCGAGCCCGGCTACGAGGCCAGCGAGACGATCCTCACCGGCTCCCAGGCGGGCGCGGCGGGCGGGTTCACCGCGCTGTTCGCGATGCCCAACACCTCTCCGGTGGCCGACACCGCGGGCGTCGTGGAGCAGGAGCTCGCGCTCGGCGAGGCTGCGGGGTACCTGACGGTGCAGCCGATCGGCGCGGTCACCGTCGGGCAGAAGGGGGAGCGGCTGGCCGAGCTCGGCGCCATGGCGCACTCCCGTGCCCGTGTGCGGGTGTTCAGCGACGACGGCTTCTGCGTCTGGGATCCGCTGATCATGCGCCGCGCGCTCGAGTATGTGAAGGCCTTCGACGGCGTCGTCGCGCAGCACGCGCAGGATCCCCGGCTCACCGAGGGCGCCCAGATGAACGAGGGCACCGTGTCCGCGGAGCTGGGACTCGCGGGCTGGCCCGCCGTCGCGGAGGAGTCGATCATCGCCCGCGACGTGCTGCTGGCCGAGCATGTCGGCTCCCGGCTGCACGTCTGCCACCTGTCGACCGCCGGTTCGGTGGACATCATCCGGTGGGCGAAGAAGCGCGGCGTGAACGTGACCGCCGAGGTCACCCCGCACCACCTCCTCCTCACCGAGGAGCTGGCCCGCGGCTACGACGCGCGTTACAAGGTGAACCCGCCGCTGCGCCGCGACGAGGACGTGCAGGCCGTGCGCGAGGGCCTCGCCGACGGCACGATCGACATCGTCGCGACCGATCACGCGCCGCATCCGCACGAGTCGAAGGCCTGCGAGTGGGCCGCGGCGGCCAACGGCATGGTCGGGCTGGAGAGCGCGCTGCGCGTGGTGCAGCTGGCCTGCGTGGAGACCGGCATGCTGACCTGGACCGATGTGGCGCGGGTCATGAGCCGCACCCCGGCTGACATCGGCCGCCTCGCCGGACACGGCCGCCCGATCGCCGTCGGTGAGCCGGCGCATCTGACCCTGCACGATCCCGCGGGCTCGATGCCGTTCGAGGCATCCGATCTGCGTGGGCGCAGCACGAACTCTCCCTACGTCGGACGCGCCCTGCCCGGACGAGTCGCCTGGACCTTCCACGCCGGCACCGCGACGGTGCGCGACGGCATCCTCACCGAATCCTCGGAGGTGGCACGATGACCAATGAAGAGCTCGACCTGCTGCTGGTCGTCGTCCTCGCCGTTCTGCTGATCGGCCTCATGGTCTGGGGCTGGCGACGGCGGGTGAAGCGCGATGCGCGGCTGATCGCTCCGAGTGGCGACATCCCGGCCGCAGCGCAGCTGCTCGCCACCTTCACCGGGCTGTACGTCGCCACGACCACGCACGGCACGGCGCTGAACCGGCTGGCGGTCCGCGGCCTCGCCTTCCGCGCCAAGGCTACTGTCCTCGTCACGGATGCCGGCGTCGCACTCGACCTCGCCGGCACGGACCGCATCTTCCTCCCCGCGTCGCGCCTGGTCTCGGTCGACCAGGCGACCGTCGCCATCGACCGCGTGGTCGAGCGCGAAGGGCTCACGCGCCTCAGCTGGCGGATCGACGACGAGACCGTCGTCGACTCCTACCTCCGCCCGCAGGAGGCCTCCGCCCGGGCACTTGCCGACGCGATCTCCCCGATCCTGCCCGCCGCCACCGTCCCCCCGACAGGAACCGACGCATGACCTCCTTCACCACCGACCCCGCGGTGCTCGTCCTCGAGGACGGCACCCGGCACACCGGGCGCGCCTACGGGGCGCGCGGCACGACCCTCGGCGAGGTCGTCTTCACCACCGGGATGACCGGCTACCAGGAGACCCTGACGGATCCCTCCTACGCCGGCCAGATCGTGCTGCAGACCGCGCCGCACATCGGGAACACCGGCGTCAACGCCGAAGACACGGAATCACGACGGATCTGGGTCGCCGGCTACATCGTGCGCGACCCCTCGCGGGTCGTCTCGAACTGGCGCGCCGACGAATCGCTCGACGATGCCCTGATCCGCGACGGCATCGTCGGCATCAGCGGGATCGACACCCGGGCGGTCACCCGGCACATCCGCTCCGACGGGTCCATGCGCGGCGGGGTGTTCTCGGGAGAGGCGGCCGGAATCGATCCGGAGGAGCAGCTGCGGCTCGTGCGCGAGGCGCCGCAGATGGCCGGACAGAACCTGTCCGCGCAGGTCTCGGTCCAGGTCGCGACAGTCACCCCCGCGGTCGGCGAGCGGATCGGCAACCTGGCGGTGCTGGATCTCGGGGTCAAGCAAGCCACGATCGACAACCTCGCCGGTCGCGGCTTCGAGGTGCACGTGCTGCCCCAGCACGTCACCATCGATGACATCCGCGCGATCGAGCCGGTCGCAGTCTTCTACTCGAACGGTCCCGGCGACCCGGCGGCGTCCGTCGATCACGTCGAACTGCTGCGCGCGGTGCTCGATGACCGGCTGCCGTTCTTCGGCATCTGCTTCGGCAACCAGCTCCTGGGTCGCGCGCTCGGCTTCGGAACTTACAAACTGCCCTTCGGACACCGCGGCATCAACCAGCCAGTGCTGGACAAGGTCACCGGCCGCGTGGAGATCACCGCGCAGAACCACGGCTTCGCGGTCGACGCCCCCCGTACCGGCACCGCCGACAGCCCGAACGGGTACGGCCGCGTCGAGGTCAGCCACATCGGCCTGAACGACAACGTCGTGGAGGGACTGCGTGCCCTCGACATCCCCGCGTTCAGCGTGCAGTACCACCCCGAGGCCGCCGCCGGCCCGCACGACGCCAACTA
>JAATGR010000150.1 GCA_015654575.1 Actinomycetales bacterium
ACCGGAGCCTCCGGGCACCTTGGCCGCCTCGTCGTCGAGGCGCTGCGCGCGCGCGGAGTTGCCGCAGGCGATATCCGTGCTGGCGCTCGCGACACCGAGAAGCTCGCTGACCTCGCCGCGGCGGGCGTGGAGACCGTGCGTCTGGACTACAGCGACGCCGCGTCGGTCACGGCTGCCGTGACCGGCGCCAACCGGGTGCTGCTGATCTCGGGGACGGCGATCGGGCAGCGCGTCGCCCAGCACACTGCCGTCATCGACGCGGCCGTCGCCGCCGGCGTCGAGCAGTTCGTCTACACGAGCGCCCCGCGCGCCACCACCTCGGGGCTCATCATCGCTCCGGAGCACAAGGCCACCGAGGAGGCCATCAGTGCCTCCGGGCTGCCGGCGACGATCCTGCGCAACAACTGGTACACCGAGAACTATCTCGGCACGCTCGAGCACGCCCGTGAGTCGGGGGTCGTCGCGACGAGCACCGGCACCGGCAGGGTCGCCAGCGCCTCACGCGCCGACTTCGCTGAGGCCGCGGCCGTCGTGCTCACGAGCGAGGGGCACGAGGGCGTGGTCTACGAGCTGGGCGGTGACGTGGCCTGGGACTTCGCCGAGTTCGCCGCCGTGGCGTCCGAGCTGCTCGGGCGCTCCGTCGCGTACGTGGCGCAGACGCCGGAAGAGCAGACGGCGGCGTTGACGGCGGCGGGCCTGGACGCTGGCACCGTCGGCTTCATCGTGGGGCTCGACCAGAACATCGCCGCCGGCGATCTCGCCGAGGCGACCGGAGAGCTATCCCGGCTCATCGGTCGCCCGACCACGCCGCTTATCGACGGGCTGCGCGCGGCTCTCTGATCGCGCCTGCGGGAGAGCTCAGTTCTCGCGATACGTCTGCAGTGCGTGCGGCGACGCGCGGAGTGAAATCGAGCTGCGCGCCGGACGCGTCGCCGACTCCGAGTTCTCCCGTGAGCGCCGCGGTGATCCGTCCCGCGCTCCAGGGCTACCGGGATGGCTTCATCCCGACGCCGTTCGGATCGGGCGAGCCCCGGATCATCCTCGGTCTCAACCTGGTCGCGGCCGACGATGATGCGCTCGCCCACGAACTCACCTGGTCGGCCCGTGCACTCCGCGCCTACGGAAAGGATCGGCCGATGCCGACTCTCACTCAGGCGTGGTCCGAACTGGGGACGGAGGAGAAGAACCGCACCAGTCGGATCGAGGGCGGCATCATTCCAGGGCAGATGTCGGGCACCGTGGAATCCCTGCGGCAGCAGATCACGCCGTTGGTCCACGAACTCGGCGTCGACGAGATCGTGCTCCAGGACATGATCGTCGACGTCGAACTCCGGCAGCGCTCCCGCGTCCTCATCGCTGAGGCGCTCTCGGAGATCTGACTGGTGAAGCGGCGACCTGCTTGACCGCATCCGCGACTATGCCCGTACTCATGTGTGTGACTACGACGAACATCTACGTTGCGCCCGGGGACCAGGAGCTCTTCGACACGGCGGCGGATCTTGCCGGCAGCATGTGCGCGCCTGTCCTCGCCGGACGAGAACGCCCCGGTCTGGGCGGATGAGCGCGCCTGGGGGACGAGCTGGTGGGAGACCACGGCGCGCCGTGGCGATACGGCGAGGATGCGGTGAGGTTTGAGCGCGGGGACGGAGCCGTGCTCGACTGCTAGGCTTGACGGTGTTGATTATTCATAAGCAATAGGAGGAACGATGGTTGCGAAGACCGTCGGAATCGCCGTCGCGGACGAGCTGCGCGCCGCTCTCGACGAGGTCGTGGAGCACTACGGGCGCGGTAACCGCAGCGAGTTCCTCCGGCTGGCCGTCCGCGACTACCAGGGTCGGCTCCGACTCGAACGTCTGCAAGCGATTCGCGAGCAGGCCCGCGCCGAACGCGGCGGGCGCCGCTACACGAGCGACGAGGTACGGGAGCTCATCCGCGAGGCCGCTGCCTCGTGATCGACCCGGCCACCCCGGTCGTCTTTGATGTCAACGTCTACCTCGATTACATCCTCGGCGACGACGGCTCCTGGCCGCTCCTGCCCGACGTCCCGCCGACGACCGACAACCCCGCGGCGGACGCCGTCTCGCTCGCCTTCGCGGAGAGGTTCCGTCTGTTCGCCTCCCCGCAGATCCTCCGGAACATCACCCGGGTGATGCGGGCGGTTGGGCAGAGCGAACAGACTGTCGAGCCGTTCGTCGTCGCCGTCGCGGAGATGTGCGAGTTCTCCGGCGGGTCAGTGATCGAACCGGATGCGCGAGATCACGGTGTCAGCGACCACGAGGACAATCTCATCGCTTCGCTGGCGAAGGACCCTGGCGTTGATGCCCTGATCATCGTCACCAGCGACCGCGATCTGCTCGACCTCGGCCCGGACTGGCGTGGGCGACTCGTCATGCGACCCCGCGATTTCGTTCGTCGGGTCGTCGCACGGTAACTGGTCCGGCCTCTCCGCCCTGCATGTCCGTCGTGCGCGGCCCTTCTCCCGCTCTTTCGTGACGCTCGCGTCGGCCTGAACGATTGCACCACCGTGTCCGGTCGTGTGCGACATCGAACCCCACGCCCTACCCACTAAAAGCTCATCGGTGGATCACGGCTCAGGACCACCGGCCGACATCTCGGCTCGGCTGCCGCCGGCCGGTCGCCGTCGCCGGGCGTTCAGGAGTGCCGACAGCACGATCAGCACGAGCATCAGCGCGCCGAACGTGATGATCGAGGGTGGAAGCGGTGCGAACTGCAGGAGGATCCCGAGCAGCACGACGGGGACCGACATCCCGACGTAGCCGATGAGGAACAGGCCCGCGAGGGCCTCGCTGCGGGAGTCTGCCGCAGCGATCTCGATCACCGAGGTGACGGCCGCTCGGAAGGCCATACCGGACCCTGCGCCGACGACGACCCCGCCGATCACGAGGAGCGCGAAGGAGGACGAGAGGATCGCGGCGACCACGAGCACCAGTCCGACCGGCAGCAGCACGAGGCTGCCAAAGGTGAAAAGTCGTGCGGGTTTCAGCCGCGTGGTGGCGATCTGTGCCAGGGCCGCGGAGCCGAACACCAGGAAGGCGATGAGGCCCGCGACGGTATGCGACGACTGATGCAGCGTGCCGGAGATGAAGGACGGGGCAAGCGACGTGAAGAAGCCGAACATGGCGAAGCTCACGAACGCCCCGGCGCCCGCGGCCCAGAACCGGCCCCGGGCCTCCTGCGGCACGGCGACCCGCTGCGGCCGGTATCGCCAGTGGGCCGCCGCTGGCGCGGCGATCGTCTCGGGAACGAAGGTCGCCCCGATCAGGCCCAGGACCATGAGCAACCCGAACGTCATGTAGGGCGCGAACAGCGGGGTGGCCGCATGATCGGCGATGATGCCGGAGATCAGGGGGCCCAGTCCGATCCCGCCGATGTTGGCGGCGGTGCCGACGGCGGTGGCGAACTGGGGAGAGGCGTCGGGGCGGGAGATGCTGCGCAGCTCGGTGATGTGCGCGGTGGCGGTGGCGGTGAGCATCCCGACGCCGAGCCCGGTGATGAACCGTGCGACCAGAAGCCAGCCGAACTCGTGCCAGGTGAGGAAGATGAGCGCGGCCAGCACGTTCAGCAGCACGGCGGGAATGACCACCCGGCGGCGTCCGAATCGATCCGAGAGGTGTCCGACCAGGTAGAGGCTGACAGCGACCCCGGCAGTGTAGACGCCGAAGATCACCGTCACCGCGAGAGCGCTGAACCCCTGCTCCTGCTGGTAGATCACGTACAACGGTGCTGGTGCGCTGGCGAACGCCATCGTCATCGCGAACAGGACGGCGACGATCCAGAAGCCCCGCGCATGGTGGCGGAGGCGTCGGGGTGAGACCGCCGTCGGGGCGGAGGAGGAGATGCGGTTGCTTGTGCTCATCGGGTTCGCCTTCTCGATATGGGGGATCGCGCGCGTTGCTACCGGAGGGGCCGGGTGCCGGCCCCTCCGGTGCGGGTCACGCCAGCTGCTGCCGGCTGGTCGCCCAGGCGACCTCTGCCTTCGATCCCTCGCCACCGGTGGCTTCCGCCTGCGCGCGCGCGACGGACTCGATGACCGTGGCGTAGCCGGGGCTGACACTGGCGAAGATGGCGCCCCACTGGCCGGCATCCTCGCGGGCCCAGGTCTTCTGGAACTCTGCGGCGACGCTCAGTACGTCCACGACGGTGACGCCCGCCCGGCTGAGTCGCTCGATCGAGATGCGCTGCGCCTCGTCGGAGTACGTTCCGGAGGCATCGATCACGGCGTACACGTCGTAGCCCTCGGCAAGCGCCGAGAGGGCGGGCTCGATCACGCAGATGGAGGTCATGATGCCGGCGATCAGCAGGGTGCGACGTCCGGTCGCCGCCACGGCGGACCGGAATCCCTCGACATCCCAGGCGTTGATCTGGCCGTAGCGCTGCACGTAGACGGCGTGGGGCGCGTTGTCGAACACCTCGGGGATGAGGGGCCCGTTCGCGCCCTCGGGAACCGATGCGGTCGCGATCACCGGGACGCCGGCCAGGGTGGCGGCCGTGGCGAGGGCTGCGACATTGTTGCGAAGCTCTCGGACGCTGGTGTGGTTGACGATCTGGAGGAGGCCGGACTGGTGGTCCACCAGCAGGACTGCTGCCTTGTCAGGATCGATCAGGGAGTGGGAAGACATGCGTGATGACTCTTTCGATGGAACGAGCGGGAGAATCCCGCCGCCGCGAAACCCGCGACGCCGATAGACGAGAACGGGTGCCGGCTCACGGTGCTTCCCAGATTTTGGTGATCGTTTACGATGATGGTGATCAGGGATGGAGATGACCAGTGGATCTGCGTCAGATGGAGTTCGCCGTCGCCGTCGCCGACGAGGGCGGATTCAGCGCGGCCGCGCGTCGGCTCCGCGTCGTGCAGTCCGCGGTATCGGGAACGGTGAAGGCGCTGGAGACCGAGCTCGGCGGGAAGCTGTTCCATCGCACCACCCACCGGGTCAGCCCGACCACGCTGGGCGAGATCTTCCTGCCTGCTGCGCGAGACGCTCTGAAGGCCGCGCAGCACGTGGGCGAGGTCGTCCAACGGGCTAGGGGGCAGCTGCAGGGAACGCTGCGCATCGGGGTCATGCAGGGCGTATACGCCGGGCTCGACCGCGCGCTCGCGCGGATGCGTGCCACGCACCCCGCTGTCACCCTCGAGCTTCGTCAGGCCGCCGCATCGGAACTCGTGCAGGCGGTGCGCGCCGGCCGCCTCGACCTCGCCATCGTCGCTGTCGACCCGGATCAGCGCACGCCGGTGGGGCTCGCCATCCGCACGCTGCGCTGTGAGGAGATGGTGCTCGCCCAGGCGAAGCCCGAGGCCGGAGCCGGTGACGCGCCGGGGCTGACCCCGGTGACCCTCGGGGAGGTGGCGGGGATGCAGCTCGTGGAGTTCTCGCCCGGGTGGGCGATCCGCGGCGCCGTCGACCGGGCGTTCGCGGCGGCCGGGATCGTGCGCGACGCCGTCTTCGAGGTCAACGATGTGCTCACGGCCACCGATCTCGTGCGCCAGCGCCTGGGCGTCTGCATTCTGCCGACCTCGATCGCGTCCCGCTTCGGCGATCTGACTATCCGACCTTTCGCGGACCCCGCGCCCGATTGGTCGATCGTGGTGGCCTACCCCGACCAGGACGCCTCGCCTGCGGTGACGGCGCTGCTGGCCGAGATCCAGTGACGCATCGCCCGCTCCTCACGGCCCGGTGGTGTATTGCGACAATGACGGGGTGCACCGATACGTCTCCGCTGGGACCGAAAGCGCGCGGAGTCGGTGTCCGCGAGGCGTCCGGCCGTCCGGATCGGGGCGGTGCTGATGCTCCAGGTGCTGCGCAACGGCACCTACGCGAAGCTGTTCTGCGCGCAGGTCGTCGCCCTGGTGGGGACCGGACTGCTGACCGTCGCGCTGGGATTGCTCGCGTTCGAGATCGCCGGCGACGGCGCAGGGTCGGTGCTGGGCACGGCGTTGACGATCAAGATGATCGCGTATGTCGGCATCGCCCCGCTGATCGCGGCGGTCGTGGATCGGATGCCGAAGAAGGCGGTGCTGGTCACGGCGGATGCGGTGCGGCTGCTGATCGCACTGTCGCTCCCGCTGGTGACCGAGGCGTGGCAGATCTACCTGTTGGTGTTCATCCTGCAGTCCGCCTCCGCCACGTTCACTCCGGCCTTCCAGTCCCTGATCCCTGCCGTGCTCACCGAACCGCGCGACTACACGCGTGCGCTGTCGCTGTCGCGTCTGGCATACGACCTCGAGTCGCTGCTGAGTCCGATGATTGCGGCCGCCCTGCTGACGGTGATCGTCTTCAACGACCTGTTCGTCGGCACGGCGATCGGCTTCGCGCTGTCGGCGACCCTGGTGCTCCTCTCGCGGCTCCCGGCACGGCGTGAGCAGGACAGCAGCTTGACGTTCTGGCAGCGGCTGCCGCTGGGAGCCGGGGTTTTTACTCGCACCCCGACACTGCGGTTCCTGCTGCTGGCCAATGTGGTCGTCGCCGCGGGAACGGCGCTGGTCCTGGTCAACTCGGTCGTTTACGTCAAGGGCGTGCTCGGCCTGGACGACGCCGCTCTGGCGATCGCCTTGGCCTGCTACGGCATCGGATCGCTTCTCGTCGCGCTCGCCGTCCCCTGGGTTGTCGATCGCATCGGTGTGGTGCGCACCATGATGATCGGCATCGGCGTGATCACGGCCGGGCTGGTCATCGCGCTGTTCGTCACCGCCGTCCGCACCGCACCGGGCGCCGACTGGGCCTGGCTGCTGGTGACCTGGGCGGTGCTGGGGGCGGGGACTTCGCTCGTGAACACGCCGTCCTCGCGGCTGTTGGCCGACGCCTCGACACCCGCGAACCGGAACCTCGTCTACACAGCCCAGTTCGCGCTCTCCCACGCGTGCTTCCTGGTGACGTATCCGATCGCCGGATGGATCGGTGCTGCGAGCCTCGTCACCGCCGCAGGAGTGCTGCTCGCGCTCGCTGCGGTGGCCGGCATCGTCGCGGTCGGCTACGCTATCATGCGGCGGTTGCGCACGCTCAGCGATGGCGGCACGACCGAGCCGGGAGGGGCTTGACGTAGCCACAGCCGGCGCGGCCGAGCGCCGCGGCCCGATGCGTGGCAGCGAGTCCGTCAGAGCCGTTCCGCGGCCCCGACGACCGCCGCGTCCAGCCGTTCGCGACGCAGCGCGACGGCGATCAGCGGGAACAGCAGCACGGAGAGCATGCCACCGGCCACGAGCATGGCGGCGAGCCCGTCCGGCAGGACACCCGCCCGCGTGCCGATCGCGGTCACGGCCACGATGATCGGAAGCCCGGTCGCGCCGAAGAAGACCATCGCGGTGCGGTCGCGTGCGCTCGCCCCCTGCGGCGCCGCGAGCGCCGACGGCAGGCCGCGCACGATCAGGAGCGCCAGCGCCACGATCGGCACCCCGATCAGCAGCCACGGGGCGGACATCAGCGCCTCTACGTCGAAGGTGACACCGGTGTACACGAAGAAGATCGGCACGAGGAAACCGAAGGCAACGGCTTCGACCTTGCTGTCCACGACCTCGCGCGAGGCCTCGTCGGCGTTGCGCATGAGCAGCCGCCACAGGATCCCGGCGGTGAACGCGCCCAGCAGCATGTCCAACTGGAGCACGACCGAGAGGACGACCAGCGCGACGAGGATCAGGATCAGCACCCGGATCGCGAACTGTGCCGAGCTGTGCAGCGTGGCCTCCACGATCCGGTGCAGCCGTCCGTGCCGACCGCGCAGTGCGTACCAGATGCCGCCGGCCGCGATCACGACGAACGAGGCGAGGATGATCGTGGACACCCCGACGGCTCGCCCGCCGAGAAACAGCGAGATCGCCACCAGTGGGCCGAACTCACCGATCGCGCCGACGGCGCTCACGCTCGCTCCGAACGGGGTGCGCAGGTCGCCGACGTCGCGCATGATCGGCAGCAGCGTCCCCAATGCCGTCGAGCACAGCGCGACGCCGATGAACACGGCCGGCTCCCCGGGCGCGAGCAGCCATCCGAGCGCGAGGCCGGCGACGAGGCTCATTCCCCAGCCGGTTAGCGCACGGCGCCCGGTGCGCCCGCCGAGGGACCGGAAGTCGATCTCGGAGCCGGCGACGAAGAACAGCATCGCCAGGCCGAAGTTGCTGAGGATCTCGGTGAACGGTGACGCCCTCACCCATCCCAGCACCGCTGGCCCCGCCAGGATGCCGAGAATCAACTCGAACACGATCACCGGAACCGGCAGCCATCGCCCCACGATCCGCGCCAGGAGCGGGGCGCAGACGGCCAGGAGCGGGATGACGATGAAAGAGACCTCGAGCACGATTTTCACCGTAGCGGCAGCCGGGTGTGCCGCAGCACACGAGCGACGGTCGCCGGCACGGTCTCTCGTCCGAGTCGGCGACGGTCATCGGTCGCCTCGGCGCCCCGAGCGGCATCCGCGATCCGGGACCCGCCGGTCTCGCGCATCTGAGCCGGCGGCGCTGAGTATCACCGTGCGAGCCGGCTCCAGTCGACCTCCAGCTCCTGCGGCGCCGTGGGAGGGATCATCGCGGGCAGCCGGACGCCCGCGGCGGGCCAATGCTTCGTCGGGAGGACGACGGCCATGCTCACCGTGACCGGTGGGATGCCCTCGGCCCAGGCGCGCAGCTCGAGTTGCGCCTCCTGATAACGGCCCCGGGCTTCGGGCGTCGATATGGACACGATTTCCGCGGTGCCGCGAACGGCCTCTGCGATGGGGTCGCGGAGCAGCCTTTCGAGCTGCTCCGCCGCCTGATCCGACCAATCCATGCGCCTCACCATAGTCGCGCCGGATTTCCGGGCGGTGACGCGCGCGTGCCCACCCGGCCGGGCACCGCCGACCGCTCCGGCCCGCGGCTCGCACATACGATGGATAAGTGGATGAGTCGCAGGGCCGAGTATGGACGGGGGTCGTGCGTGTCGCTCCGCGCGGCGGGGAGCACCGGATGGCGATCCGGGCAGCGGTGTGCGTCGGTGTCCCGTTGCTGGTGCTGTGGGGGCTTGACCGGCTCGATCTGAGCGTGTTCGCCAGCTTCGGCGCGTTCGCTGCGCTCTACGGGCGTTTCGAGGGCTTTCGCGACCGGCTGCTGATGCAGATCTCGGCGGCAGCCGTGGTGCTGGCCTCGATGCTGATCGGCACATCCCTCGCGGTCTTCGGCCTTCCGCTCATCGTGCGGGTCGTGGTGCTCGCCGCCGTCGCCGCGCTGGTGACACTGATCTCGCACGTCTTCCGCTGGCACCCGCCGGGCGCGCTGTTCGCCGTGTTTGCCGGCGGCGCCACAGCGACCCTCCCGGTGGATGCGTCGGCGTTCATCGATGTCCTCGTCGTCGGCGGAGCGTCGGTGGCGTTCAGCCTTGCGGTGACCGTCGTGATGGCGTTCGTGGGCAGAACACCGTGGCGAAGCGAGTCGCCCCTTGTTCGCGCGGTCGCCGATCGGCAAGCCGGCGCGGTGGCGTTGACGGTGGGCATCGGCGTTCTCCTGGCGGGCATCGCGGGACTGCTCATCGTCGGCTCGCACTGGTACTGGGCGATGGTCGGCGCCGTCGCCGCGTTGGGCGGAGCACATGTCAATGCCCGCATCATCCGCGGTCTGCAACGTCTGATCGGCACCGTGTTGGGGGTGTTCATCGCGGCCGGCCTGCTCGCATTGGATCTGCCACCGATCGTCACCGTGCTGGTGGCCGTGCTCTGCCAGGCCGGCGCGGAGATGTTCGTCAGCCGCAACTACGGCATCGCGATGCTGTTCATCACACCATTGGCTCTGCTGATGATCGAGATGGCGGTTCCCGTCGAGCCGGAGCAGCTGCTCAGTGACCGCCTGCTGGACACCGTGGTCGGGGTCCTCGTCGGCACGCTCGTCGCCGTGGTCTCCGCCGGATTCCGCCGCCGTAGTCTCCGGTGATACTCCGCTCCTGAGCGCCTCAGGCGGCGGTGCGGGTGCGGCGCACGAAGAATGCACCGATGAACGCGACCGTCGAGAGGATCCCTCCCGCCACGAACGCGTGCTGTGCGCCCACCACCTCGGCGGCGTTCGCGGCGGCACCGTTGCTGGCCGCCGCGGCGGCGCCGATCGTCAGAGCGGCGACCAGCGCGCCCGTGCCGGCTGCGCCGGCGAGCTGCTGCAGGGTGCTGAGGATCGCGCTCCCGTGCGGGTACAGCTCGGGTCGCAGCGAGCTCAGCGAGTGGGTGAGCAGCGGCGTCATGATCAACGCGAGACCGGCGCTGAATAGCACGAACATGAGAGCGACCGCCCACAGCGGCGTCTGCAGGCCGAACGTCGACAGTGTCCACTGCGCGATGGCGACCAGGGCGGTGCCGGGGACGACCAGCGGCATCGGGCCGACGCGGTCGTAGATCCGGCCGACGATGGGGGAGAGGATTCCCTGCACCAGCCCGCCGGGCAGCACGAGCAGACCGCTGACGAGTGCACTGACGCCCAGCCCGTTCTGCAGGTACAACGGCAGGACGGTCACCGTGCCGAGCATCGCCGCCATCGCGATGGCAGCCAGGAGCACGCTCAGGCGGAACGCGGAGGACGAGAAGGGGCGCAGGTCCAACAGGGCGTTGTCGTGCCGCCGTTGGCGTCGCACCTGCCTGAACGCGAACAGCGTCAGCGCCGCCAGGCCTACGACGAAGGTGACGACCGGCGTCCAGGACGTGCCGTCCAGGACCTCTTGCATCGAGGAGAGTGCGTAGACGACCCCGCCGAATCCGATCGCGGCCAGAATCACCGAGAACGCGTCGAAGGAGGGGCGGGCGGTCTCACCGCCCGTCCGGATCGCGATGGAGCCGACCACGAGAGCGATTGCGCCCAGCGGCAGCATCAGGATGAAGATCCAACGCCAGCCCAGTGAGTCCACAACCACGCCCGACAGGGTCGGGCCGATCGCGGGCCCCACGGCGATGACGACCGAGTTCAGCCCCATGAACATACCGCGTCGGTTTGGCGCCACGGAGGTGAGCGTCGTGGTCATCAGCAACGGCATGATGATCGCCGTGCCGCCGGCCTGGAAGACGCGGGCGACGAGCATCACCGGGAACGAGGGGGCGAGTGCGGCGATGACTGCGCCGACCAGGAACAGGATCAGTGCTGTGGTGAACAATGCCCGCGTCGTGAACCTGCGGATGAGGTATCCGGTGGTCGGGATCACGATCGACATCGTCAGCAGGAAGCCGGTCGTCAGCCACTGTGCAGTTTGCGCGGGGGTGTCGAACTCGACCATGAGGGCGGGCAGTGCGACGGAGAGCACCGTCTCATTGAGGATCATGAGGAACGCCGACACGGCGAGCACCAGGATCACCGTGGTCACGCGTCGAGCGGCGATACGTTCCGGGTCTTGCGCCTTCGCGGCGTCTGCGGCGATCTTCTGAATCCGAGTCGACCCGGTGTCCTGCGTTGTCATCTTTCCTCTTCCACTGCGCGGCCGCTGCACACGGACCTTTCATTATGGCACGGAATGCCACCCTGTCGTAGAGTGTCATGCATGCCGGATCTGTTGGCGCGTCGCCGCCTGGAGACGAGCGAGGTCATCCACCGGGCCGCGCTCGACCTGTTCGAGCAGCACGGCGTGCGCGGCACGACCGTGCCGCAGATCGCGGTGCGCGCAGGCGTCTCGCACCGCACGTTCTTCCGTTATTTCCGGGCCAAGGAGGAAGCGGCGATGCCCGGTCGGCATCGCCTGCTCGCCGCGGTCGACGCGATCGGGTTCGCCGGCAGGTCACCGGCACGGATCCTTGCGGCCGTGGCCGACGCCGTCGAGGGCGTTATCCGAGACGAGACCGATGACGGGCTGATCGAGCACGGCCGGATCTCCCGGCTGCTCGTCCGTGAGCCCGAGCTGCAGTGGTACGCGGCGGCCCGGGACCGGGAGTTCGGGGCGCACGTCACCGCGCGGGTGCAGACCGAGGCGCCCGAGATCGACGCGCTCACGGCGGCGCTGCTGTCCGAGATCGTCGTCACGCTGTGGCGCGTCACCTGGAACGAGTGGGGTGCGCAGGCCGAGCATGGCGACGCGCTCGTGCCGCCCGTGGTGTACGCGCGGCTGAGGGCCGCGCTGCCGGCACTCATCTGACCGCGCGGGTAGGGTGAGTGGGTGCCGAGCCCGTTGCGAATCACCGTCGTGATCCCGTGCCGAAATGACGCAGCCATGCTCGACGAGTGCCTCGCAGCGATCGCCGTGCAGACCCGGCCCGCCGACGCGATCATCGTTGTCGACAACGCCAGCACCGACGAATCGGCCGCTGTCGCCCGCCGTCACGGCGCCGTCGTCATCGAGGAGCGCACGGTGGGCGTGGGGCCGGCCGTGGCCGCGGGGTACGACCGAGCGATGACGCACGCCGACCTCATTGCGCGACTCGACGCCGATTCGCGGCCGCATCCGGATTGGCTTGCCCGTGTCGAGGCTGCGTTCACCGCGGCGGCGGACCTCGACGTGCTCACCGGCGGTGCGGAGTTCTACGACCTGCCGCGGTTCTGGGCCTACCTCGCCGAGCACTGGTACATCGGCGGCGGCTTCGTCTGGGTGAGGCTCTGGCTCGGTGTGCCACTCGTGTTCGGATCGAACTTCGCGATGCGTACCGGCGTGTGGGAGCGCGCGCGTGACCGTGTCCGACGCGACCGCGGCGACATACACGACGATCTCGACCTGACGATCCACCTCGATCGCGGCGATGTCGTGAGGCTGGATCGGTCACTGCGGATGCCGGTGTCCGGACGTCCCTTCGCTACTCCGGCGGCGCTCGCCACCCGGGTCTGGAAGGTCGCGCGAACGTTCGCCGCGAGCTGGCCGGACGGAGCGCCGCGCCGCGCCGCCCGCCGTGTCCCTGCGCCGGAGCAGGTCTGGGATGTCGACGGTGATTCGGAGTGGCGCGCGCGCGGCGCCTGATCTCTCTCCGGGGATCCCGTGCGGGGTTGTCCACAGGCCGCTGTGCGCCGCCGGCCGGGGCCGACGCAGAATGTGTCGATGCCGATCCCCCTGTTCGCGGTCGCGCTCGCCTATCTCGTCCTCGCGGTGATCAGTGTCGTCCTGACGGTCATCGACCTCAGGCGACGCCGGCTGCCGAACGCCATCGTCCTGCCGGCCTATCCCGTGATCCTGGGACTGTTGGCACTGGCGTGCTTCGGCGGAGCCGAGTGGTCGGCGCTCGGCCGTGCGGTCGTCGGATCGGTCGTGCTGTGCGGGTTCTACGCGATCCTGCGGCTCCTGCCGTCCGGGGGAATGGGCGGCGGCGACGTGAAACTCGCCGCGGTGATCGGCCTGTCGATGGGGTGGGTCGGATGGGGCGCCGTCGTTGTCGGCGGGCTTGCCGCGTTCCTCCTGGGCGGAATGTTCGGCACGGTGCTGCTGCTGACTCGTCGGGCCGATCGCCGCACGGCGATCCCGTTCGGGCCGTGGATGCTGCTCGGCACCTGGATCGGAATCATCTGGGGTGAGGTGCTCGCGCGCGCCGCACTTCCGGTCTGAGTGCCGCGCCCGGGGCGCAGGCCTGAACGCGCGCGACGGCCACCACCGAATCTGTCGCAGCGGACCGCACCGACCGGGCAGAATCGATTCATGACAGCATTGGTTCGCGCTCTGATCGGCTG
>JAATGR010000228.1 GCA_015654575.1 Actinomycetales bacterium
CGCCGATCCCGTCGGCGCCGCTGGCCGCCACCTGCGGCGGGAACCTGCCCTGGTCACTTGACTTCGGATGGCCTCAGAACATCCAATATCCCGGTTCCGCCGTCTACCAAATCTGGATCGATGGGGTCCAGGTAGGACCGCCGCTCACCAACGGCTACGACCCGCATTGGCGAGTAGGCAATACCGATCCAGACCTCGCCAGCTACGTCGCGCAGCACGGAACCGGGGGCAGCGCCGGTCTGGCGGTCACGGTCAAGCAATCGATCAGCGGCGGAACCTGGACGGACTATGCCGTCGGCAAGTTCTATCTCGCTCAGATCCCGGGCCAGGCCCCGGGGGTCAACGGCTTCTCCTGCACGGCGCCATGAGACAGGCGGCGCATCCCCAACGGCTCCCCACCCCACTCCGCACCCGACGCGCGATCCGGGGCGGCCTCGCGGTCGTCCTCGCTGCCGGATTCGCCCTCGCGGGAGGACTGGTCACCTCACTGGGAGGCGCATCCCCGGCCGCGGCCGCCGACGACTCCGGCGTCCAGCTCTCGAGCGACGGCGTCCACTGGTCGGGATCGTTGAGCGGGAACGTGCTGCCGCTCGGACAGACGCTCGTCCCTGGTGACACGCTCGACGGCCGGTTCTACGTGAAGAACGACCGGAGCGAGCCGGCCTACCTCCGGGTCGGACTGTCGGATCTCACCGTCACCGACTGGAGTCTCGCCCAAGCGCTGACGCTGACCCTGACCGGGACGACTTCGGCGGGCGCATCGGGATCGAGCGCCGCATTCAGCGGGAGTGGCATCGTCTGCTCGGATCTGCTGCGCCGCGATCAGCCGATCGCACCGGGCGCGATCGTCCTCGTCAGCGCCTCGCTCCGCTTCCGCTCCACGACGAGCGGCACCGACGCCCAGGGCGCACTCGCGAGCCTCGGATTCATCGCCGAGCTCAGCGACATCGATCTGAACGCGACCGGCACGCCGATGTGCGACGGCCAGATCGCGGTCGGCCCCGTCGACCCGGGATCCGGCGGCTCCGGCGACGGGGGCGGATCCAGCGGGAATGGCGGGGGCGGCTCCGACGGCTCCGGCACCGACGGTGCGGGCGGATCGACTGACAGCACCGGCGTCCGGAGCGGCAGCGGGAGCGACACCGGAGCCGGCGCGACGGCGACGCCACCGGACATCGGCACCGCACCGGGGAGGATCGGCTTCGCCGACGGCGGCGGGCAGGCGCTCGTGGCCCCGGCGAACACGATGCGGCTCTACGAGGAATACGCCATCCTTGTCTTGCTCTGTGCCGCACTGGCCGGAATGCTTCTGCGGCTCGGCGCGCAGCGCCGATGGGAGCGGATGGTCGCGGAACTGATGAAGGGGAACGACGAATGAGCGCGAGACGGGAGGCGCGTGCCGCGCTCGAGGCGGCAAGCCAGAAGGAGAAATCGGTCTGGCAGTACGTGCTGACAGGCGTCAGCACGGCCCTGCTCCTCATCGTCGTCGCGATCGCGGTCATGGTCATCGTCATCCCGCTGGTGACCGGCTCGACCCCGCGCACCGTGCTCACGAGCTCGATGGTGCCGACCCTCCCCCCGGGGACGCTCGTCATCGACAAGCCGACCAGCCCCGACGACATCCGGATCGGCGACGTCATCACCTACCAGCTCACCTCGGGCCAGGATCTCTTCGTCACCCACCGGGTCATCTCGATCTCCCGGTCGACGAATGGCGACGTCACCTTCATCACGAAGGGCGACAACAACGCGTCCCCCGATCCCGACCCGATCACCGCCGTGCAGCTCTCCACGGGCGGCAAGGTCTGGTATTCACTCCCCTGGATCGGCTGGCTGAACAACGCGGTCGGCGGCGGCGGGAAGTCATGGCTCGTGATCGGCGCGGCGGTGCTCCTCTTCGGCTACGCCGGCTGGCAGTTCCTCAGCGGCCTCTTCGATCGGAAGCCGAAGGCGAAGAAGGCGACGGACAAGGACTAAGGTCCCGGGCCGCACTGCCCGATCGCCGGGCATCCCCCGCTCCGTAGCGTGAATGCCGGAGGCCGCCGAACGCGCGGCCCGAGGAGCGGCAATGAGCATCATCGGCACCTGGGACGTCACGGTCGACGGCGTCATGGGCAAGGGGCACGCGGTCTTCACCTTCACGGAGGACGGTGGACGGATCCGCTGCCACATCGCGAACGACCCGTCCGAGCCGATCGTGCACGAGGTCCACACGAACGGCAACGACGTCACCCTCGACATCGCGGTGAACCGGCCCGCGCCGAACGTCTCGGTCGGCCAACTCACCCTC
>JAATGR010000003.1 GCA_015654575.1 Actinomycetales bacterium
CCATCGTCCGTACCCGAACCGCCATCCGTGCCGGAGCCATCGCCGTCATCCGTGCTCTCGTTCGGGGTGATCTTCCAGACCTGGTTCACCGTGTTCTTGTCCACGACGTACGCGTTGCCCAGCCCGTCGACGGTCACGTGGTTCGCACGTGCGATCGGCAGGTTCGCGACCTTGTTGCCGTCGAGGTCCGTCACGGTGACCGTGCCGCCACTCAGGTTCGTGACGTACACGAGGCTGTTGACCTCGTCGACCGCCACGTTGAGCGCACCGGTGCCGGTCGGCACCTCGCGGATCGTCTCAACCGTGGTCGCATCGGCGATCACGAGCTCGTCGCTGTTCTGGCTCGCGATGTAGATGCGGTTGTTCTCCGCGTCGTAATCGATGCCGGAGGCGCCACGCCCGTTGACCCCGATGCCCGTGATCGTCAGGAAGGAGAACTCCAACGTCTCGGTGTCGATCTTCACGACCTTGTTGCTCGACAGGCTCGGCGAGACCAGCACGCCGTCCTCGAGGTCGAGCGAGACCGGGTTGAAGTCGCTGCGCACACCGGTCTGGATGTCGGTGATCTTCTCGAACGTCGACGCATCGAACACGCTGATGTAGCCGTCACCACTGGTGCCCTCGCTCGCCGAGCTGGCGAAGACGCGGTTGGTCAGCGGGTCTAGACGACGTCGCGCGGGTGGGAGATCGTGCCCGCCGGGTACTGCTTGAGCAGCGTGAGGTCGTCCGCGTCGCACACCGCGACCGCACCGGTACGGGTGTTGGTCACCCAGACCGTTCCATTGACGTCGTCGACGCCCACACCGTACGGCGCCTGGCCTGCCACGCCGTCGACGTCGGTGACGTCCTGCGGGTGCACACTGGCGAGGATCTCGAGCGTGTCGGGGTCGAGCTTGTACAGGTAGCCGTCTTCCGCGGTTCCGGTGCCGGCGGCCGCAGTCGCATACAGGGCGTTCTGCGCCGTGCTGAACGCAGACTGGTACAGACCCTGGAAGATGTCCTCGTCATCCGAGAGCAGCGTGAAGTCCTCCACTCCGAAGGTCGTGGCGTCCGGCGAGATCTTCTGGCTGGTAAGCGTGAAGGTCGCATCCGGGTTGGCCAGCGTCACGGTCACCGGGTAGGCGCCCAGCGTCTGATCGGCGGGGATCGAATACCCGACCGTGGCGACACCGTCGGTGACCGCCGCAGGAAGCCCCGTGGTGGTGACGGAGGTGCCGTCGAACGAAACCCCGGTGACGGAGGATCCGGCCGCGGCCGTCGTCGTCACGGTGAGCTGTCCGGCGGTCGCGCCGCGCGTACCGACGGAGGTGCTGACGGCGATCGTGTCGCTGCTGACCGTGAAGGTCACGTACACCGACCGCACCGCGTCGCCGCCCGGCTTGACCGAACCGGTGAGTAGCTGCAGGTGGTGGGTCGTGCCCGCGCTCCAGTCGGAGGCGAGCACCGGGTTCGCGGTGTTGGTCGTCGTCGGGAACGGGATGTCGACGGAGAAGTCGCCGTCATCGCCCGCGACGACGCCGCTCCAGACCGAGGCCGTGCCGGAGGTCTGCCCGGGGAAGATGAACTGCCCGGAGGCGGGCTCGGTGGTCAGGTTCGCCCCCTCGACACCGCAGGCGGCGCCGAGCTTGACGGCGATCCAGGATCCGTCGGCATCGCCGTCGTCCGTGCCGTCGGTCCAGCCGGTTCCTTCGAGGTGGATGCTGTCGCCCTGGATGACCGCGACGGCGACGGAGACGGTGGCGCCGGAGGTGCCACCGTTCAACCACGTGCCGGTGTCAGCGAAGGCGGGAGCCGCAGCCGCAAGGCTCAGCCCGAGAACGGCGACGACGGCCGCGGGTACGCGACGGCGACGCCAAAGAGACGTACTCATGGAACCCCCAAGCAATTATCGTGTGATATATAGGTAAGGCTAACCTTGCGCAGATTAGCGGATCGGTTCATCGAGTTGTCAACTCGCGAGCGCAACATCCGAACACCAGCCGCCGCACCACATCCACAGTCGGCCCATAGCGCCGACCGACGGGGCGCACCGGCCGGTGCTATTCACTCGATGACATGGACCAGACGCCCCCTCCCCCGGCCGACCGCACCCGCGGTCGACTGCCGAAGCGGCGCCGCCGGAAGATGCGCAAAGGCCTCAAGCTCGGGCTGATCGCCGGGGGCCTGGTCGTCGTGCTCGTCGCCGGCGGGGGCACCGCGTGGGCACTCGACCGCTTCGTCATCCCCCACGTCGAGATCTCCGACGTCAACGCCTACGAGGCCGAGCAGAACGGCACGACCGCCGCCGATGATGCGACCGACGACTCGGACTCCGAAGCCGTGATCACCGGAAACAGCTACACCTCGGACGACGCCAGCATCACCATCACGCAGTACACGCAGGGATCCGCCGATACCACGGTCACCTACTACGTCGCGGACGTGACCCTGGGCGACGCGACCGTGCTGCAGAGCGCCTTCGCGAACAATCAGTTCGGTGAGAACATCACCGACGTCGTGTCCTCCATCGCCGAGGACAACGGCGCCGTGTTCGCGATCAACGGCGACTACTACGGATTCCGCTCGACGGGGATCGAGATCCGGAACGGCGTCGTCTTCCGGGACGAGCCCGCCCGAGAAGGCCTCGTGTTCTACAAGGACGGCACCGCTGCGGTGTACGACGAGACCACGACCAGCGCCGAGGAGCTCGTCGCCGACGGCGCCTGGAACACCCTCAGCTTCGGTCCGGCCATCGTGGAGGACGGACAGATCGTCGACGGCATCGACGACGTCGAGATCGACACCAACGTCGGAAACCACTCGATCCAGGGCGAACAGCCCCGCACCGCGGTCGGCATCATCGACGACAACCACCTCGTGTTCGTCGTCGTCGACGGCCGGGACACCGGTTACAGCGCGGGTGTCACCATGACCGGGCTGGCCGAGATCATGCTCTCGCTCGGAGTCACCACCGCCTACAACCTCGACGGCGGCGGCTCCAGCGAGATGTGGTTCAACGGCGAAGTCGTGAACCAACCATCAAGCGGCGGCGAACGCGCCACAAGCGACATTCTCTACATCGCGGGGTGATGACCATGACGACAGCAATTCTGATTCCGACATATGAGCCCGACGGGCGACTGCCACAGCTCGTGACTGCGCTGCGACGACGGGACCCCGACCGTCCCATCCTGGTCGTGGACGACGGATCCGGTCCCCTCTACCGGGACGTGTTCGAGATCGTCGAGGATGCCGGGGCGACCGTCGTGCGGATCGGCCGCAACCAGGGCAAGGGGTTCGCGCTGCGGGTGGGGATCCGCACCCTCATGCGCGACTACCCCGGTTACGATGTCGTCACCGCCGACAGCGACGGCCAGCACACCCCCGCCGATATCGAACGCATCGCGCGCGCCCTCTCCGCCCGCGAGACGCCGACGATCGTGCTCGGCTCGCGCTCCTTCGACGGAGACCACGTACCGGGTCGTTCCCGGTTCGGCAACCGGGTGACCCGCACCGCGTTCCGGCTGGTGTCCGGCACCGATGTCCGCGACACCCAGACTGGGCTCCGTGGCCTGCCGGCCGCGGCGCTGCCCTGGCTGCTGAGCGTCGCTGGCGACCGTTTCGACTACGAGTTCCGGGTGCTCCTGCAGGCGCGGTCGGCGGGATTCGTCCTCGCAGAGATCCCGATCGCCACCGTATACACGGAAGGGAATACGTCGAGCCACTTCCGGCCGCTGGTCGACTCGGCTCGGATCTACGCGCCGTTGGTCCGGTTCGCCGCATCCGCCCTGCTCGCTTTCGTCATCGACACCGTCATGCTGCTCATGCTGCAAGCGCTCACAGGCTGGCTGCTATTCTCGGTCATCGGCGCACGGCTGTTCAGCGGAACCCTCAACTACGCGATCAACCGGACCCTGGTCTTCCGCGGCGGACGGGAGGTCCCGGTGCGCAGGTCGGCAGTGCGATATCTCTCCCTGGCCGCCCTCCTGCTAGCCGCGAACTTCGGGATCATGACCGCGCTCACCGAATCCGGGGTTCCCCTGCTCGCGGGCAAGGTCATGACCGAGGCAGCACTGTTCATCGTCAGCTTCGGCGTGCAGCGTTCGGTGGTCTTCGCCGGACACCGGCACGCCGCAGAGGACCGCACGGACAGCCCATCGACACCGGAAGACGACGCCCAGACCGGGGACTCATCCCGGAGTCTCGAGGGGCCGACCGGATCCCGCGGGGATCCTGCGCTCGCACGCCGGGAATGAAACCGAAGACCGCACGGTTCTTTCAGTGTTCAGCGACGCAAACGCTGCAGGAGGGGACCGTGGGCAAGAACTACGTCGACATCGAGAACGACCGTGGCGAGACGCTGCGGTACCGCAAGCACATCAACGGGCGCGGCCTCATCGCCAACGGCGCGAAGGTGCACCCGTCCGCGATCATCGAGGCCGGGGCCTATATCGAGCCCGGCGTGCAGATCGCCGCGGGAGCGTTCGTCGGCAGCGGAGCCTGGATCGAGTCGGATGTCGTCATCGGCCCCCAGGTGCGCGTCGCACCCCACGCCCACATCGGCCCGAAGGCGCAGGTCGGGGCGGGTGCCACGATCGGCGTGCGCGCCCAGATCGGCAGCGGCGCGCGCGTGGCCGGCGGATCCCTCATCGGCGACGATCAGACCATCCGCGACGGTGAACGCGTCGCCACCGACCAGCGGGGTCTGCGGCTCGCCGCCTGAGAGAACGGGGTCGGGTACTCCGCATCCACACGAGGTACGGTCATCGGCAGCTGCGGGGACTCGGAGGCTCCGGGACCGACCGCGGGCACCGCTAGCCTGAGAACGTGAGCAGGGCGCGGAGCGGGGGTAAGCAACCCCGGAGCGGAGCGCGAAGCGGGCGGCAGCCGCACAGCGGAACGCCGCAGCGACGACGCCCCGCGGCGAACGGCGAACGGCGCACCGAGCCCCGGGAGCCCGAGGAGACACCGCCTTCCGGGCCCTTCCGGCTCGGAGCGATCCCCGGAGCGACTCCCGGAATCTGGATCGACCGCTGGCACGAACGGATGCCGGGCAATCCGCTTGAGCTCGTGCAGCTCGAGGTCGCCTCACAGCGGGCGGCACTAACCGGCGACGACGTCGATGCCGCGCTCGTCCGCCTGCCGATCGACCGGGACGGCCTGCACCTGATCGCGCTGTACGACGAGGTTCCGGTCGTCGTGTTCTCCGCCGACTCCCCCCTCGACGCCGCCGAGGAACTCACCGTGGCCGACCTGGCGGGCGAGGTGCTGGTCGTCCCCGCCGACGACGTGCTCGAGGTCGCGCTGCCCGGAACCGTCGCCCCCCGGTTCGCTGCCCCGGCCACCACCGCGGACGCGATCGCGACGGTCGCATCCGGCGTCGGCATCGTGGTCGTGCCGATGTCGCTGGCCCGGCTGCACCGCCGACGCGACGTCACGTACCGCACACTCGCGGGAGGACCCGTATCCACCGTCGCCCTGGCCTGGCCCGCCGATCGTACGACACCGCTGATCGAGACCTTCGTCGGCATCGTGCGCGGTCGCACCGCCCGTTCGTCACGAGGCTGAGCGGCGGCCGCGAGGCGCCTCGGGCGCCACCGAACGGACGCACCCGCCATAGACTTTCCGAATGCACTCGCGCCCGCTGCTGTTCCTGTGCGCGCGGACCGAGCGCGTCGCCGCCGACGGCGAGTACGCTGCGTTCCTCGCGGCGACCGGGCTCGATCGCGAGCGCCTGCACCGGACCGACCTCGTACACGAACAGCTCCCTGCAGACGCGTTCGACCGCTACGCCGGATTCGTCGCGGGCGGCAGCCCTTTCAATGTCGGGGATGCGGCCAAGTCCGAGGTGCAGCACCGCGTCGAGGACGACCTCGCGCGCGTCGCCGAGGCTGCAACGAGCAGCCGCACCACGGCTCTGCTGACCTGCTACGGCATCGGTGTCTCGACGCTCCTGCTCGGCGGCGAGGTCGACAGTGCCTTCGCAGAGCCGACCGGCGAGACCGTCATCACGCTCACCGAGGCGGGTATCGCCGATCCCGTGTTCGGGTCGCTCCCGGCCGAGTTCACGGCATTCACCGCGCACAAGGAGGGCAGCGGACAGGTGCCCCCGGGAGCCACGCTGCTGGCGACGAACCCGATGTGCCGGGTACAGGGCTACCGTGTCGGCGAGGGACTGTGGACCACGCAGTTCCATCCGGAGCTCACCCCGGCATCCTTCGCGGAGCGGATCGGGGTCTACCGCGCCCACGGCTACTTCGCGCCCGAGGAGTACGAGGCCGTCGTCGCGCGGGTGCTCGCCGCATCCGTCACCGAACCGGCGCGGATGCTGCGGGCCTTCGCCGCGCACGTCACCGCGCTCTGATCCCCTCGTCTTCAACTCGGCTGCAGCAAGGGCGCCGCCGCTCCCCGTCGCAAACTGCGGTCGCGGCCCACAAATCGCGAGAGGCGAATGACGACTACTCTCGGAGCGCCTGCGCGACCGGCAGGCGGGCGGCCTTGATCGCGGGGACGGCCGCTCCCGCGATCAAGGTGGCCGCAGCGGCCGCGCAGCCGATCAGACACGCCGCCCAGGGGAACTCCGGGGCGCTGATGACCGAGCCGGCAGGAAGCAGGAACGGCACGACGCCGTAGACGAGAGCGCCGGCTGTGCCCGTGGCGAGGACCGCGACGATGGCAGCGACCGCGAGCGCCGAGCCCATCACGAGCAGGAAGACGTCCAGGCGGCCGACCCCGATGGCACGGCGGATGACGAGTTCCCGGGCGCGTTCGTTCACCGAGGAGAGTCCGACGTTGAGCAGGCCGGCCGCCGCGACCGTGAGCATCACGATCGCGAAGGCCGCGAAGACGGCGCTGAGCGTGTCGATCTGCGTCGCGACGCGCCAGGTCGTGTCGGTGCGCATAAGCGACGCCGAGAGCGGCAGGTCGAGATCGGTCAGCGCGTCGTCGACGAGCTGCGCGGCGCCGCTCTGGCTGAGGCGGTCACCCGTGACCCGCACCGCGACGGGACCGATCGACGCCGTGCCCAGCAGCGAGGCGTAGGCGCCGAGACTGCCGTATGCCTTCGGGTCCGTGCTGCCGTCGGCGATGACGGCAGTGACGGTGAACGCGACCTCGGAGCCGCCGGACGTCGTCGTCAGCAGCACTTGGTTCTCCGCGGGGAAGCCCCCCTGCTCGGCGGCGGCCTCGTTCATCGCGAGCTGCGGGGGGAACGGCGTATCCGGCAGGGGGAACCGACCGCTCGTGGTGGCCAGGCGCCGGATCGAGGTCAGGTCGCCGGCATCTCACTCGACGGTCGGTCCGCTCGCGGCCTGGTTGTTCGCTGCCCGCGCGGGCGTGCGGACGAACGCGGTCGTCTCACCGCTCACGACGGCGCTTCCCCCGCCTCCCATCCGAGCGTCGAGGGTGTCGGTGAGCGCCTGCCCGCTGGCACCGAGATCCTCCGCGGGGATCTCGGTGTACGCCGTGAAGGTCATCGCCCGCCCACCGGTCTGCTCCTCGTAAGCGAGCAACATGTCGCCGGCGACCGCGCTGGCCGCGGACACCCCGACGAGTGCGAGGACGCCGACGAACATCGTTCCCGCCGACAGGAGGTTCCTCAGGCGGTGGCGCCGGAAGTCGCGGAGTGCGGCGACCACGGCCCTCATCGGGCGGCTCCTTCCTGCACGACCGGGTCCGCCGGTCGCAGGGAACCGTGCACGAGGTGCCACTGGCTGTGAGCGGAGCCCGCGATCACGGGATCGTGGGTGACGATGACCAGACCACTCCCGGATCCGACGGTCGCATCGCGCAGCACTCCCATGACGTGCTCTCCAGTGTCGACGTCGAGCGCCCCGGTGGGCTCGTCGGCGAGGATCAGCCGCGGGCTCCGCACGAGTGCCCTCGCGATCGCCGCACGCTGCTGTTCACCGCCGGAGAGCTGCGCCGGCCGGCGGGAGGAGAACCGCGCCATCCCCACGCTGTCCAGCGCGCGGTGCGCCGCACGACGGACGTCGCGGTGCCGGGCGTTCGCGCCGAAGGAGAAGGGAAGCTCCACGTTCTCCTGCACCGTGAGGTGCTCGATCAGGGAGTAGCCCTGGAAGACGAAGCCGATGAGCGAGTTGCGAAGGCGTGCGGCATCGTGCTCGCTCAGCCCGGTCGCGGCATGGCCCGCGATCGTGAGCTCTCCCTGGTCTGGGCGGTTCATGAGCCCGAGCATCGCGAGCAGCGTGCTCTTGCCGGACCCCGATCTGCCGAGGATCGCCGCGGAGGTTCCCTCGGGGATGCGGATGCACACATCACGGAGGATGGGCAGACGTTCCCCGCCCGGAAGGCGTACCGATGCGGCGAGATCCTGCCCGACGACGACATCCGCCACGTTCTATCCGATTCCCGGCGGGTAGCTCAGGACCGTGTCACCGAGCTCGAGGCCGCTGACGATCTCGATGTACACACCGTCGGTGATGCCGAGACCGACCGTGACGGTCTCGTGCGTGCCGTCCGGGTTCACCCGCGAGACCTCGCCCTGGTCCGCTCGTCCGGACACGGCCTGCAAGGGGAGCGCGAGCACATCGGTGCGGCTGCCCGTGTTCAGCCCCACCTTCGCCTCCAGACCGGATGCCACGGCGGCGTCCGGCGGTAACAGGCACAGCACGGAGACGTCATCCGCCGCTTCCAGCGCCGAGCGCGGGGTGACGAGCCGGCACTCCAGGCCCGATGGTCCGCCGGTGACGTTGACGAGGGCTGAGAGGCCGCCCTCGTAGAGCCGATACTGGTCTGCGACGGGCACATCGACCAGAACTCCGAACCCCTCGTAGGCGACCGCCGCCACGGGGAGGCGTGCGACGACGGTCGCACCGGCGGCGGTCAGCACATCGGTGATCGTGCCGGTGGCCGGCACGATCACGTCCTCGCCGTCGATGCTCCCCACGGACTGGCCTTCCGTGACGGCCGTGCCCGGCACCGGCAGAGCGTTCATCTCGATCCGTCCCGACATGGACGCCTCGACCAGGTATTCCGGGGCCGGGACGACCGTGCCGCCCAGGACGACCGTCGAGGTCAGCGACCGACGTTCCACGCTGACCGTCGACGGCTGAGCATCGTCCGGTGATGGCGAGGTCTGACCGGGTGCAGCTGTGCACGCGGTCAGCAGCAGCACGACGGCGATGAGCGCCGCCGCCGCTGGCGTGTGACGGGTCATTCCGGGCAATTGGTGGTCAGGTCCGCTTGGATCTGCGAGGCATCGCCGAGCTCGGCCGCTTCCAACGCCGCTTCGAAGGGAACCTGGATGCTGACCGGATCCCACGACTGCTTGTACGTGTCGGTCTCGGTCACCGACGCGTACATCTCGAAGGCATGCGCCGCCGCCGTCTCATCGACACCCCGAACCGCGAGCCACTCGCGCCCCCAGTCGCAGTTCCAGATGAAGACCGCCTGGTTGGCGCCGAAGCCCTGCTGGTAGAGCTCGTCGGTCCGCTCGAACGGCTCGGCGGGGAAGCTGTAACCCTCCGGGAGCGAAAGCGTCTGCGCGGTCTGCGTGTACTCCGCGACCATTCCGTCGTAATCGAGAAACGACGTCTCGTGCGACTCTTCATCCGCCCCCTCCGGGGCCGACGTCGCACAGCCCGCGAGCAGCAGAGGCAGAACCACCAACGGCACCATTGCCGGGTGAAGTCGACGACCGATCATATGTCCTCCCTCCGCTGCCCGATGCCGGTCAATAGTAGAGATCGCCGGCCCAGTTGTTATCGCAGGTGCCGCTCGACGTCTGCATATGAGCCCGCATGGTGAACCACGTTCCGGTCACATAGGTTCCCGATGAAATGATCGTTCCCCAAGGCGAGGACCCCGTCACCATCGTCGCCTGGTGGAGTGCTCCGGTTGCGGTGATCTTCACACCGACCGTCGTCTGCCAGTCACCCCACGGGCTTCCCGCCCCATTGGTGAGGTAGAGCTGAGTCGGCCCGCTCGACGTCGTGTTACGCGGGGTCGTGTACTCGACCCACGAACCAGTTCAGTTCACGTCACCGCCGACCGCCAATTTGGCGGCGTGTGCGGGGACCGCCGCGCCCACCAACAGCGCCAGCGCGACCACGCCACCTGCTAGCGAACGCCAGCCGACCTTCCGCTTATCTTCGAATGTCTTGCGCATTTCGATTCTCCTCTCCTTTGAGGCGACCAAGAGATAGCCCGGTCGTCTTTCCGTTCTTCTCGTATGGCCCAGGGTGGCACCGGAGGCAGGAACGCTCCAGCAATCTCAGTTGCTCGATTCGGTCAACCCACGACCGGCACCGATGGCCTCTTCGAGCTGCATACCGAGCGCGCTGAGCGCTCTCAGGACGGTATCGAGGGTGGGGTTCGCATCACCGCCCGACGGGCTGCGCCCGCGTTCGAGAGAGCTGTACGCGTAGACCGAGAGTCCGGCCTGATGCGCGACCTGCTCCTGCGACATCCCCAGAGCTGCGCGCTTGTGTCGGATCACGTCGGCGAACTGCATTCCGGCGATGTGTCTGCGGCACCGATGCTCCGCTTCAGTCAACGGTGTCATTTCGCCTCCCGGTGGTGGTTCGTGCGTGTGTCTCTACGTCGTTATGTCCACCACCTCCTTCTCGGTTCCCTCCCGCGCAGATCTGCTGATCGGGAACCGTTCGCGTGTATCCGGACATCACAGGGCAGGAGTTCCGACGAGACGGAGGTCGACATGCGATCCAGGAAGACGCTCGCGCTGGCGGGCGTGACGGTGGCGGTGATGGCGGTGCTCGTGCCGATGAGCGCGAACGCGGCCGTCGACGACCCGGCGGGCGACGCTCGCGCCTGCACGATGGGAACGGTGCCGCAGGTGGGCGAGCCCGACCCGGACGCACCGGTCGTGATGTCGTGCTTCGACACCCTGGACGAGGCCGAAGCGTTCATCGAGGAGGGAGCACCCGGTGACTACGAGCAGCTCGTGCCCCAGGCTCGTGCAGCAGTCGATGCCGTGACCACGAGCACCGTCATCATCGGCCGCCAGTACACGGGGACGGGCCGCACCGGTTCGGTGCTCGTGCAGTGGGGCGCCGGCAGCGGATGCTACGGCGTGACGTACGGGTTCCCGTCGATGCCGTCCGGGTGGAACGACGTCATCCAGTCCTCAGAGGGGGTCAGCAATTGCTGGGTGAGCGACTATGTGAATGCGTCCTACGGTGGCGCCGTGGCGAACTGCACGCCATACTGCACCTCATTGAGCGCCACCCTTGAGGGGAAAACCTCATCGGTCGTTTACCGCCCGTGGGGAACCTATGGCTGATATGGGTGCAGCCGAAGAGTAGAGCAGGCGATCCGGCCCGGGGCGACGACAGCCTCTCCGTCGTCGCCTACGCAGACAGTGAACTCGCTGGGCACCACGCCCGGTGACGGTGATGCGTCTAGCGGATCGGCGCTGGTCATCACGCCCGCCTCCCACATCTGCGCGCACAACGCCTTCGCATCATCGATCGGAATCATCCCATCGGGGGATGCCACGGTGGCGGCGTGTGCCGGCAAAGAACCATCTGGGTTGAGCTGAGCCTCCGAAAGACACTGCACCCACGAGGTATCGGTCACCTCCTCGTGCGTGAGCAGCGTCGTCCCGGCGAACGTGCCCGCGCCCACGACCAGCGCACCCACCCCGACCATCCCCAACCGCCATTGCCAGCGCTTGTACCAGGGGCGCCGGGTGAGGTCGCGGTGCATCTGGGCGACCAGCGCGTCCTCGATGGCGCCGCCGCGCGGCATCCGATCGCTCATTCCGTCACCTCCTTCGCTCCGGGTGCGAGATGCGCCAGGTCGCTCCGCAACCGCGCCCGCACCCGCGACAGCCTCGACTTGACCGTGCCCTCCGGCACGCCCAGGGCCGCCGCGGCATCCGCCATCGACAACCCCTGCACCAGGCACAGCGCGACGACCGCCGCATCACGCGCATTCAACGTGCCCAGCACCTCTCGCACCTCCGCGACGACGCCCTCCGCATCCGCCACGCGAGCGACCTCGTCGGCGTGATCCGGCTCGACCTCGCCACGGGGCACCCTGCCCAGCAGCCGTCGGTACCGGGCGGCACCGCGCAACTGGTTCTTCGCCGCGAAAGAGACCACCGTCAGCAGCCACGGCAGCACGGAGTCATCCACCAGACGCACGCGCTGCCGCTTGTGCCACAACGCGGCGAACGCCGATCCCACGGCCTCCTCCGCATCCCATACGGAACGCGTCAAGGCGAGCGCCAACCGGTAGCACGCCCGCTCGTGCCGGCGGAAGATCGCGCGGTAGGCGTTCTCGTCGCCGTGGGAGACGCGGAACAGCAGCTCGCCATCCGCCGGCTCCATCGCCTCCGCCACGCCGCCCCCGATGCTCGACCGCCTGTGCCCGTTCAGCATAGGCCGCCGAAGAGGACCGAGCCGGCCGCGCTCCGGCCGATCCGCGCCGCCCGAATCGTGCTCCGTCGGCTCCGCGCATCCGGCCCCTCCTCCACTCCCCACTGTGTACTGTCCGGCAGGGCCCACATGGTTCCCGCTGGTGCAGTGCACGGGTCCCACCCGTTGAGTGTCCACGACACGCGGAGGACGCCCGCGACGGAACCGCGTGTCATGGACACTCAGCACCTATTGGCGCGGAGATAGGCGGTCTCCTGCGGTCAGGAGGTCAGGAGGTCAGGAGGTCAGGAGGTCAGGAGGAAGACCCGCCGCCGGTGGTGTCGGGCTGCCAGGCGGTGACGGACACGGTCGAGCCTTCGACGATATCGAGGTCGAGCGGCCAGGATCCGCGGTCCATGCCGGCCAGTGGCGCGGCGTAGAGCGTCGTCGTCACGAGCGCCCCGGCGGTGGCGTTCGCATCCCAGCCGAGGGAGGCGATCACGGTTCCACCCGGCGGCACCTCGACGGGCTGCGCGCCGGGATCGGTGGTCATGAACGAGCCGCCGTGCTCGATCGCCACCGCGAGGTCGTGGGAGTTCTGATCGCCGAAGGCGACATCCGGATATCCCTCGATGGTGCACGGCTGGTCGGAGAAATTCATCAGCCGGATCGCCAGCGACCGGTGCCCCGTCGCCGCATCGGGGTCGCCTTTCAGCAGCGTCGCCACCGCCGGGGTGCACGTCGTCGAACCGGACTCATCGGACGTGGGCGCCACCGTCGGCACCGCGTTGCCCTGCGCGTAGGGGTCGGGCAGGGCTCCGCCCTGCGGCGGGGCCGTGCCCCCCGCGACGGCAGCCTGCTGCGCGTTGTCGGTGCGCGCCACCCGGGCTCCGGCCAGACCCACCACGACGAACAGCACGAGCACGGCACCCGCCGCAATCGGCAGCCATGCCCGCGAACGCGGGGCGCGGGGATCCGTCCGGGGCGCACGCACCGCGACGAGGGCCGGCACCCATCCCGCGATCAGTCCCCACAGCGCTCCGATGGCCGCGACGTCACCGAAGCTGCTGCTGAACGCGAGCAGTCCCACCAGCGGAAGATCCGCGAGGACGCCGAAGACGTCGATCGCCGCCCCGACCGCAGACGCTGCGACCACGACCGAGAACCAGGTGCCGATCAGCCCCGCGGATGCCGCACCGCGACGGATGAGCGAGGCCACACCGACCGACGCCAGCGCCACCCCCACCGTGCCGAGACCGATCACGGTCGGAGCCCACAGCACCGGCCAATTCCAGATGGACGAGGGGATGACCGCGGGCATCAGCGACCCAAGGCGGGCGAGCGTGCCCGACCCTTGCGTCAGCAGGTGTGAGACGGTCCCCGTGGCGACC
Source organism: Actinomycetales bacterium (assembly GCA_015654575.1). Taxonomy (GTDB): domain Bacteria; phylum Actinomycetota; class Actinomycetes; order Actinomycetales; family Microbacteriaceae; genus Microbacterium. Next base: position 13,712 of record JAATGR010000003.1, read on the forward strand.
CACAGCATCCCGGCCACGACGCCGGCCACGATCATGCGTCGCCCCGGTGCCCCCTTCACCGTCTCAGTCTGCATGACGGCGCAGGTTCGCGCACGGAATCAGGGCGAGGGTGTTAGATCAGCCGGCGC
>JAATGR010000173.1 GCA_015654575.1 Actinomycetales bacterium
CTGCTGCCGATCCTCGAGCCTGAGATCGACATCGACGCCCCCGACAAAGCCGAGGCGGAAGCGCTACTGAAGGCCGAGTTGCTCCGGCAGCTCGACACCATGGAGGCGCCCGGGAGCGTTGCCGTCAAGATCACGATCCCGACCATCGACGGCTTCTACTCCGACCTCGTCGCCCATCCCCGCGTCGCACGGGTCTTGGCGCTCTCCGGCGGATACCCCCGCGACGAGGCGAACCGCCGACTCGCCCGCAACACCGGGGTGATCGCGAGCTTCAGTCGCGCGCTGCTCGACGGTCTGAGCGTCTCGCAGAGCGACGAGGACTTCGACCGCACCCTCGACGCATCGATCGAGTCGATCTACCGGGCATCGATCTCCTGAAGGCGTCCCTTCACGAGGCCGGAATCGATGGGCTTTGCCGAGACGGCACTCGACGCGCTCGGTGTCGGGGATGCTGTGACCGGCACCATCCTCGCTCCCGACGGCGGGGGCCAGGCCCCGGCCGATCTACCGTCGTGGATCGTCGAAGCGTCCGCTCGGGGTGAACCTGCCGGGACGCACAGAGAACGTCGCGGCCGTGTCCGCGACGACGGGCGAGCGTGCTCCGAACCTGAAGTCGCTGCTCCCGGTCACCGGCGCGCTCCGCCTCAGCCTCGACGACCTGCTGATGTGGAGCGCGCCCCCGGCGCCGGTCCATGCGCCTTTCCGGCGATCCGGGTGACTCACCGTCGAATACCTCTCATCGGAATCGACTCTTATCCAGACCTTGCGGATGACCCTCATCCCGAGCAACGACCCCATCCAGACCCGCAGCCATGACGGATACGAGCGGTGTCACCTCCTGCGCGGGCGCGCCCGGGAACCGCGGCCATCGTCCCGAGATCGGGGTGTGAGCGCAGACGCTACCGTCCGCGGCCGGAAGGCGACCTCTCCGAGACAGGGGCAAGACCATGTCATGCCGGAGGGGGCGCGCGGCCGATGCCGTCGCGCCCCCTCCGGATGCCGGGATCTCAGACGGCGGGGCTGAGCGTCTTCGCGATGTGGGCGTGAACGGCCTTCAGCCAGGACAGCAGGAACTCGGCGGTCGATTCATCGGTCACCTCGCCGGAGTCGGTGATCAGGCCTTCGCGCAACTGGATGTAGGCCTCGGGCTGCGCCAGCTCCGGGGAGGCCAGGAACGACAGGATCGAACGCAGGTGCTGCTGCGCGACCGCGGTGCCGATCGCGCCGACCGACGCACCGATCACGGCGGAGGGCTTCGCGGCGAAGCTGTTCTGACCCCACGGACGGCTCGCGGTGTCCAGTGCGTTCTTGAGCACACCGGGAATCGACCGGTTGTACTCCGGGGTGACGATCAGGATGGCATCGGAGGACTCGATCGCTCCCTTGAACTCGGCCGCCTCTGCCGGGATGGCCGCGTCGTGGTCGGAGGAGTAGAACGGCAGACCCACGATCGGGATCTCGGTGAGGGTCAGGCCCGCCTGCGGAGCGAGTTTGACCAGTGCGCTGGCGAGTCGCCGGTTGATCGAGGTCGAGGAGATGCTGCCGACGAGGAGGCCGACGTTGTAGGTGGTCATGAAGTGCGTGCCCTTCCGAAAATTACATGCGTACGAATGCATTCTAATCGCCATCTCCCCCGGCGGTCGCATTCACAGACACTCATCACCATCTCCCGGCCGCGCACGATCACGCCACCGGCCGCGGTCAGCCCGCGGCGCCGAAGAGTTCGTCAACGCCGGCGAGGTAGGCGCTGCGGTCGAAATGAGCCAGCACTTCGCGCTGCAGGATGAACCCCTGGGCGAGCGCGAGCAGGACGGGGATCATGCGCGTGGCCCACTCCGCGGCATCCGTCTCTGACATCCCGCGGACGACCTGACCCCACCGGGTGAGGTGGACGATGAAGACCCCCGAGATCTCACCGAAGGCGACATTCGCCACGGCCCGGAAGTCATCGTCGCTCATCGCTTCGCCCCAGAGCTGAACGACCAGCGCCGGCGGGACGCCGTTCATCGGGTATCCCTCCGACAATGCGCGAAGGATCTGCGCCGGGGACAACGCACCGTTCGCAGCCTCGTCGTCCACGTCGGCGGCGCGCCCGGCAATGGTGCGACGCATGGCGGCGAGGGCGAGTTCCTGCTTGCTGTCGAAGTACCCGTAGATCGCCCCCGCGGACAGGCCCGACGCGGCGATGATGTCCGCCATGGTCGTCGGCCGAATGCCACGCTCGGCGAAACAGCCGATGGCGGCATCGAGGATCTGTTCCCGCACCCGTTCACGGTGTGCGTCGCTGACCTTCGGCATCGCTTCCTCCTCCGACAGACCGACTCCCGGTTGCATCTGCACCGTATCGCGATTATAAAGAACGAGTATTCGTTTTGTAAGGAGCATCATGACAGAGCCCGCCGCACCGCCCTCCGCCCCTCGACCCCACAGCACCCCGTGGCCACGGGCGGCGACGCTCGGGATCCTATTCTCCGTGATCGTCTGCGTCGTCGTCGTCGCCTTCTCGTGGCCGAGCGCGACGCTCGATCCGCAAGACGTGCCCGTCGCGATCTCGGGACCGGCCACCGTCCTGCAGACCGTCGAGGACGCGGTCGACGAACAGTCGGACGGTGCGATCTCCCTCATCGAGGTCGCCGACCGTGACGCGGCAGTGGAGTCGATCGAAACCCGCGAGGCATACGGCGCCATCATCCTCGGCGATACTCCGGAGGTGCTCACGAGCTCGGCCGCCTCCACCGCCACGAACCAGCTCATGACGCAGTTGCAGGCGACGATGCAGACGATGCTCCGGCAGCAAGCGACGGCGGCAGCGATGGCGGCGGGCGCGACCGCGCCCACGGTCACCGTGGCGCTCACCGACGTCGTCCCGCTCGTCTCCGGCGACCCGCGAGGCGCCGGGCTCACCTCCGCGGCCCTCCCGCTCGTGTTCGGCGGCATGATCGGCGGCATGCTGGTGACGTTCCTCGTGAACGGCGCCTGGCGACGGGTCACCGCACTGCTGATCTATGCCGTGGTCTCGGGCGCGGCGATCGCGGGCATCATGCAGGGCTGGTTCCAGGTGCTCGGTGGCAACTACTTCGCCGTGGCCGGCGCCTTCTCGCTCGCGCTGCTGTCCATGGGTGCGACGATCGTGGGCTTCGCGTCGCTCTTCGGCCGAGCCGGGGTCGCGGTCGGGCCGGTGCTGTTCATGCTGATCGGGAACCCGATCTCCGGCACCTCCTTCCCCAAAGAGTTCTACCCGAAGCCGTGGGGAGAGATCGGCCAGTATCTGCCACCGGGCGCTGGCGGCACGCTCCTCAAGGACGTCTCGTATTTCCCCGACGCCGACCTCGCCCGGCCGATTTTGACGCTCGCGATCTGGGCCGCGGCGGGCCTCGCTCTGGTCGTCATCGGGCACTTCCGCAACCAGTCCGAGGTGCCCACGGCCGAGGAGATCCAGGAGACCGCCGCGACCGCGACCGCCTGATCCGGGCTCGTCCACCGCGCGCATCCCGGCGCGGGACCGCGCCAGCACACCGGGGAGGTGCAGGGTCCGACCCCGCACCTCCCCGGTGTTTCCCTGTCGCCGTCAGGCGTCGACCGGAACCCGCCGGTCCTCGGTCGCGGGCCGGCTCTGGAGCGCGTGCCCCTCGGTGTTGATGCGCGGGATGACCCGATCCAGCCAGCGCGGCAGCCACCACGCGGCACGGCCCAGTAGGCTGAGGACGGCGGGCATCAGGACGAGGCGGACGACGAACGCGTCGGCGAGCACACCGATCATGAGGCCGAACGCGATTGATGCGCCGATCGCGAACGTGCCGGTCGCGAATCCGCCGAACACGACCGTCATGATCGCAGCCGTGGGCGCCATCCCGTTGTCGTGCATCTCCTTGATGCGGGAGACGAGGAACACCTGGTAGTCCATCGCGAGCCCGAAGAGCACGCCGACGAGCAGGAGCGGGAGCAGGCTGAGCATCGGGTCGCCCTGGGGTGCCGCGATCAGCGGATCCAGCCAGCCCCATTGGAACACGGCCGTGCTGGCGCCGAAGGATGCCGCGACCGACAGCAGATACCCGAGGGTGGCCACCAGCGGAACCAGCAGAGAGCGGAACATGACGATCAGCAGGAGCAGGGAGATCAGCACGATCACCACGAGGTATTTGATCAGGGCCGCCATCAGCGCGGCATCCTGATCGATGCCGATCGCTGTCTCCCCCGTGACCTCCAGGTGCACGCCCGGCGCGAGATCGGCGTCGTCCCTGATGGTGTGGACGATCTCCTTCGTCTGCTCGTCGATCGGGCCGCCGTCGGGGATCACCGTGAACCGGGCCATCGTCCCGTCCGCGGAGACCACGGCGGGGACCACGGTCTGCACGCCGTCCAGAGCCGCGAGCCGATCGTCGATCACCGCGGTCTGCGCGGCGATGTCGTCGCCTTCGGCGAGGACGACCTGCGGGCTCTGGATGCCGCCGAACTCATCGACGATGAGGGTGTAGGCGGTGCGTTCCGTGGATCCCGGGTCGGAGCCGCCGGGGATGCTGAACGCGGTCTGCATGCTCAGCATGGGCAGTGCGACGACGGCGAGCAGCGAGACACCGGCGACGATCGACAGAACGGGCTTGTTCACCACCGCGCTGCCCCATCCGCGGAGGATCCCGCGCTTATGCGGGCTGGTGCCCTCGATCCACAGTTCGCCGGCGGCCAGCTGCCGGCGGTGCTTCCTCGACAGTGCCCGCACGCCGAGGGTGCGCATCAGCGCGGGCAGGAGCGTCAACGCGAGGAGCACCGCGACGGCCACCGCCGCCGCTGCCGCGAACCCCATCTCCGTGATGGAGCTGATGTTCGCCACGAGGAGAGCGACGAGAGCGACGATGACGGTCATCCCGGCGAAGACGACCGCCGTGCCGGCCGTGCCGGTCGCCCGGGCGACGGCGTCTTCGACGCGGCGACCGCCGCGAAGCTCGTTTCGGAACCGGGACAGGATGAACAGGCTGTAGTCGATGCCCACCGCGAGCCCCAGCATCGCCGCCAGGATGATCGAGTTGTCACTGATCGGGAAGAAC
>JAATGR010000239.1 GCA_015654575.1 Actinomycetales bacterium
GATGTCGCGCGCACTGGAGCTGCTGCTGATCCTGCACGAGGACCACGAGCAGAACGCGTCGACCTCGACGGTGCGCTTGGTCGGTTCGACCGGGGCGAACCAGTTCGCGTCGATCTCGGCGGGCATCCAGGCGCTCTCCGGGCCGCTGCACGGAGGCGCCAACGAGGCCGTGCTGACGATGCTCGCGCAGATCCGTGATTCCGGTGAGAGCGTGCAGCGTTTCGTGGAGCGGGTGAAGAACAAGGAGGCCGGCGTCAAGCTCATGGGCTTCGGACACCGCGTCTACAAGAACTACGATCCGCGTGCGAAGCTCGTCAAGGCCTCGGCCGACGAGGTGCTCACCGCACTCGGGGTGAGCGATCCGCTGCTCGACCTGGCGAAGGAGCTCGAGCTCATCGCCCTCGAGGACGACTACTTCAAAGAGCGTCGCCTCTACCCGAACGTTGACTTCTACACCGGCGTGATCTACAAGGCGATGGGCTTCCCGACCCGCATGTTCACGGTGCTGTTCGCGATCGGCCGGCTGCCGGGGTGGCTCGCGCAGTGGCGTGAGGCCATCACGGACCCGCAGATGAAGATCGGTCGCCCGCAGCAGCTGTACACGGGGGCGCCCGAGCGCTCCTATCCCGGGGCGCGCTGAGGCATCGGGGTCGCCCGAGGGATCCCCGCCGTCGCCGGTCCTGAGCCTCCCGCTGGAGGCCGCACGATCCTTTTGTCGCGTGTTGCCTCTGCCAGGGATCGTTCCCGTAATAGCTGAACAAGGTTCCTTGCGTCACCCCGACCACCCGCCCCGGCGCAGGGCATCTGCGACGATCAGCGCCGACCGGTGATCCCTGCGGCGGATGTGACGCGCGGTCACCCGGACGACCTGCCATCCCGCTGCGGTGAACGCAGCGTGCTTGTCGATGTCGCGGTTCCACTGACGGTCATGGAGCCGGTGATGGCCCCCTTCGACCTCGACGAGCACGTGCTGGTCCGGATAGGCGGCGTCGGCGATGCCAAGGAGGCGTCCGCGAGCATCGCGGATCTCGACATCTAGCAGGGATTCCGGCAGTCCTTCCGCATCGCAGGCGAGGCGGTGATCGGTCTCCAGCACGGACATGCTCCCGACCCGAACCTGCGCCAGCGCGCGCTCCAACGCCGGGCGCGCTCGTCGTCCAGGGATCGCAGCGGCGGCCCGCAGCTGGGCGAGCGTCGCCCACTGCTGTTCGGGACACGCGATGCCACGTTCACCGCGCGGCACCCTCACGAGGGCATCGCCCAGACGGATCAGCTCGCGCGGGCCGAGCTGTGCGCCGAGCCCGGCCCAGACACTCGCCGGGCTGGCGACGGGGAGACCCGACACCTCCCGCACGAAGACGAGGGACGGAGACAGCTGGCGGCCGCGTACTCCGGCGCCGCGGGGCGCACGATGCGGGGCCGCGACCGCGACCTCGATCGCCCCTTCTCCGTCATCGTCGTCGAACAGCCGGTCATAGAGCACCACCGCGGTGCGCCCCGTGTAGAACACGTGTGGACGCCGCACCGTCTCGTACGCGGCGACGCGCGCGAGCACCGTGGCCCGCACCGTACGGTCGCGTGCCAGCACACCTATCTCGACCGGCCGCTGCTCCGTGTCGCGGCGCAGGCGCGCCCCCCGATACGGGGCGGCGAGATCCGCGGCGCGAAGCCGGCCGCGGGAGATCCCTGCGGCGCGCGCGACCGGCACGGAGAACGCGTGTCCGATGCGGTCGGGGAGCGGGGCGGGAGGGCGTGGCATCCGCCCACTGTGAACCCTTTCCCGCGCCGCGAGGACATGCGGGACCAGGGTGTGGACAGTTCCTCACCCCGCCCACGGCTGGGGAGGAGAGGATCTCCGTCAGAAATGCTTGTCACCTGTGGTGGGATGCTGACACGCGACGCGACCACAGGCGACAGCTGTCTCTCGCCCCCCAGAAATGGTTGTCAGTTGTGGTGGCTTGCGGCGCGGGGTGGCAGCCACAGGCGACCAGCATTTCTGGCTGGGCGGCGATGTGTGCCCCGGACACCAGCACCTATCACCCGTAGAGCGCCGGCACCGTCACCCCGGAGCACCACCACCTGCGGGGGCGCGCCCCGCGGCCACACGACCTTGCGCGGACCCTCAGCCCTGGTGCTCGAGCGTGGCCGCGTAGTCGGGCACCTGCGTGGTCTGCTCCCGCGGCGGGCGCTCGTAGCCGCCAGATGCCGGCCGGGGCGGGATGACGACCTCTTTCCGGTCGACGCTCTGCCAGGGGATGCTCCCCAGCAGGTGATGGATCATGTTGATCCGACCACGCCGCTTGTCCTCGTTGTCGACCTCGAACCAGGGCGCCTCGGGGATGTCGGTGTGGACGAACATGGCGTCCTTCGCGCGGGAGTAGTCCTCCCAGCGGGTGATCGACAGCACGTCGTTGGGGCTCAGCTTCCAGCGTCGCATCGGGTCGGCGGCGCGGTCGTGGAAGCGGCGCTCCTGCTCCACGTCGGAGACGCTGAACCAGTACTTGCGCAGGATGATGCCCTCCTCGGTCAGCATCCGCTCGAAGATCGGCGCCTGGTGCAGGAAGCGGTGGTATTGCGCGTTGGTGCAGTAGCCCATCACGTGCTCGACGCCGGCCCGGTTGTACCAGGAGCGGTCCATCAGCACGATCTCACCCGCGGCCGGCAGGTGCGGGACGTACCGCTGGAAGTACCACTGGCTCTTCTCCCGGTCGCTCGGCGTCGGCAGGGCCACGATGCGGGCGACCCGCGGATTCAGGTACTCCGACACCCGCTTGATGGTCGAGCCCTTGCCCGCCGCGTCCCGCCCCTCGAAGATCACGATCACGCGTGCGCCGCTGGCCTGCACCCAGGCCTGCATGTCGACCAGCTGTGCCTGAAGACGAGCCAGGGCGTCCTCGTAGATCTTCTTTCCCAGTCGTGCTCCCATGCTGCGAGCATAGGGCGCTCAGATGTGGAGGGCCTCGTTCAGGGTGACGCCGACGCCCACGCGGCGCACGGCCTCGATCGCGCCCGTCAGCGAGTTGCGGCGGAAGAGGATGCCGTTGCGGCCGCTGAGGACGACGGCCTTCACGCTCCGGCGGGTGCCGTCCGCACGGACCGGCTCGTCGGCGAGCACGACCTTCGAACCGCCGGTGACGTAGAGGCCGGCCTCCACGACGCAGTCGTCGCCGAGGGAGATGCCGATGCCTGCGTTCGCACCCAGCAGCGACCGCGCCCCGATCGAGACGCGGTGCGTGCCGCCGCCGGAGAGCGTCCCCATGATGGAGGCGCCGCCGCCGATGTCGCTGTCGGCACCGACGACGACGCCCTGCGAGATGCGCCCCTCGACCATGGAGGCTCCGAGCGTGCCGGCGTTGAAGTTGACGAACCCCTCGTGCATGACCGTCGTCCCCGGCGCGAGGTGGGCACCCAGCCGCACCCGCGAGGCGTCGGCGATGCGGACACCCGTCGGCACGACGTAGTCGGTCAGGCGCGGGAACTTGTCGAGGCTCTGCACCTGGATGCCGTGGCGCCGCAGCGTCGGGCGCAACCGGGTCAGCTCCTTCGGGTGCACCGGCCCCGCCGTGGTCCAGGCGACGTTGGGGAGGTGGGCGAAGATCCCGTCGAGGTTGACCTCGTTGGGACGTGCGATCAGATGGGACAGGGCGTGCAGGCGCAGGTAGGCGTCGGGGGTCGAGGCGGGCGCCGCATCCAGGTCGATCGCGAGCGCGACCGCTTCGACCGTGACGGCGCGGCGCGGGTCCGGGCCGATGCCGTCGCCGAATCCGGCCGCGGCCGCCGCGCTCTCGGCGGTGGTGCCGTCTGGCAGTCCGCCGGTGTGCACAGCCGGATACCAGGCGTCCAGCACGGTGCCGTCCTCCGTCCGCGTCGAAAGCCCTGCCGCCCAGATCCACCGTTCGCTCATCCCTCCAGGCTAGCGGGAACACCGAGCGCCTCCGGGTGCTCGGTAGACTCGGGGGATGCCACGGCTCGACCTCTCCGCCTCCGCTGTCGAGATCACGCAGGCGTTATGCGACATCCCCTCCGTCTCCGGTGACGAGGGCCAGATCGCCGACGAGATCATGGCGGTCGTCGGCGACCTGGCGCACCTGCACGTCGATCGCGACGGTGACACGATCGCCGCCCGCACCGACCTCGGGCGGCCGCAGCGGGTCGTGATCGCCGGGCACATCGACACCGTGCCGATCAACGGCAACGTGCCCACGCGTCTGATCGACGTGGACGGCGAGCCGCACCTCTGGGGCCGCGGAACCGTCGACATGAAGGGCGGGGTCGCGGTGCAGCTCAAACTCGCCGCAGAGCTGGTCACCCCCCGCGCCGACATCACCTGGATGTGGTACGACCACGAGGAGGTCGCGGCCGAGCTCAACGGGCTGAACCGCCTGTCGCGGACGCGGCCCGACCTGTTCGC
>JAATGR010000050.1 GCA_015654575.1 Actinomycetales bacterium
CTTCCTCCGGGTGGACGGATCGGGCGCGATCTCACGCGTGTACGAGAACGACGAGCTCCCCCTCCCGATGGATGTCACCGGAGCGGTCGAGGGCCAGATCGTCTGCCGATGGTTCGCGGCACGATCCGCGTTCGAGGAGCAGAACCGCACCACCGAGCACTACCAGTACACCGACACCCCGTCGGGAACCTTCTGGTGCTCGTCGCAGACGGGCACCACCGCAGACGGCGAGTTCTCGATCACCGTCGGCGTGCCCTTCGACGACGCGAAGTGGTTCCGCGGCCGCGAGACGACCACGCGGGCCGTCTCGACCTGCCCGGACGAATCGTGCTGTCGCCGCGCCTCCGGATACGACGCGGCGCGCTGGGCCGGCAAGGCGTGGCCGAGCGCACGCGTGCACATGCAGATGTTCTCGCCGCTGCCCTCGGGGGCGTTCCCCGGCGTCGACGACAACGAGGTATACGCCTTCCTCGACCGGCACGCGGGGAGCTGAGCCGCCCCGGCGCGCGCGTCCGACAGGCGCCGGCGCTCCCGCGCCCGAGCGAGCGCGACGCGCGCGATGCCGAGCTGGAGATCGCCGAAGACGAGTCGGATGGCGGAGGCATGGAGCTGCGCGCCGGGTATCTCTCAGGCGGGCTCGTCTCCGGCGGGTCCGCGGCGGAGCCAGGCCAGCACGAAGCTCACCAGGCCGGCGACGAGACCCGCGATGACCCAGAGCACGATGAGGTAGTCCACCCAGGATCCGATCGGCGGCGAGCCGGGGAGGAAGTTGCGCAGCGGGATAGTGGCGAACAGCATCGCGCCGATCCAGCTCATGACCGTCGCCTCGACCTTCCGCCGACCGCGGTAGACGGTGATTGCGACCGTCAGCACCAGCACGGGCATCACGATCATCAGCGAGAGCAGCACGACGCCGAAGGCCACGGTCGACCCGTTCCGCGTCGCGGTCAGCGAGAGCACCGACGCCTCGGTCTGCTCTCCGTCGACCGCGATGGTCTCCCCGGTGCCGACCATCTCGGCGTCGACGTTCCAGCCGGGCACGCGTCCGGCGCCGGTGATGACGGTCTTCATCGGCTCCACGACCCCGTCGACGCTGTGCACCGCGATCATGAGGGTGCTGACCGTGTACTCGTCGAACGGCCATCGCTCGATGTATCCGTCGGCGACGAGCTGCACCTCGGTGGCCGAGATGACCTGGTGCGCGGGATAGTCAATCGTCTTGGTGCCGTCCGCCCCGGACACCAGGACGGAGAAGTCCTCGTCGAGGGTGAGGCCGTCCTCGGCGTCGCGGAGCGCGCCGGTCGAGACCGGGACGACCGACACGACGATGCGGTTGGACGCCGCGTCCACCCGTTCCGGCGTGATCGAGAGCACGACGACGTCGTCGTCGGGTTCGGTGTCGGCCCCGGCGACCGTGATCCGCCCCGAGGAGGCGTACAGGGCGATCACCACGAGGTACACCGCGGCGACGAGCACGATGATGACCGTGACGGCGATGACCGTGCGCGGCCGGACGCGACGATCGGGGGTCGTGCTCACGGAGCCAGTGTGGCAGACGGTCAGACCGCCACGAAGCGCGCGTAACGGTCGAGCGCGGTGGCGACCGCATCCGCGTCGACGGTCAACGTCTCGAAGATCTCCGTCCGGGCGGCGTCGCGGCGGCCGAGGGCGCGGGAATGGCTCCACCGGCCGACGACCGTGCCGCCCGAGAGGAGGAGCGGGCTGATCATGCCGTTCGCGCCGGGGCCGACCAGCCGCTGGTGCGGCAGTGCACACACCCTGCCGCGGTCGAGGTAGGAGAGGTAGTACTCGTCGAAGGCGGGCAGCGCGATCACCGTCGGCGCGGCGGAGACACGGGGCGTGCGGCGCGCGACGTAGTGTGACTGCGGATGGGCGTCGACGACGCGCACCCGTTCCGCGGCGGATGCGGCAGCCGCCGCCGCGGAACGCGGTGAGGGTCAGACCGCTCCACCAGGCGAAGTCGTCGACGGTGGCCGGGCCGTGGCCGTCGACGAACCGTGCGAACAACTCGGCCGCCGGATTCTCGGGGAACGTCTGTGCCGGCAGCCAGTCCTCCATGAGCACGAAGAACTGCTCGCGGGTGATCCCGTCGGCACGCGGGACGACGGGCCCCTGGCAGATCACGCCGCACAGGCTCAGTGCCTGCAGCAGATGCACGCCGCGCTGCCCGTCGGTCGCCACTCCCGCAGTATGAATCGCCTCCGTCAGCTCGGCCCGCGCGAGCCTGTCGCCGCCGCGCAGAGCCGCACGGGCGGCACGCCCCGCGGCCCGAAACGCGTCAGCGTCGAGCCCGAGCTGCCGGTGGCGCCCCGCCGCCATGCGCAGCTGCCGTTCGGCGGTGGGGGAGAGCATCCACCCCAGGTCCTCGGCGGGGACGATGTGCAGCGTGCCGCGCTGGGTCCAGCTGCGCACCAGCGCTCCCCGCGCGAACGCCCGGTCGACGTCGCGAAGGGTGGGCTCGCCTCGCGAGCGCACCGCGAGCGCGGCCGCCCCAGAACTCCTGGGACTGCACCGCCCGCATGTGCCTGGCCACCGCGACCGGATCCGCCGCCGGAGCGCTCAACCGGTGGGAGCGCAACCTCTCCGTGAGGAGCCTGACGTCGTTCACCCGTCCATTGTGGCGCGCACCACCGACACCGCCGCGCTCAGGCGAACGGGTCCGGGGTGAGCGTGTACTTGGTCTGCAGGTACTCGTGGATGCCCTCGGCACCGCCCTCCCGGCCCAGCCCCGACAGCTTCCACCCGCCGAAGGGCGCCGCCGCGTTGGAGACCACGCCGATGTTCAGCCCCATCATCCCGGTCTCGAGGCGTTCGATCATCCGCTGACCGCGCGCGAGGTTCTCGGTGTACACGTACGAGACCAGGCCGTACTCGGTGCTGTTGGCCAGCCGCACCGCCTCGTCCTCGTCGTCGAACGGCACGATCGCGAGGACCGGTCCGAAGATCTCCTCGCGCAGGATGTCGCTGCCGGGCGCGACGTCGGTGATCACCGTGGGCGCGTAGAACGTGCCGGCACGATCGATCGCCGCTCCCCCGGTGCGCACGCTCGCCCCGCGGGAGACGGCATCCTGCACGAGGGTGTCGGCCTTCGCCACCGCGCGGTCGTCGATCAGCGGGCCGATCACGACGCCGTCCTCCGTTCCGCGACCGATCGCGAAGCCGTCGACCCGCTCGGTGACCCGGCGGGCGAACTCGTCGGCGACCGAACGGTGCACGATGAAGCGGTTCGCCGCGGTGCACGCCTGGCCGATATTGCGGAACTTCGCCGCGATCGCACCCTCGACCGCCTTGTCGAGGTCGGCGTCGGCGAACACCACGAACGGGGCATTGCCGCCGAGCTCCATCGACGTGCGCAGCACCCCGCCCGCCGCCTGCTCGAGCAGGCGCACGCCCACCGGCGTCGACCCGGTGAACGAGAGCTTGCGCAGCCGCGGGTCACGGATGATCGGCTCCGACACAGCGCCGGAGGTGGAGGTCGGGATGACGTTGACCACGCCGGCGGGCAGGCCCGCGTCCTCCAGCAGCTTCGCGAACAGCAGGGTCGTCAACGGCGTCAGCTCGGCGGGCTTGACCACCACCGTGCAGCCCGCCGCCAGCGCCGGGGCGATCTTGCGCGTGGCCATCGCGAGGGGGAAGTTCCAGGGCGTGATCAGGAAGCAGGGCCCGACCGGATGGTGCGTGACGATCATCCGTCCGGTACCTTCGGGATTGGCTCCGTACCGGCCCTGCACGTGTGCGGCCTCCTCGCTGAACCAGCGCAGGAACTCGCCGCCGTAGGCGACCTCGCCGCGGGCTTCGGCCAGGGGCTTGCCCATCTCCAGCGTCATCAGCAGCGCGAAGTCCTCCTTGCGCTCCTGCAGCAGGTCGAACGCACGTCGCAGGATCTCGGCGCGCTGACGCACCGGGGTCGCGGCCCAGCCGGGGAAGGCGTCGGATGCCGCATCCAGCGCGGCGGCGCCGTCGGCGACGGACGCACTCGCGATGGTCTTCAACGCCTGACCGGTCGCGGGGTCGGAGACCGTCAGCGTCCGCCCGTCCGTCGCCCCGCGCCACCTGCCCGCGATGTACAGCCCATCGGGCACAGCGGCCAGCAACTCCTGCTCACGGTTCTCGGTCATCGGGACTCCCTCGCTCCGGATGCCTGCGCATCCCCCGCGACCGCCGCGGGCCCTTCCAGTCTGGCCCGCTCGACAAGCCGAGAAACTATACGTGCGGAACAACCGCGCGAACAGATTCGCCACAGCGTATATATCCGGCGAAAATGGGAATGACCGCGGCCGCCAGAACGCTGTGATAGCCACGCGCACCACCCCCTCCCAGAGAAGAGGCGTCATGGAAGGTCTCGAGGCCACGGTCCTGCTCGGACTCGCGGTGCTCACCGGCACGGTGCTGGCGCCGCGTCTGCGCGTCGCGACGCCGCTCGTGCTGCTGGTCATCGGACTGCTGCTGGGGTTCGTCCCCCAGCTGCGCGAGGTGCAACTGCCGCCGGAGACCGTCCTGCTGCTGTTCCTGCCGATCATGCTGTTCCGGGAGAGCTGGACGACGTCGCTGCGCAGCGTCCGCCGATCCCTCTGGTACATCGTGCCGATGAGCACGCTGCTCGTGGTCGCCTCCGCGTTCGCCGTCGCCGGGATCGCGAGCTGGATGGGCCTGCCATGGGAGGCGGCGCTGATCCTCGGGGCGGCCGTCGCTCCGCCGGACGCGACGGCGGTCGCCGCCCTCGGACGCCTGCTGCCGCAGCGCACGTTCATGAAGCTGAAGGCGGAGAGCCTCACCAACGACGGCACCGCACTCGTCGTCTACGCCATCGCGGTCGCGCTGGCGATGGGCGGCCAGGTCACGCCGCTGACGATCACCGCGACCGTGCTGATCTCCTACCTCGGCGGCGCGGCGGCCGGCGTCATCGCCGCGGCCCTCGCCTATCTCGTCATGCGACGGCTGCACACGACCCTGGCGATCAACCTCACGATGGTGCTGCTGCCGTTCACGGCGTTCCTGCTCGCCGAGCTGGTGTCGGCATCCGGGGTGCTCGCTGTCGTCATCGCCGGCCTGATCGTGGCCTGGATCGGTCCGCGGATCACGACCGCCGGCTCCCGCCGGCAGGCCAACAGCATCTGGACGTTCGGGGTGTTCGTGCTCAACGGCGCGCTGTTCGTGCTCATCGGGCTGGAGGTGCAGTTCGTGCTGCACGACATCCCCCTCGCCGAGGTCGGCTGGCTGCTGCTGGTGACCGTGGCCGTCTGGGCGGCGCTGTTCGTCGTGCGCTACGCGTTCCAGCTGCTGTTCGCGCCCTTCACACGCGGATCCGCCGCACCGCCGGGCTCTACCGGCAGCCGCCACCGCGGCCGCGTTGTCAATACGGTTGCCGGCTTCCGCGGCGCAGTCTCGCTCGCGATCGCCCTCGCGGTGCCGCTGACGACGAACGAGGGATCCGCGCTGGCCGGGCGCGACGCCATCGTGTTCGTCACGGCCGGCGTGATCGTGCTGAGCCTGCTGGTGCAGGGACCGCTGCTGCCCGCTGTGGTGCGATGGGCGAAGCTGCCGCCCGACGACGGCGCCTTGGACGAGTACGAACTCGCGCAGCGGGCCATCGTGGGCGCGGCGCTGGCCGCCATCGACGACCTGGCCGCCGAGCACGGCATCGGCGACGAGGTGCGCGACCGCGCCCGTGCCGAGGGCTACCAGCGGCTGGAGTTGACGAACGCCCGCGCGGTGGCCCGTCAGCGCGCGGGCGTCGACGACGAGATCGCCCAACTGGAGGGGATGCTCGACGAGACGGAGGCCGCGACCGGAGCGGTCAGCGCGGTGCCGCCGACCGGCGCCATCCGGACGGTGAGCGCCCCGCTCGAGATGCTCGCGGAGAGCGACGGCGTCGATCTCACGCAGCGCTCCCCGCTGATCCGGCACGAAGAGGCGACGCGCTTGAAGCTCGCCCTGCTCGACCGGGAGCGCGAGGTGCTGCTGCGGCTGCGCCGGGAGGGCACGGTCGACGACCTCGTGGTGCGGCGGCTGCAATCCGGACTGGACCTGGAGGAGATCCGCGCGCGCGGGATCGAGAGCATCGACTGACCCGGCCTCCGCGGCAGGAGACGGTCCGCCGACGGCCGCGTCCTATACTCAACACGTCCGGGGATCATTCACCCGGTGCTCGAAAAATGGGCACGCAGCTCCGCGCACGCGCGGGCGAGACACATACGGCCTCACCCTCCGTTCCGTCTCGAAAGGCGCTCCGCCATGCCCACCGTCTCCGCCCATGTCGCCCAGGCCCTCGCCGCGCACGTCTCACACGCGTTCGGCGTGATGGGAAACGGCAACGCCTACCTGCTGGACGCCCTCCACCGCACGACGCGGGTCCGCTACACCGCGGTGCGGCACGAGGCAGGCGCGGTCGTCGCAGCCGACGCCTACCATCGCGCGGGCGGCGGCCTGGCCGCGGCGACCGCGACGTACGGCGCCGGCTTCACGAACACGCTGACGGCGCTGGCCGAGTCCGCACAGGCGCACGTGCCGCTCGTGCTCGTCGTCGGCGACCAGCCCACCTCCGGTCCGCGCCCGTGGGACGTCGACCAGATCGCGCTGGCGTCGGCCGTCGGCGTGCGCATCTACACGGTCGGACGGGCCGACGCCGCCGCCACGACCGTGCTCGCCATCGAGCAGGCGCTGCAGTCGTCGACGCCCGTGGTACTCGCGATCCCGTACGACGTCGCCCGCCTCGATGCCGGCGAGGTGCCCGTTCCGCCGGAGCCGCGGCGGAACGCCCCGCTGGCGCCCGCTCCCTTCGCCGACGCCGCCGTGACCGAGCTGGCGCACGCGCTCACCGGCGCACACCGCCCCTTCCTGCTCGCCGGACGCGGTGCCCACCTCGCCGGTGCCGGTGCCGCGCTCGGAGCCCTGGCCGACGCGACCGGCGCCGTGACCGCGAGCACCGCCCTCGGACGTGGCCTGTTCCCGCGTACCGAGTTCGACCTCGGCGTCACCGGCGGTTTCGGGGCGGACGACGCCATGTCGCTGATCCGCGAGGCCGATGTGGCGGTCGTGTTCGGCGCCGGCCTCAACCAGTTCACGATGCGCTTCGGCGAGCTGTTCGCCCCCGGCACCCGCATCGTCCAGGTGGACACCGCGCCGACCGCGACGCACCCGCACGTCGGGGCGTTCATCCGCGGCGATGCCCGACTGGTCGCAGAGGCACTCGTCGAACGCCTCCGGACGCCGGCCGCCCGCCCCAGCGGCTGGCGCGAGAGCATCGACCGGACGGCGCTGACCAAGCGCGAACAGAGCCCCGAGCTCGCCCCCGATGGCCGGCTGGACCCGCGCGCGGCCGCAATCCGCATCGGCGAGCTGCTGGAGAGCTCGGCATCGACCCGCGACCGCGTCGTCGTCTCCGACGGCGGCCACTTCATCGGCTGGGCCAACATGTATTGGCCCGTCGCCGCCCCCGACCGGATGCTGATGGTCGGCACCGCCTACCAGTCGATCGGGCTCGGATTCCCCTCCGTGCCCGGGGCGGCCATGGCCCGCCCCGACGCCACGATCGTGCTCACGACCGGTGATGGCGGAGCGCTCATGGCACTCTCGGACCTAGAGTCGGCGGTGCGAGTGGCGGGCGGCCGGGGACTCGCGGTGGTGTGGAACGACGCCGCCTACAGCGCTGAGGTGAACCTGTACGGGCTGCAGGGCCTCGCGCCCGAGCCGATGCTCATCCCGGAGGTCGACTTCGCTGGGCTCGACGGTGCGGTCGGCGCAGAGGGCGTCGTCGTCCGGAGTCTCGCCGACCTGCAACGGCTGGCGGAGTGGGTTCGGCAGCCGGCAGCCGACCGGCCGTTCCTCCTGCTCGACCTGCGCGTGTCGACGTCGGTGATCGCGCCATATCAGCGGGAGATCATCCGCGTGAACTCATGACCTCCCGGCATCAGCGCGCGGGCAGCATATGCCGCGCGAAGAATGCGGCCAGCTCGGCGGTCACGGTCAGCGGCAGGACGTGGGCAACGTACTGGTCGGGACGGACGACCACGACCACGCCGTCGCGGGAGAGGCCCCGTTCGGCGAACACGTCGACGTCGTTCCACGCGCCGGGGCCGGCCGCGAAGACCTTCTCCCCATCGGTCAGGCCGAACGGGCCGGTGCGGGGACGGAACACCTGCGGCACCTGGGAGACGTCCACATCCGCGAATCCCTGCTGGTAGATCGCCTTGACGTCGAACACCGCATCGACGTCGTCTCCAGCCGGCGTGAACAGCGCGAACGGCGAGTCGTCCGACGAGGCCCACTCGGCCCAAGACTGCAGCGCGGAGGGCTCCCCCGCTGCTGGCGCGTCGGCGAACGCGTAGACCCGCCAACGCCCGTCGGCGCGGGCGTGGTGGCCCAGGTGCACGACGTTGCCGTCCGCGACGAGGGTGACCGGCGACGAGGCGAAGCGCTTGCCGATCGGGAAGCCCGACGCCAAGTTCTGGTGCGCGGCATCCCCCTCGATCATCGACGGACCGTACTGCGTCATGAACCCCGAGGGGAATTCCGCGGTGCCGAGGTAGAAGGTCGCGAGCTCCTGCGGATCGGAGATGTCCTCGGGCTTGCGCGCCATCAGCGACGACCACTCCCGGTCGAAGTCGATCAGCTGCTGTGCCACCGGCTGCCGCTCCGCGGAGTATGTGGCCAGCAGCGACTCCGGGCTGCGCCCGGTGAGCACCGATCCCAGCTTCCAGCCAAGGTTGAACCCGTCCTGCATAGACACGTTCATGCCTTGCCCCGCCTTGGCGCTGTGGGTGTGGCACGCGTCGCCGGTGAGGAACACCCGCGGGGTGCGCTCGGTGCCGGCGTCGGTGTCGTCGAACCGGTCGGTGACGCGGTGGCCGACCTCGTACACGCTGTGCCAGGCCACGTTCCGCACGTCGAGCACGTAGGGGTGCAGGATGTCGTTCGCCTTCGCGATGATCGCGTCGATCGGCGTCGACCGCACACGGTGGTCGTCGTCCTCTGCGACGGCGCCGAGATCGACGTACACCCGGCACAGGTACCCGCCCTCCCGCGGGATCAGCAGGATGTTCCCGGCCTCCGCGTTGATGGCGCACTTGATGCGCCAGTCCGGGAAGTCGGTGTTCGCCAACACGTCCATCACGCCCCACGCATGCGCGGAGACGCCGCCGAGGTGCTTACGGCCGATGGCCTCGCGGACGCCGCTGCGGGCGCCGTCGCATCCGACGACGTACTTGGCGCGGATCGTCCGCTGCGGGCCGGAGCCGTCGGCTACGGCGCGGACGCGCACCTCGACCGGGTACTCGCCCTCGTCGTACACGGTGAGCCCGAGGTACTCGACACCGTAGTCCGGCACGATCCGCGCGGGGCCCTGCGCCGCAGCCTCAGCGAAGTAGTCGAGCACGCGCGCCTGGTTCACGATCAGGTGGGGGAACTCGCTGATCTTGAGCCCGTAGTCCTCGGTGCGGCTGGTCCGGACGATGGATCCGACGTCGTCGGGGTCGGGACCCCAGAAGTTCATCCATCCGATGTTGTACGCCTCGGCGACGATCCGGTCGGCGAACCCGAACGCCTGGAACGTCTCGACGCTGCGCGGCTGGATGCCGTCGGCCTGGCCGATGACGAGCCGGCCTTCGCGGCGTTCGATGACGCGTGTCACGACCTGCGGGAACTGCGACAGCTGCGCGGCCAGGAGCATGCCGGCAGGACCCGAGCCGACGATGAGCACGTCGACCTCCTCCGGCGGATCAGCAGGGCGGTCGATGCCGGTGCCAGCCGCAGGGAGCACCCGCGGATCACCGGAGACGTACCCGTGGTGGTGGAACTGCATCGTCGTCGATCCCTTCCTCGGACTGCGGTGTCGAGGTCTTGCATCCGCGGAGCCTGTGTTCTATAATCGAACAGTCAATTCTACTATCGAAATTGATATTAGTCATGCGGGCGATCCCCCGCAACACCGCCGGAGAGACCCGATGATCGATAGCGCCGCGAAATCAGCCGGCCCCGCCTCGCAGACGTTGAGCCGCGGCATCCGGATCCTCGAAATCCTCGCCGACGCGCCCGATCCGCTGGCGATCGACGATGTGGCCCGTCGCCTCGAGGTGCACCGCTCGATCGCCTACCGGCTTGTCCGCACTCTCGAGGACCACGGTCTGATCACGCGCGACGGCGCCGGACGCGTCTCGCTGGGCGCGCGGATGGCCGCGCTCGCGGCCGGGGTCGCACACGATCTTCAGGCCGAGGCGCTGCCGGAACTGACCCGGCTGGCGAGCGAGCTCCGCATGACGTGCTTCCTCGCCGTGCGCGATCGCGACGAGTGCGTCACGCTCTCCAGCGTGGAGCCTCGGGCGGCCGTGGCCTCCGTGGCGCAGCGGCCGGGCTCCCGGCATCCGATCCTCGTCGGCGCTCCGGGAAAGGCAATCCTCTCGGTGCTGGCGCCGAACGACTGGCCCGCCGGCGTCGCGTCGGAGCTGCACGCCGCGGTGTCGGATGCCGCGACTCGCGGATTCGCGACGAGTCACGACGAAGTCATCCCCAGCCTGTGCTCCGTCGCCGTCCCACTCGTCGTACGCGGCCAGGGCCCCGCGGCGCTCGCAGTCGTCTATCTCGCGACCGAGCTTGCGCCCGAGGAGATCGCCACGCACCTCGCCCGCTCCGCCACCGCAATCCGCGAGGCGCTGGGCGGGTAGCGAGGCGTCACCGCCCCCTGCCCGCCCGTGCCGCAGCCTCTCAGGCGCCGTGCTTGACGCCGTAGATCGGGCTCTCCGACTGCTCCTTCTCCGCGCTCATCCCCAGCGGGATGTTCGTGCGGTCACGCAATAGCAACGTCGCGGCGAAGGCGATCACCATGACGACGGCCATGTACCAGGCGACGGCCCACGAAGTGCCGGTCTGCTGCACCAGCCAGCTGGAGATGAGCGGCGCGAAGGCACCGCCGAGGATGGCGCCGATCGCATAGGAGATCGAGACCCCGGAGTAGCGGATCGACGCGGGGAACAGCTCGGTGAAGTACGCCGCCTGCGGTCCGTACGTGAAGCCGTTCCCGATCGTGAACAGCGCGATGCCGACGAACATGAGCCAGGCGCTGCCCGTGTTGACGAAGGGGAACAGGAACCAGATCGTGATGAGGAACGCGATCCAGCCGATGATGTACGTGTTCCGGCGGCCGATCCGGTCGGAGACCGCGGCACCGATCCAGGTGAACAACAACCAGACCAGCGCGGATGCCGCCACGGCGAGCAGCACGGGCGTCGTCTCCATGCCGACGTGTCCGCCGCTCGCGATAGGTGTGGTCGCGTAGCTCTGCAGGAAGCCACCCGTGGTCATGTACCCGGCGGCGTTATTGCCCGCGAAGGTGAGGGCGGCGAGGATCACCAGCAGCCAGTGCTTGCGGAGCAGCTGCACGATCGGCATCTTGGTCCGGTCGCGCTTCGCGGCGAGCTCGACGAACACCGGGCTCTCCTGGACACTGCGACGCACGATGAAGCCGACTACGATGAGGATGAAGCTCAGCAGGAACGGAATCCGCCACCCCCACTCGGTGAATGCGTCCCCGGGGGAGATCACCCCCGTCATCAGAGCGAGCATGCCGGAGGCGAGGAGCATCCCGATGGGGACGCCCATCTGCGGGAACGCGCCCATCCGGCCGCGCTTGCCCGCCGGCGCGTGCTCGACGGCCATGAGGACGGCGCCGCCCCACTCGCCACCGGTGGCGAGTCCCTGCAGGATACGCAGCAGGATCAGGAGGATCGGCGCGAGCACACCCACCTGCGCGTAGGTGGGCAGCACACCGATGAGGGTGGTCGCGGCCCCCATCAGCACCAGCGTCCAGACGAGCATCGCCTTGCGGCCGATGCGGTCACCGAAGTGACCGGCGAGGAAGGCGCCGAGGGGACGGAACAGGAAGCTGACACCGACGGTGGCGAAGGACAGCAGCGTGGCGACACCGGTCCCGGCCTGAGCGAAGAACAGCGCACCGAAGACGAGTCCGGCTGCGTTGGCGTAGAGGAAGAAGTCGTACCACTCGATGGTGGTGCCGATGACGGTCGCAATCGCGACCTTCCTCATATCTCTGCCCGTCGCAACGGACTCGGTGAAGGGTGATGCGCTCATGCGCGGGACTCCTTTGTCGGGGGACTACTTTGTCGGGCACTGCCTCGTCCCGGCGGCCGATGCCGGCTTGCCGTGGATGAGACAGATGATATACGATTTCGGATACGACGCAAGGAGCGAGGGAGCTCGATGACCATCGGAACCACCGATTCGGTGCCGGCGAACCTGCCGGCACGCCCCGGCAAGATCATCGCCGTGCACATCAGTTACGAGTCGCGCGCGGCGCAGCGCGGCCGCCGACCCGACGCACCCTCCTACTTCTTCAAGGCGCCGAGTTCGGTCGCCGCCTCCGGCGGCACCGTCGAACGGCCCCCCGGCACCGAGCTGCTCGCCTTCGAGGGTGAGATCGCGCTCGTGATCGGGACGAAGGCGCGCCGGGTGCCACTGGAACACGCCTGGGAGCACGTCGGGTGGGTCACCGCGTCCAACGACCTCGGCGTCTACGACCTGCGCGCGAACGACAAGGGATCCAACGTGCGCTCCAAGGGCGGCGACGGCTTCACCCCCCTCGGCCCCGACCTCATCGATGCCCGCGCGGTCGATCCCGGGACGCTGCGGCTGCGCACCTGGGTGAACGGCGAGCTCCGTCAGGACGACACGACGGCGGGGCTCATCTTCCCGCTCGCGCAGTACGTCGCCGACCTCTCGCAGCACTTCACCCTCGAGCCCGGCGACGTCATCCTCACCGGGACGCCGGCGGGCTCCTCCGTGCTGGTGCCGGGCGACGTCGTCGAGGTCGAAGTCGACTCCCCGACCGGCGCCTCCTCCGGCCGACTCGTGACGACCGTGACCGCCGGGCATGGGCCCGCCTTCGACCCGGCGCTGGGATCACTGCCCCTCGCGGACGACCGCCAGCGGGAGGAGGCCTGGGGATCGCGTGCCGAGGCCGGGCTGCCGGACGAGGCACCGTCCTCCCCCGCGACCCTCTCCCCCTCGCTGCGAGCCAAGCTCGAGTCCATCCCGGTCGCGGCACTGTCCGGCCAGCTGCGCAAGCGCGGACTGAACAACGTCACGATCGACGGCGTCCGCCCCCTCCATCCCGAGGCCAAGCTCATCGGCACCGCCAGAACGCTGCGTTTCCTCCCCGGCCGCGAAGACCTGTTCGCTGCGCACGGCGGCGGCTACAACGCACAGAAGCGCGCATTCGACGCACTGGGCGAGGGCGACGTTGTCGTCATCGAAGCCCGCGGCGAGACCGGATCCGGCACCCTCGGCGACATCCTCGCCATCCGGGCCCGCGCCGCCGGCGCCGCCGGGATCGTGACCGACGGCGGAGTCCGCGACATCGCCGCCGTCACCGCGGTCGGCATCCCCGTCTACACCGTCGGCGCGCACCCGGCCGTCCTCGGCCGCAAGCACGTGCCCTGGGACCTCGACATTGCCATCGCCTGCGGTGGGGCGACGGTAGTGCCCGGCGACATCCTCGTCGGCGACGCCGACGGCGTCATCATCATCCCGCCGGCACTCGCCGAAGAGGTCGCCGATGCCGCACTCGCCCAGGAGGAGGAGGATGCCTGGGTGGCCGATCAGGTCGCCGCGGGACATCCGGTCGACGGCCTGTTCCCGCCGAACGCGGAATGGAAAGCGACCTACGAAACATGGCGAAGCACCCGATGACCCCGGCGCAACCCGTCGCAGAACCGGCGACCCAGAGCAAGTCCCAGCGGGCCTACCACTGGATCAAGCAGCGCATCGCCGAGCAGGAGTTCACGCCCGGATACCGGCTCGTGCTCGGAAGTATCGCCGGCGACCTGGACATGAGCGTCGTACCCGTGCGAGAGGCGATCCGGCAGCTCGAAGCCGAGGGACTCGTCACCTTCGAGCGCAACGTCGGCGCCCACGTCTCGATGGTCGACGACTCGCAGTATCGCGACAGCATGCAGGCGCTGAGCATCATGGAGGGCGCGGCGACCGCGCTGGCCGCCCGCCGCCTCGACGCGTCCGACCTCCGCCGCGCCCGCGAGATCAACGAGCGCATGATCACCCGGCTCGACGACTTCGATCCGCGCGCCTTCACCGCGCTGAACCAGGAGTTCCACGGCATCCTGTTCGCGCGGTGCGCCAATGCGCGGCTGCTCGACCTCGTCAACGCCGAGTGGAACCGGCTCGGGCATCTGCGCGACTCCACCTTCAGCTTCGTCCCCGGCCGGGCGCACGAGTCGGTGCGGGAGCACGAGCAGATCGTCGCGCTCATCGAACAGGATGCTCCCCTCGGCGACATCGAGAACACCGCACGGCGACACCGTTCCGCGACCCTGGACGCCTACCTGGTGCACGAGCACCCGGACGAATCCCTCGGCCTGCCCGCACTCTGACCCACGACCTCACCCTCGACTCTGGAGGAGAACATGACCGACATCGCTTCGGTGAACGATCTGCGGCACGTGCCCGCCGACCTACCGACACATATCCAGCACTACATCGACGGTGAGTTCGTCGACTCATCCGACGGCGACACGTTCGACGTCCTCGAGCCGGTCTCGAACGAGATCTACGTGACCGCGGCCGCCGGCAAGAGGGCCGACATCGACCTGGCCGTCGCCTCCGCGAAGCGCGCGTTCGATGAGGGTCCGTGGCCGCGGATGCTGCCGCGCGAGCGCAGCCGCATCCTGCACCGCATCGCCGACATCGTCGAGTCGCGCGATGCCCGGCTGGCCGAGCTGGAGTCGTTCGACTCCGGGCTGCCGATCACGCAGGCCCTCGGGCAGGCGCGGCGCGCAGCGGAGAACTTCCGCTTCTTCGCCGACCTGATCGTCGCCCAGGCTGACGACACGTTCAAGGTGCCCGGGCGCCAGATCAACTACGTCAACCGCAAACCGATCGGCGTCGCAGGCCTCATCACGCCGTGGAACACCCCGTTCATGCTGGAGTCGTGGAAGCTCGGGCCGGCGCTGGCCACCGGCAACACCGTCGTACTCAAGCCGGCCGAGTTCACCCCGCTCTCGGCCTCACTCTGGGCCGGGATCTTCGAGGAGGCAGGGCTCCCGCAGGGCGTGTTCAACCTCGTCAACGGCCTCGGCGAGGACGCCGGCGACGCGCTCGTGAAGCACCCCGACGTGCCGCTCATCTCCTTCACCGGGGAGAGCCGCACCGGCCAGATCATCTTCGGCAATGCCGCCCCGTACCTCAAGGGCCTGTCGATGGAGCTCGGCGGGAAGAGCCCGGCGATCGTGTTCGCCGACGCCGACCTCGACGCCGCGATCGACGCGACGATCTTCGGCGTCTTCTCCCTCAACGGCGAGCGCTGCACCGCGGGCAGCCGCATCCTGGTGCAGCGTTCCGTCTACGACGAGTTCGTCGAGCGCTACGCCGCGCAGGCGGAGCGCGTCGTGGTCGGCTACCCGCACGATCCGAACACCGAGGTCGGCGCCCTCGTGCATCCCGAGCACTTCGCGAAGGTGATGAGCTACGTCGAGATCGGAAAGAGCGAGGGACGACTGGTCGCCGGCGGCGGTCAGCCCGGCGGCTTCGAGTTCGGCAACTTCGTCGCCCCGACCGTCTTCGCGGACGTGCCCCCGACAGCCCGCATCTTCCAGGAGGAGATCTTCGGCCCGGTCGTCGCGATCACCCCGTTCGACACGGATGAGGAGGCGCTCGCGCTGGCGAACGACACGAACTACGGCCTGGCCGCCTACGTCTGGACCAACGACCTCAAGCGCGCACACAACTTCGCGCAGGGGATCGAGGCCGGCATGGTGTGGCTGAACTCCAACAACGTCCGCGACCTGCGCACGCCCTTCGGCGGGGTGAAGGCCTCCGGACTCGGCCACGAGGGCGGCTACCGCTCGATCGACTTCTACACCGA
>JAATGR010000199.1 GCA_015654575.1 Actinomycetales bacterium
CGGAGGTCAGGCCTATGCCGACCTCGCAGCGCCCCTGCAGACCGTGGGCGCCGCGCTGGAAGCCTCGAGCTTCCACCCGGGGCGGAGCGCGGCGAACCATCTGAAGGTGTATGCCCGCGCGGCCGGCATCCCGCTGTCCCGTGTCGACGATGTGCTCGGACTCGTCGGACTCAGCGACACCGCCGGACGCAAAGTGGGCGGGTACTCGCTCGGGATGCGGCAGCGCCTCGGGCTCGCGACCGCGCTGCTCGGTGATCCCGGCGTGCTGGTGCTCGACGAGCCGACGAACGGCCTCGACCCTGAGGGCATCACCTGGATGCGGGGCCTGCTGCGCGCCTTCGCCGACGAAGGGCGCACCGTGCTGGTGTCCTCGCACCTGCTCGGCGAGGTGCAGCAGACCGCGGACCGGCTACTGATCATGGCCGCCGGCCGCCTCGTCTTCGCCGGCGCGCTGGATGAGCTCAGCGACCCCTCCGAGTTCGCGACCGTCGTCGATTCGCCGGATCGTGCTGCCCTGGTTCCGGTGCTGCAGCAGGCCGGTTGGCAGGTGGAGGTGCTGCGGAGTGGTCTGACCGTCCGCGGCGTCGAGCCAGCGCAGGTCGGTGCCGCCGTCGCGCAGAGCGACGTGCCGCTCTCCTTGTTGACACGGCGCGGGCCGGTGCTGGAGGAGATCTTCCTCGACCTGGTCAGCGGGGCACGGCAGGCGCCGCTCCCCCACGCGAACGGCCCGCTCGCACTGGCCCCGGCCTCCGGTCCGGCCCAGTCGGACGCCCCGGCGACCGAGCCCGCATCGCCGCCCGTCGATGCCGTCACGGATGCCGGCGACGACACCGACGGCACCGTTCCCGATGTGGCGCTTGTCGCCGAGGAGTCGCCCGATATCGAGACACCGGCGGAGCAGCCCGCACCCTCGGATCCGGTCACACCGATCGCGCTGCCGGCCGCCGAGCACCCCGAGTGGCCCCCCCTACGCCGCGACCCCGAGCCGGACGCCCCGGAAGCGGAGTGGGCGCGCGCGGCCAAAGCCGCCGACGCCGCAGAGCCAGGTGCCGTACCCGACGAATCCGCCTCCCCGGAAGAAGGCGAGACCCGATGACTCTGCTGCGCGCGACCTCCTCCGAACTGACGAAGCAGTTCACGACGGCGATCTGGTGGATCCTCGCGATCGTGCTCGCCGGCTACGTCGGCATCACCGCCGCGGGCCTGGCCACGGTGATCGGCGTCGCCGCGAGCGGACTGCTCGGCGACCAGACCTCGTCCACCGGGCTGGACGGCGCGGGAACGCTGTACAGCCTCGCGGGATCGGTGGGCTATGTCTTCCCGCTGCTGATCGGCGCACTGCTGGTCACCGGCGAGTTCCGGCACAAGACGCTGACCCCGACGTTCCTCGCGATCCCCCGGCGGGGCACCGTGCTCGGCGGGAAGGTCATCGCCGGCGCGGTCATGGGACTCGTGTACGGTGCCATCGCGATCATCGTCACCGTCGCCGGCGTGGCGGGGATGCTCGCCGTGTTCGGCATCGACAGCGGCCTCGGCAGCGGCGACACCTGGGCGATGCTGGGCCGGATCCTGATCTCGTTCGTGCTGTGGGTGCTGGTGGGCATCGGGGCGGGGTTGCTCGTGCGGAACCAGGTCGCGGCGATCGTGATCGTGCTCGCGTTCACCCAGTTCGTCGAGCCGTTGCTCCGGCTCGCCGGAACCCTGGTGTCAGAGCTGTCCGAGGTCGCGAAGTACCTGCCGGGATCCGCCGCCGACGCCCTGGTCGGGGCGAGCATCTACGGTTCGTCCTCCGCCGATGGCTCGTTGGCGTGGTGGGCCGGCGGTCTCGTGCTGGCCGCCTACGCCGTCGTGCTGTTGGTGGCCGGCCACATCTTCAGCTGGCGCCGCGACATCGCCTGACCCGTCGGCGGCCGGTCGGCACTGCCCGCGGTCACTCCGTCGCCGGTGCGGACGCCGACGGGCCGTCCGACACGTCCCGGGGCGCCTCGGCGGCGATATCGGAGACGTCTTCGGCGCGTGAGCCGGTCTCATGCCGCAGCGCCTGCACGAGATCGATGCCGTGGCGGGTGGAGAGGATGATCCGCTGGAATTCTTCGTGCCCGTCGAGATCGATCACGACGCCGGGCCGGTTGCGGCGGATGAGTGCGAAGTCTTTGCCTCCGGAGGCGCGCCACGTTCCCGCGGCGAGGGTGGCGGGAACGTAAGTGCCCGGGGCGCGCACGCCGCGCAGCCAGGTCCACGGGTCGCCGGTCAGCTGCACCCGCGTGATCGCAGAACGCTCGACCACGACGCTGCGTCGCCGCACCGCCACCGCCCGCTCGACCGGGGCGAGCACGATCTCGAGCTGCGCCTGATCGAGCATGAGGGTCACCATGGATCAAGTCTGCCAGTGACCGACCCGGGGCACCCCCGGTTTTGCTTACAGAGCGGCAACGATCGGGCCGGATGGCGGAGCGATCGAGGGATCCTCGAGCTCCCCGAACTCGGCGAGCTCGGCGGCCCGGCGCAGCGTCCGCACCAGCCAGCGCACCGACGGCTCCGTCGTCTTGGTGGGATGCCAGTGCGCGGCCTCGACGATCACCGGGAAACGGACCGGCGTGCGGGCCACGCACAGGCCGAGGGGACGCTCCAACCGCCGAGCGACGCGGTCGGGCACGAAGCCGATGA
>JAATGR010000206.1 GCA_015654575.1 Actinomycetales bacterium
ACAAGGCTCCCGATAGGAACGAAAGTCAGGCCGATTCATAGATCGCCGAGAACGTGCCGCGGATGCGTTCGGGCACCCGATCTGGGATGACCGCCAGCAACGGGGCGACGATCGCGTTGAGGAAGAACTGGAACACGCACCACAGCACGACGATCAGTGTCAGATCGCCCACGAAGGCGAGGGCGAAGAGAGTGAGCGCGCAGGCGACCGATCCGACGATCATCCAGGGCACGCGGCGCCCCAGCCGGGAACGGGTGCGATCCGACAGCGCTCCGAAGAGGATATTAGCGACGAGGGCGGCGACGGAGCCCGCGATCGAGATCACGGCGATCGCCCCGACCTTGTCGTCGGGGGCAACCGCCTGGATGCGAGCAGGAAGCAGCACCGTGATCCCCGCGATGAACGGTGCCAGCCAGAGCAGCGTCCCAAGGATCACCGCGAAGGCGAGACGGACCATGGAAAGCACTCGCACGGCTTGCGTGGCGGACAGATCGACGCCAGCGGTGCGCGTGTTCGCACTCTGACCAGGGGTGGGGGGAGTTTGAGACATCTTTGTCCTTTCGGATGGTGTGGTCCGGCCGCGCGAGAGGGGGGTGGAATAGCCCGGGACGGCGCGGCCGGCGTCCCGGGCGACGGGGGTCAGATACGGCCGGCCGAGAGCGCGAGCACCGCGTGGGCCGCGTCGGGGTCGCCGGCGTATGCGCCGACGGCGATCTGCACCGACTCCTCGGAGGGGGGAACGAGATCGTCGGCCTCGGCCGACCACACCGACAGCGGACGGAGCGACACCGGCACGGTGAAGCTGCGCGACTCACCCGCCGCCAGGAACACGGGGGCGAAGCCCAACAGCACCCGGTCGCCGACACCGGGCCGGACGCCGTAGACCTGCACGACGTGCCGACCATCGCGGCTGCCCGTGTTCGTGACGGTGACGGCTACCTCGCCCGCCTCCTCTCCGGTGACGGACGCAGCCGCACCCGCGATCACGAAAGTCGTGTACGACAGGCCGAAACCGAAGGGGAAGGCCGCCGGGACGCCCAGCCTGTCGAGCAGCCTCTGACCGTGCCAACGATCGTAAGTGATCGCTGATGCATCCCGGTCGAAATACGGGAGATGTGCTTCGTCGGTCGGGATGGCGAAGGGCAACCGTCCTGACGCGTCAGCGGCGCCGAGCAAGACGTCGGCGAGGCCGTTACCGCCCTCCATCCCCGCGTAGCCACCGAGCACGATCCCCGAGACGCTCCCACGCCAGGCCTCGGTGATCACGGCGCCGGCGGCGACGAGCACCACCACGGTGCGGGGATTCGCCTCGCCGACAGCGCGGATGATCTCCTCGTCGACCGGGCGAAGCGTCAGGCGCTCTCGATCTCCGCCGGCATCGATCGCCTCACTGCCGGCCATGGACGCCTGCTGACGCTCTTCAGCGCCGGCCGGAACCGGCGGGAACAATGCGGTGAGTTCCTCGGTGAAGGCCGACGGATCGGCGCGCTCTCCCTCGTCTTCGGCGGTGTAACCGGCAACCACGATCGCCGCGTCGCAGTCCGCCGCCGCTGCTGCGGCGGCCGCCGGGTTGTCGTCCGGGACATGGACGATCTCCACGCCCGGCAGTGCCGCGATCAGCCCCTGAAGCGCGGTTACGACATAGGGGGCACGGACGTTGGAGGATCCACGATCTCCCGTATTGGGTAGGTCCGCGAGCCGGCCGATCACGGCGAGGCGTCGCAGCGCGCTGCCGTCCAGCGGGAGCACGGGCTTCCCGGCGACGAGCTCGTTGCGCAGCAGTACGACACCGCGAGCCGCGGCCTCGCGTGCGAGCGCCGCGTGGGTGTCGCCTGCGACGATGTCCAAAGGCTGCACCGGTTCCTGAATCGACGCTGCGAAGCGGAGTTGCGTGGCAAGAATGCGCAGTCCTGCGCGATCGACCCACTCCCACGACGCGGAGCCGGTGTCGAGCGCCGCCCGGAGATGCTCGGCACGGATCTGCTGGAACGGCTCTTCGACGTCGAGGCCGGCGCGCAGGCTCGCGGCGGCATCGCGAATCCCGAAGACGAAGTCAGACACAGTCACGCCCTCGAATCCCCAACGGTCACGCAGCACACCGGTGAGCAGTTCTTCGTTCTGGCCGGCCCATTCGCCGTTGACCGAGTTGTACGCAGACATGACCCCGGCCACGCCCTCTTCGACGACACGGCGGAAGTGCGGGAGATACACCTCGTGCAGCGCATCGTCTCCCACGGTCACGTCCACCTTCAGCCGGGCGTTTTCCATCGAGTTCAGCGCGAAGTGCTTGACACACGCCATGACGTGACGCTGAACGCCACGGGTGAGGGCGGCCCCCATCTCGCCGAGCAGCAGCGGGTCCTCACCATAGGTCTCCTGCGCGCGACCCCAGGCGGGGTGGCGCAGCAGGTTGATGCAGACGCCGGCGAAGAAGTTGGCGCCCTGCGCCGCGGTCTCGGCACCGATAGCCTCGCCGATGCGCTCCTCCAGCTCCGGGTCCCAGGATGCGCCGCGGGCCATTGACACCGGGAAGGCGGTGGAGTGTCCCATCACGACACCACGAGGACCGTCGCTGAAGCGCAGGCCCGGTATGCCGAGGCGCTCAACAGCGCCGTGCACGATCGGGCGCACGTTGTAGCCCTCGGTCATCATGATCGTCTGGCCCACCCAGAACGGGTCATCGCCGTCAAGCAGCCAGAGCCGTTCGTCCTCGCTGAGCTGCTGGTACAGAACCTGGGCTTCCGCCTCGGCAACGGCTCCGTCACGGACCGCGCGGGCGGCGCTTTCGAATGGGGTGAGCGACATCAGCGTCTCCTGAAGATTCATCGTCGTTACTTCATACCGCGTAAGTATGCAGTAACGCTAGCACGAAGAATCCTCCCCCGCGTTCGCGATTGCCGATCAGCGACTCAGGAGAGCCCGACGACCTCGCCAGAGACGGTGTCCCAAGCTGTGAGAAGATCGATCTCGGGGTCACGAAGCCACTGCAGCTGCAGCCCGTCCATGAGGGCCAGTAGGTGGCGCGCGAGCGCGAGTCCTTCGTTCCCCCTTCCGGTTCGCCCAGCGAACCCGGCAAGAACCAGACGCTGCCGCTTCTCGAAGTAGTCGTGGGCCGGATGGTCTGGACTCAGCGACTCGGCGCCGAGCACGCTGTAGAGCCGCACGATCTCGGGCTGGCCGGCGTTGCGTTCCATCACCGCGCGACACATCCGGGCCAGACCGATGCCACGCTCGTCGGCGATCCGGTTCATCTCCGAGGGACTGCGCTCCCGGTCGGGAAGATCGATGTCGAGAATCTCGGCGAGCCGCACGATGTCTTCGGCGTCACGATGATCGAGCACGGCCACCAGCAGCGCATCCTTCGAGCCGACATGATGCAGCACGCCGTTCACCGTGAGCTCGCACGCATCGGCGACGTCCTGCAAGGACAGACCCCAGTACCCACGCTCTGCGATGATCGCCGTCGTCACCGCGATGATCTGCTCGCGTCGCTCGGCGACGGGCATCCGGACGCGACTGCGGATGCGGATATCCCTGGCCATGCATCCATCATCCCGGATTCCGCAGAGAGCGACACGCGCGGCGACGGTGATGCCTGTCAAATCGCCGCGATGCGCCACCACGCGCTGTGCGTCTGCCCCGGATCCAGCACGCGCAGGTCAACACCGGTCTTGAAGGCGTCCGGCGGGCAGCTCATCGGTTCCACCGCCAGACCCCGACGGTGCAGTAGCGGTTCGGTGTGGTCGGCGGTGCACAGCTGCACCCAGCGCAGTGCGTCATCCCAGCTCATCCGCACGCCCGCCCCGTCCAGCGCCCGCAGCTCGATCCGAGGACCACTCCCCCAGCCGGTGAAGGCATGATCGATTCGGGTGGCACCGATCGGTCGCGCAGCACGGAAGTCGTAGTCCGCCGGCACCGGGAGCCGTTCGGCGGGAATCAAGCGCGGACCGCGCGTCGCGATGTACTCGCTCGCCGGACTGCGTAGCACCCAGTCATCCAGCCGCCCCGTGCCGGGAGCGAGATACGGGTGCGTCCCCATCCCGTAGGGGGCGCGTCGGGTGCCGAGATTCGTCGCACTCAACCGCTGGGTGAGCCCGTCGGGACCGAGATCGACGGCCAGCTCCAGCGCGAGCCGGAAGGGATACCCCTCCTGTTCTGCGACGACGGTGCGCAAGCGGCCCGGTCCCGCAATGTCCCAGAGGACGTCTGCCGCGAGGCCGTGCAGCGCGTGTCCGCGCGCCGGTTCATTCACCCGCAGTCGATGGTCTTCACCGTCGAAGGCGTAGACGGCGTCAATGACGCGGTTCGGCCACGGGGCGAGCACGGCGCCACGGTAGACGGGCCGGCCGGCGGCCGGGTCATAGGGCACGACGAGGTCCCGTCCCTCATGCCGCAGCTGGGCGAGACTCCCGCCGCACAGGTCGAAGACCGCCTCGTATCCCGACGAGACGACCCGAAGCGTCCTCATCCGGCAGCGCGCAGAGGCTGCGCCGGCGTCGCCGCATACGCGGCTCGCACCTCGGGTCGCGCGGTGGCGGTGATCTCGTGCGCCGCGACCAGCCAGTGCGGTCTCTCTCCGGTGAGCGCCCATGCCGCCTGCACGGCGGCACCGGATGCGACGTACTCACCTGGCTCGGGCACCGTGATCGGCTGAGCGAAGACCTCGGCCGCGACCCGCTGCACCGCGGCGTTCTGCGCCGCGCCGCCGATCAGGAGGATGCGACCACGCTCGGCGCCGAACGCCACGAGCGCGTCGAGCCCGTCGGCCAGGCCGCAGACCATGCCTTCCACCGCGGCGCGCGCAACACACTCGCGGGTCAGCGACGCACTCGTCATACCGAACAGCGTCGCGGTGCCATCGGGCAGGTTCGGGGTTCGCTCCCCCTCGAAATAGGGCCGCAGAACGAGCCCCCCCGAACCGCTGGGCGCCGCCAGGGCAAGGTCGGCAAACTCGTCGTACGAGACGCCGAGCAACCGTGCCGTCACGTCCAGCACACGCGCGGCATTCATTGTCGCGACCAGCGGCAGACGGCGCCCGGTCGCGTCCGCGAAGCCCGCAACCGTGCCGCTCGAATCCGGCACGAATGTCTCAGTGACGGCGGTGACGACCCCCGAGGTACCGAGGGAGACGATGATGTCGCCCGCGCCGGCGTCGAGTCCGAGCGCGGCGCCGGCGTTGTCTCCGCAGCCGACGCCGATCGGGATGCCCGATGGGATGCCCGGGTGCGGGGCCGTGACGCCCGCCGTCGCGCCCGCCGGAAGCACGCGCGGCAGGACGACGCGACGGACGTCACGGCGAAGCGCCAGGCCCAGCAGTTCGCGGTCGTTCTCTCCCGCGACCGTGACGTAACCGGTGCCGGAGGCATCGGAGTGGTCGGTCGTCAACTCGCCGAGGTCGGGCAGCTCCGGCCCGAAGCCGCGTAGCCGCCAGGTGAGCCAGTCGTGCGGCAGAGCGACGGCCGCCACCCGGGCCGCGAGCTCGGGACGGGCATCGGCGAGCCAACGCAGCTTCGTGATCGTGAAGGAGGCGACCGGCACGATTCCGGTACGCGAAGCGAAGGCCTCAGCCCCCAGCTCCTCGACGAGCTCGGCCGCGGCCGCACCCGAGCGGGTGTCGTTCCACAGCAGCGCGTCGTGCACGGGCAGGCCGTGTGCGTCGAGCGCGACCATGCCATGCTGCTGCGCACTCACGGACACCGCCGCGACGTCCGCGAGCCCGCCGGCGTCCGCGATGGCGGCCAGCAGCGCGTCCCACCATGCGTTGGCGTCGACGGCCGTGCCCTCGGGATGCGGCGCGTTGCCGCTTCGGATCGTCGCACCGGTGACGAGATCGCGGATGACGACCTTGCACGACTGGGTCGAGGAGTCGATGCCCGCCACGAGCGTCATCGCATGTCCCTTCGGAGTGGGTTCACAAGTGGTGGGTCCGACCACCCGCCGGTCCCGCGAGAGACGGATTCAGCGCGCGCCGAGAAGATGCTCGGTGGCGAGCTGCTGCAGCCGGACGAAGCCGGCGCCCTTGCCGCCGAAATAGGCGTCCGTGTCGAAGTCCTCCCATGCCGACCGGTCCGCCAGAAGGTCGTCCACGCTCTCCCCGGCGGCGAGAGTCGGCTGAGAGAGCTCTGCGACCTTCGCTTCGGCAAGCGCCTCCTGAACCTCGGGGTCGGCGCGGAATGCCTGCGCGCGCTCTTTCAGGATCAGGTAGTTGCGCATGTTCGCCTCGGCCGAGGCCCAGACTCCGTCCGCACTCTCGGTGCGCGAGGGCTTGTAGTCGAAGTGGCGGGGGCCGTCGTACGCCACTCCGCCATCGGGCGATCCATGCTCGATCAGGTCCACGAGAGAGAAGGCATTGTGCAGGTCGCCATGCCCGAACACGAGATCCTGGTCGTACTTGATCCCCCGCTGCCCGTTGAGATCGATGTGATAGAGCTTGCCGTGCTCGAGGGCCTGCGCGATACCGGCTGCGAAGTTCAGCCCGGCCATCTGCTCGTGACCGACCTCCGGGTTGACGCCGACGAGCTCGGGACGGTCCAGCGTGGCGATGAAGGCAAGTGCATGGCCAAGCGTCGGCAAAAGGATGTCACCGCGAGGCTCGTTCGGCTTCGGTTCGATGGCGAAACGGATGTCATACCCCTTGTCCGTCACATATTCGCCCAGCAGATTGACCGCCTCACGATAGCGCTTGAGTGCCTGCTGGATGTCCTTGGCGGAGTCGTACTCGGCGCCCTCCCGACCGCCCCACATCACGAAGGTACGCGCACCGAGTTCGGCGGCCAGATCGATGTTGCGCAGAACCTTGCGCAGAGCGAACCGGCGCACGTCGCGATCGTTTGCCGTGAAGCCGCCATCTTTGAACACCGGCGCCGAGAACAGGTTGGTCGTCACCATCGGGATCACCAGCCCGGTTTCCGCCAGCGCTTCCTTGAGGCGGTCGATCTGCTTCTGACGTGCGACGTCGTCGGAGCCGAACGCGAAGAGGTCGTCGTCATGGAAGGTGAGGCCATAAGCCCCGAGGCCGGCGAGCTTGTCGACGGCCTCGACGACGTCCAGCGACGCCCGGGTCGTCCCCCCGAAGGGATCGGTGCCGGTCCAGCCAACCGTCCAGAGGCCGAACGAGAACTTGTCGGCCGTAGTGGGGATGTAAGACATGCGTGGCTCCGGTTCAGAGGTGGGCTGTACATTGTTGCGTGCTACAACATATCAGCTTCAGCGCCGCACACAAGAGGACTTCGACAGTCACTCCCTTTCCGAGGCGACCGATGCTGAACCATGGAGACCTAGGGTGAAAGGCGTGTCCGTTCCCGCATCCGATGTTCCAGGTCGTGTCGAGCGAATGCGTGCTGCCAACCTGGCACGCGTGCTACGGCTCGTCCACGACGAGCGCGGGCTCTCCCGATCCGACGTGACCCGGCACACCGGACTGAACCGGTCGACGGTCGGATCGCTGGTCACGGAGCTGGCCGAGCGTGCCCTGGTCGCCGAAGAGCCTCCGCCCCGACTGTCGCACGTGGGCCGCCCGAGCCTGATCGTGCGGCCCGCGCCTGGCACGTACGCTCTGGCGGTGCATCCGGAAGTCGACACGCTCGAGGTCGGGCTCGTCGACCTCGGCGGCAGAGTCGTCGATAGGCGCCGAGTGCACCCGTCCGAGGTGCCGTCCGCTACCGCCGCCGTTGCACTCGTGGGGGAACTGCTCGACGAGCTTCGCGCCGCGCATCCGGGCGCCCGGATCCTTGGCATGGGGGTAGCCGTGCCTGCCCTCGTACGCGCGCGAGACGGCATCGTGCGTCTCGCTCCCCACCTGGGATGGCGGGACGTGCCACTGGGAGAGATGCTGGCGACGGCGACGGGCCTGTCCGTCCAGCTCGCCAACGACGCCAGCGTCGGCGCACAGGCGGAGTCGATGTTCGGCGCAGGGCGAGATGCCGACAACCTCGTGTACCTCAACGGCGGCGCGTCCGGCATTGGTGGCGGCATCGTCGCAGCCGGCGCGCTCTACGGCGGAGTCGATGGGTTCGCCGGTGAGTTCGGTCATGTCACGTCCGGGGGATCCAGCGGTTCGGAGCTGGAGGAGGAGGTGACCCGGCGCGCACTGCTCGACGTGCTCGCGCTACCGGCTGCGCGCAGCGGTGAACTGGCAACGGCCTTGCGCGCCCGGGTCGACGAACCCAATGTGAGGAGGGTCGTGCGTGCCCAGCAGTGCCGCCTTGCGCGTGTGCTCGGCAATGTCGTCAACGTGCTCAACCCGCAGGTGATCGTGCTCGGAGGCTTCCTCCACGCTCTACTGGCCGCCGACCCCGATCATCTCCGAGCGAGGCTCGACGCCAGTGCTCTTGCCGCGCCGCTCTCGAGCGTCACGCTCGTCGGCGCCAAACTCGGCGACGAACTGCTCATGGTCGGCGCGGCGGAGCTGGTCGTCGACCAGACCGTGGCGCGGCTGGCCGCCGGCTATTAGAAGATCCGGGGATCAGACGAAGCGCACCCAGTTGGCGCCGCGACCGGTCTCCGCCCGCCCGAGCAGTTCGAGCGAGTCACCGGTGACCGCATAGAGCGAGACCTCGCTCGAGCGCTCCCCCGCGGCGACGAGGAAAGCGCCGTCTGCGCTGATCGCGAAGCCGCGGGGCTGCGTCTCGGTGACCATGAACCGCGTCGGGGCCGAGACCGACCCGTCGTCTGCCACGCGCACGGCGCCGAGCGTGCTCTCGGTGCGCTCCGAGCACCAGAGCACCCGGCCGTCCGCGCCGGCGTGCACATCGGCCCCCCAGATGAGGTGCTCGGCCCGAGGATCCGCGCCGAAGCGGCTGCGCGCGAGATCCGTGGCGGGATCCCACGCGGTCGCCGAACCGCGCAGTTCCAGCGTCCCGGCGTCGCGGTCGCGGGCGAAGTGCAGCACCTCGGCGGAGAACTCGGTCAGCACGTAGACGGCGTCCTGTGCGTCGTTGACGACGAGGTGCCGCGGACCGCTGCCCGCGGGAGCGGCGACCGTCGCGGGCTGAAGCGGAGTCAGACGCGCATCGTCGGACAGTGCGTACTGCGCGATGAGATCCGCGCCGAGCGACACCGCGTACGCGTACCGGCCGTCGGCGCTCGGGAGCACCGAGTGCAGGTTGGGGTAGGTGATGCGGGTGAGGGGATCGCCGACGAGACCGGACTCCACCCGGCAGCTGATCCCGTATCCGCCGCCGTAGGAGACGCCGAGCAGCACGGTGCCCTCTCGGGCGAGAGCGAGGTAGTTCATCCCACCGTCCGGCAGGTCGAGGCGCGAGAGCTGCGTGAGAGCGCCCGAGTCGCGGTCGAGACGCAGCGTCGCGATGCCCGCGGTGTCGGCATCCGGCCCCGGCTTGACCGCCGCGTACACGAGGTCGCGCGCGGCGTCCACGGCGAAGGTCGAGCAGCCGACGAGGCCCTCGCTCACCGACAACCGCTGGAGTGCTCCGCCCCGGAGCCGGAAAGCACTGATACTGCCGTCGCCCGCATTCGCGACGAGCACAAGAGAGCCGGTCATCCCTCGATCGTATGCCGGGCGGGCCCCGCGGACGCTATCCGGCAGCGCCGGCGGGGTATGCGCGTCGGCGTGCCACCGCACGGGACGGAACGGGATGCGGCCGACGGGGCGGGTACACGATCGTGACGAGGACGACCGAGATGATCATGAGGAGGAACCAGGAGCTGATCTTCGACGGCGACACGGCCTCCCAGCCCGTCAGCTGATTCGGATACAGCCAGGCACCGGCCCACGTACCGATGTTCTCGGCGACATAGATCACCGCCGCCACGCCGAGGAACGGCGCGAGCAGCGGCAGCCGCAGCCGCGACCGCCAGATCCGCGCATGCATCATCGTGGGCGCCCACAGCGCGATGACGCCGAGGGTCAGCACCCAACGCGCATCCCACCAGAAGTGATGCAGGAAGAAGTTCGCGTAGATGGCGGCCGCCAGGATCGTCGTCGCCCACACCGGTGGGTAGCGTGCAAAGCGGATGTCGAAGAGGCGGTGGACACGAACCATGTATGACCCGACCGCCGCATACATGAAGCCGCTGAAAAGTGGCACGTCGGCGATATGCAAGATGCCGCCGGCCTCATAGGACCACGATCCCGCCCCGGTCTTGAAGACCTCCATCGCCGTTCCGGTGACGTGGAAGAGCACGATGACCCAGAGTTCGCGGCGCGTCTCCAATCCGCCGACGATCATGCCGACCTGGATCAGCACGGCGGTCAGGGTGAGGGCGTCGTTCCGCGCGAGCGGCGCATCGTCCGGATACCAGAGCCGGGCGGCGATGATCGCGGCGAGCAGCAGCGCACCGAAGATGCACGCCCACGCCTGCTTCGCGAAGAAGACCCCGGTCTCGACGAGCGCGACCCGCCACCCCGTCCGGGGCGCGCGGCGCAGCATCCGTCTCGCGGCGTCGTCGATACGCCGTTCGAGGCGCGTGGGCTTCTGCACGGCGTGAGGCTACGGGGAGAGACTGGGAAGGGACCGGATCGGCACCGTCACAGGGACCAGCATCGCCGGATCAGTCCCAGTCGAGGTAGTCCTCAACGGCCCAGGAGGTCGCTCCGACATGGGTGGCCGGGAACAGGTGCCCGCCGCCTTCCACGGTGACCACGCTCACGAGCCCTGGCGCCGACGCCCGCAGTGCCTCGCCGTTCGCGGGAGGCGTGACCTCGTCGTCGGTCCCCTGGACGACGAGCACGGGCACGCCCTCGGCGAGCGCGGGCAGGCCGCCGGCGGTCTCCCGCGCCGCACGCTGAAGCGCCTCGATTCCGGCATCGCGGGCGATCCCGGGGCCATCGGCCGAGCCGTCGAGACCGGCATCGCCCTCGACTCCGAGCAGCAGCAGCCCGTTCACGTGGTCGTGGTGGTCGATCGCGACGAAGCGTGCGATCGTGCCGCCGAAGGCGTGTCCGCCGACCCAGGCGTCCGGGACGCCCAGGTGGTCGAGCACGTCGACGACGTCCTGGGCCAGGTCATGGAGGCTGGCCGCGGAATCCGTCGGGCGCCGGGAGCCGATCCGCACGACGTGGAAGTCCTCGGTGGCGAGGGAGTGGGCCAGCGGGCCCAGATAGTTGACGTTCAGCCCCTGCCCGGGCAGCAGCACCACGGCCGGGCCGGCACCCTCCTCGACGTACGTGATCGCCCGCCCATCGGGCTCGAAGGTCTGCAGGTCAGCCATCTCGGGAGTCCTTTCGGTAGCCGGAGTCGCGCACGGTCGTAAACCCGCACACGAACCTCCAGCCTAAGAGATTGCGCCCTCAGATACCGGTGAATCCCGTCCCGCTCTTCGGCCCTATTCGGCTCGGCGCAGCTGCGATCCCACGAGGACGAGGAACGCGCCGAGACCGGCCACGAGTGCGCTCACACCATAGGCGAGCACGGAGGTCAAGAGCGACGTCCGCAGCGACGCGGCGGTCGACAGCGCAGCGCTCTGGCCCCGCAGTGCGTGCTCCTCGTCGCTGCCCTTCTCCACGTGGCGCAGCGCCTCGCTGATGTCCGCGAAGGTGCGCCCGTCGGCGCCGCGCTCGGCGTTGCCCTTGATGACGAGCGCTTCGACATAGGCGGTGGCCGGTCCTGCGACTTCCTTGCCTGCGAGCGCGGGCGCGTTGCCGGGGACGGTGATCTTCTCGGCGCGCAGTTGCCTCGTCACCGTGAACCACGCGCCGGCACCGGCCATGGCGAACAACAGGCCGACACCGGTGGCAAGACCACCGACACGACGAAGGACGGATACGGAAGGCAGCGCGGCCATGCGATTTCCTTTCGAACAAAGCGGGTGTGAAGGAATTGTCGCAGAGGCCGGGCGGCCTGTCTCCTGAGGCTGCGCGCAGACCCCGGCCGGCCGGCACCGCCGTCGCGAACTCCGCGGATCTCCGGTCAGCGCGGCGCGAGCCAGCGGCGCAGCATCCGCGTGACGAGTGGCAGCACCGAGAACACCATCACCGGCGTCAGGATCGTCGTCGTGATGAGGACCCGGAGAACCACCTCCACGGAGTTCCAGCCGGGCACGAGGTAGACGGTCAGCAGCGTGAAGACAAGGTTGACCGGGGTGAAACCGAGCCAGATCGTCACCGCCTGCTTCCACCGCGACGGCGCGGGCGGCGCCGCCTCACCCGGGCTGTCGAACCAGCCCTCGATCCCGGTTCGGCGCTCCACCCGGGATTCCGTCACGAGATCCTGACCCTGTTTCAACCATTCTCCGCGCTCCGTCGACTGCTCCCAGGCGGCGAGCAGTCCGGCGTCCGCGAAACGGTAGAGCATGTGCCACTCGGCGGACTCCGCGCCGCCACGCACCCAGCCGGAGCCGAGGAATCCGGGGTAGCGATTCGCCAGATTCACGCCCGATTGCACCCATCGGGTTGCCTCGGGGATACGGGTCGGCTCGACCAGCCGCGTGATGGACACCGTGACCGCGGGTCCGGGAACAGCTTCCCCGCTCCCGGGAGCCGGACGCTCCGCGGGGGTCGACGAATCCATGCCTCCAGTATCGGCGTGAGATGTTTCCCGGTGGTTTCGGTGCAGCAGGTCACCGGGTCCGCTGGGTGGCCATCCCGGAGCGCAGAAGACACGACAGCCGGGCGTCACCCACGATCACACGTCAGAGCAGAACCCCACCGCGTCGCCGTCGTGCTCGCGAGTACTACGGCAAGGCCAGGAAGTCGCGCAACCACCCATCGACTTCACGCATCGCCCCGACATCGATCATTCCAGCGACGTCGAACAGTCGTTCCCGCGTGACGGTGCGGGGCTGCTCAGTCATGGCATACGTTTCGCCGGGCAGGCTCAGATTCCTCCCCGTGAGCTTCACGTGATTCGGCCACCCACGGGCGCGAGTCGTGCAAGGAACGATGATGGCAAGAGTGTCCGCCTGCTCCAGATATAGGTCGCTCGCGACCACCAGCGCCGGCCTTCGACCGGCCTGCTCCCGACCACGAACCGGGTCGAGTTCTGCCCACACCACCATGCCCCGGCGAAGCTCAGGCTTCATCTGGCAGTGCACCTACGGCGAGATCCCACGACGTGAACTGATCCCAGTACTCGGCATCAGCACCGCGAAACGCCCGCCCGAACGACTCCATGCGACGTCGACGCTCATATGCGTCGAGCAAGCTCTCGATCAACCCCGCAGCCGGAAGCCCCCGCTCCCGCGCGTCACGATTGATGCGGTCCCTGAGCTGGGTGGGCACCTTGATGGTCGTCATGCTCATACTCGAGAGTATACCAATAGGTAGCCCATCTTCGGATACCCGCCCGAATGCCCAACTGCGGCGGAACTCCACCGCGTCGCCATCCTTCCGGGTCACTCCTGACCCTCGGCGATCCCTCGACGCGTGCTCCGACCGCTTCGTGGGTGGAACGGGCACGCGCGTCTCGCGTCGCGAGTGCGAGATCGTGTTCGCGAGCGGCCACTGCGACGAGCCCGTCATATGTTGCCCCCCGAGAGAAGCGAGACTCCGGTGAGCGTCGCCGGCAAGGTCGGGTGCATGAGTCAGGTTTCTCACGACGTTCTCATCGATCAGGGCGACGGCGACCGGGGCGCTCACGCGCGCGTCCACGGGCGGCCGGGTGATGACCGAGTACGTCTCGGCAAGGGCATGTCCGCCGAGGCTGAGAGAACGTCCGGTCGCCCGTGACCTGTCGGTCTCATGCGGCTCGTGCGACGCGGCGAGCAGGGGTACAGCAACACTCGTGTCGACGGCATATCGATGCTCGTCGGTCAATGGCGTCCCGAATCGATCGACGAGAACATCACCTCGTCCGTGACGAACGTCTCCGAACGAGCCACCAGCCGTCCACCGGTGTCACGATCCAGCCGGGCGGTTCGACCACCCAGCGTGATCTGCACACTAGGACCATATGGCGAGATATCCACATTCGAGCCCGGAACGAGCCCCAACGCGTCGCCAACACTCTCCGGTAGCAGAGTCCGCCCGCCGGGATCGATCGGGACTTCCCTGGGATGATTGCCACCCGACTCCCCCCGACCGAGCCGAAGGAGGCGCTGACCGCAGCCACCAGCTCCGACCACACTGTCGCCCATCCGGAAGCAGCGCTTGTTCCTAGAGAAGCCACGCGCACCGGCGGGAGGTTCACCCCACGGAGGATCGCACGCTATGCGGAGTCGCTGAGGCTCAGGTTGCGCTCCCGCCGCCGGGAACGACCACGTCGAGCCCCGCAGCCTTCGCCGCCGCACTGAACCGACGATCGTACGTAAGGGCGGAGTCGACATCCAAGCGCATCGCCCCCTCCAGATGCAGAGCGTCAAGGACACGCAGAGACGGCATCGGCAAGAACGCGGCAGATCGATACGCTGCCCTGTCGAGCGCGGCGAGCGACACACCGTCAAGAATCGCGCTGACCTTGGGCTGATCACGCCCCTCCCTCACGGCCATGCGACGCAACTCTGTCTCGAGCAGATCAGCCGAGACAAGCCTGGCGTGCGCCTGGTCCAGGCAGTCCACCAGCGCCTGGGTCTCAGCCTGCACGACGAAGAGCGCTCCAAGCGTCGGCATAGACGAGCGGAGCGTCGTTCACACCCGATCGTCCCGCCACTCATCGAGAATCTGCTCCATCGGACGGTCACCCTCGAACGGCCCGGGCTTCAGGGCCACCCACTCGCCGACGCGCTTGGCCAGCCGGACAATGGGCAACGTAGGGGGCCGGGGCATCGCAACGGACGACGCGACCGACGGCGATTCCGCGGTTGGTCAGGAGGACGGAACGCGCCTCACCGCCCGCGCGAAGCACGCGGCCAGACTCAGTACGCAGCTCGCGCCGCGAGAGGCTCTCAACCTCCGGCTCGCACACGCCCGGACCGTAGCACCCGCGCTACACGTTGAAGCGGAACTCCACCACGTCGCCGTCCTGCATGACGTAGTCCTTGCCCTCCATGCG
>JAATGR010000258.1 GCA_015654575.1 Actinomycetales bacterium
GACGAGATCGAACTGCAGATCCTCCGGCAGACCGCCGACGTTGTGGTGACTCTTGATGTTCGCGGGTCCGGATCCGCCACCCGACTCCACCACGTCGGGGTAGAGCGTGCCCTGCACCAGGAAACGGATCGGCTCACCGTCGGCCGCAGCCTCGGCGACGAGCTCCGCCTGCACCTTCTCGAAGGCGCGGATGAACTCGCGGCCGATGATCTTGCGCTTGCGCTCCGGGTCGCTCACCCCGGCCAGCGCGGTCAGGAAGGTCTCCCGAGCGTCGACGGTGACCAGGCGGACGCCGGTCGAGGCGACGTAGTCCTGCTCGACCTGCTCGCGCTCGCCCTGGCGCAGCAGACCGTGGTCGACGAACACGGCGACGAGCTGATCCCCCACCGCCCGGTGCACGAGCGCGGTCGAGACCGCGGAGTCGACGCCCCCGGACAGGGCGGACAGCACACGCCCGTGACCGACCTGGGCGCGGATCTTGGCAACCTGCTCGGCGATGACGTTGCCGCTGTTCCACTCGGCGGGCAGTCCCGCAGCGCGGTGCAGGAAGTTCTCCAGCAGGCTCTGGCCGTAGTCGGAGTGCCTGACCTCGGGATGCCACTGCACGCCGTAGAAATGCCTCTCGTCGTTGCCGAACGCGGCAACCGGAGTGGCGGAAGTCGAGGCCAGCACCTCGAACCCCTCGGGAGCGCGAGAGACCTGGTCGCCGTGGCTCATCCACACGTTCTGCGCCGCCGGCTGGCCGTCCAGCAGCACGCCCCCGGAACCGGAGACCTCCGCATCGGTGGCGCCGTACTCGCGCAGACCGGTGTTCGCGACCTCGCCGCCGAGCGCACGGGCCATGACCTGGAAGCCGTAGCAGATGCCGAGAGTCGGCACGCCGAGCTCGAACACGCCCGGGTCGAGGGCGGGTGCCCCCGGCTCGTACACCGAGGAGGGCCCGCCGGAGAGGATGATCCCGACCGGACTCCTCGCCGCGATCTCCGCAGCGGACGCCGTATGCGGCACGATCTCGCTGTACACCCCCGCTTCGCGCACCCTGCGGGCGATCAGCTGCGCATACTGGGCGCCGAAGTCGACGACGAGGACGGGTCGCTGGGAGGTTTCAGTCTGCTCGGTCACCGGGCGGCTCTCTGGGATGCGGGTCAGGGACGGTCGATGGTCTGCGTCAGCGTGGAACCGTCGCCGAGAGGCGGCGCGCCATGCTGCGCCTCGCGCTCCGCCAGGTATGCCCGCACCCGACGGGCGACATAGCCCTCGAGGAAGAACGAGAGAAGCGGGATCACGCCGCCGAGCGCGAGCAGCAGGAAGCGGGGGAAGGGCCAGCGCATGAGGCTCCACACGCGGAAGCAGCTGAACAGGTACACGACGTAGAACCAGCCGTGGGCGACGAGGATGCCGGTGGAGAGGTTCAACCCGCCGCCGGTGAGCTGCAACTGGCCCTCCACCACCGTTTGGAACCATAGCGCCCCGCCGCTTCCGCCCGCGAACAGCTCGTACCCCATCCCGTACTTGACGATCATCTCGACGACCAAGAGGAGCAGCATCGACCCGGTGATGATCGAGCAGATCTGGTAGAACCTGAGCGCCGTGCGGATCGCCGGGAAGGTGGCGAGCTTGGGCTGCGGCATGGTTTCCATCCTACCTGCGCGTTCCCCGTCGTCCTCGCGGGCACGGCTGCCATTCACAGAGACGCTGTCAGGAGGTCTCGTCGTCGTCTTCCTCGAGCGCTTCGTTCTCCTTCTCCCACGCGTCCTTCGCGAGCCGATACCAGAGGTAGAACGCGAAGCCGGCGAACACGGC
Source organism: Actinomycetales bacterium (assembly GCA_015654575.1). Taxonomy (GTDB): domain Bacteria; phylum Actinomycetota; class Actinomycetes; order Actinomycetales; family Microbacteriaceae; genus Microbacterium. Next base: position 1,804 of record JAATGR010000258.1, read on the forward strand.
CCACTCGATGGCGTAGAAGATGTTCAGCCAGTTCAGCTGGGAGCCCTGGTCAGGGGCCGGCGATGAGATCTGCACGAGCCCCGCGAACGCGGCGTCCGAGACGAGGTACGGGCGGTAGACATCGAGCCCGTCGACATCGTGCCACCGACCGAGGAGGGCGGCGGGCGACATCCGTGTCAGCTCGAGCGGATCGTCCGTCGAGGGGAGCACCGGACCCTCGTCGGCGACGAGACGGCCGGTGAGGGTGACGACGGCGTCCGGATCGTCCTCGACCTGGGCCTCGAGCGCGGATACGGCGTCTGAGGCGGCGTCCGCATCCGCCGTCCATCCCAGCGTCACCGCGATCGACGTGGGCTGCGCCGTGTCGTCGCGTCGCAGCTGGGCGGTGACCCAATACCCCTCGACGTCGTCGTTGTAGCGCGACGAGACGACGACGAAATCGCCGGCCACGAAGGTGCCGGTCACCTCGACCCGCTGGCCGACGTCGGAATCCGGCAGGTTGGCGCCGGGCTGGACGACGTCGTCGATGGGGACTACGGTCTCGCTACTGGTCTCCTTCTCGGATGTGGTCGAGAGAGCCCGGCCGAGCTGCCACTGTCCGAGCCAGGCGAACACGCCCGCGACCACCAGGCACAGAGCGAGCATGCCCAGCCACCGCGGCCGAAGCATGACCTCGCGCAGCGTCGGGGGGAACACCTCCGGGATCATCGCCTCGGGGGTCTCGCTCGGCCCGCGCAGGGGCCCGGTGCTCTCGTGTGTCACGACCCGTAGGGGGCGACGACGACCTCGACCCGCTGGAACTCCTTCAGCTCCGAGTAGCCGGTCGTGGCCATGGACTTGCGCAGCGCTCCGATGAGGTTGGCGGTTCCGTCGGCCACGGGGGCCGGACCGTACAGGATCTCCACCAGCGGCGCGACCTGCGCGACCTTGGCCCGGCGGCCGCGGGGAAGCTTCGGGTGGTGGGCCTCGGGGCCCCAGTGGAATCCGTGGCCGGGGGCATCGGTCGCCCGGGCGAGGGCGACGCCGAGCATGACCGCGTCCGCCCCCATGGCGAGCGCCTTCACGATGTCGCCGGACGTGCCCACGCCGCCGTCGGCGATCACATGCACGTACCGACCGCCGGATTCGTCGAGGTAGTCGCGGCGGGCGCCGGCGACATCGGCGACGGCGGTGGCCATCGGCGCGTGGATGCCCAGAGTCGCCCGAGTGGTCGACGTCGCCCCGCCGCCGAAGCCGACGAGCACGCCCGCGGCGCCGGTACGCATGAGGTGGAGCGCCGCCGTGTAGGTCGCCGCCCCGCCGACGATGACCGGCACGTCGAGGTCGTAGATGAACTTCTTCAGGTTCAGCGGCGCCGCGACCGACGAGACGTGCTCGGCAGAAACAGTCGTGCCGCGGATGACGAAGAGGTCGACGCCGGCGGCGACCACCGTCTCGTACAACTCCTGGGTGCGCTGAGGCGTCAAGGCGCCGGCCACGGTCACGCCCGCGGCGCGGATCTCGGCGAGCCGGTCGCGCACGAGCTCGGGACGGATCGGAGCGGCGTACAGCTCCTGCATCCGCGTCGTCGCCTCCCCCTCGGAGAGCGCAGCGATCTCTGAGAGGATCGGCTCGGGGTCGTCGTAGCGGGTCCACAGGCCCTCGAGGTCGAGGACGCCGACACCTCCGAGCCGCCCGAGCGCGATCGCCGTGGCCGGAGAGACCACGGAGTCCATCGGGGCGGCGAGCACCGGGATGTCGAACTGGAAGGCGTCGATCGACCATGCGGTCGACACGTCCTCCGGGTTGCGCGTGCGCCGCGACGGCACCACGGCGATGTCGTCGAAGGTGTACGCACGGCGGGCCCGCTTGGCGCGGCCGATCTCGATCTCCATGCTCACCCGCCCAGCCTACCCGGCCCGCTTGGCGCGGCCGTGCGGATCACCAGGGCTCGTCGGCACGGGGCGCGAAGGCGAGCACCGTCATCTTCTCGGCGGGGAAGCAGGTGTCGAACAGCTCGTCAACCCGGGGGTCGTTGCCGTAATCGTCGGCCAGGCGGAGACCGATGAGCGTGTTGATCAGCATCCCTTCGGCGAGGAAGTCCTTCGCGGCCGCGGCGTCGAAACCTGCGTCGCGGAGTATCGACCACACCCGGGCGAACGCGTTGCGCGCGCAGGGGCCGATCACCGGATGCGCGCCGAGCAGGAACGCCTGGCTGAGGGTCTGGTGCAGTCCGCGCACCTGCACCAGCTCGATGTAGGCATGCCCGATGCGGTGCTCGAGCGGCACGTCGCTCGTCGTGTCGGCGACGGCCGCCGCGAACCCGACGGTGATGCGATCGAGCGCTTCCTGGATGGCGGCGACGAACAGGTTCTCCTTCGTCTCGAACAGCCGCACCACGTAGGGCTGTGAGACGGATGCGGCGCGGGCGATGTCGTCGGTGCGGGCACCGACGTACCCCTTCGCGCCGAAGACGGCCAGCGCGGCCTCGACAATCTGCGCGCGTCGTTGCTCCGAACTCAGCCGGGACGTCTTCGCATCTGCCACGTTGACATGTTATCAGTCGATTACTACAGTGGCCCTGTTCAGTAATCATTCGATTACAACCAGTGAGGAGCCCCGATGTCCCTACCCTCGCGCCGCCGCCCCTTCGGTCTCGTCGTGGCCGCTGCATCCCTCCCCATGTTCATGGCCACGCTCGACAACCTCGTGATGACGAACGCGCTTCCGGTCCTCCACGCCGAGCTCGGCGCGACGGTCGAGGAACTGCAGTGGTTCGTGAACGCGTACACGCTGTCGTTCGCCTCGATGATCCTCATTGCCTCGGCGCTCGGCGACCGGTTCGGCCGCCGCACCGTGTTCCTCATCGGCATCGCGATCTTCGGCCTCGGCTCCGCCCTGGCCGCGCTGTCGACCGATCCGGGGCAGCTCATCGCCGCCCGCGCACTGCAGGGCGTCGGCGGCGCCGGCGTCATGCCGCTCTCGCTCGCACTGCTCGCCGGCGGGGTCTCCGATCGCCTGCGCCCAGCGGCGATCGGCATCTGGGGCGGCATATCGGGTCTCGGCGTCGCGGTCGGCCCGCTCGTCGGCGGAACCGTGGTCGAGGGTTGGAACTGGCAGGCGATCTTCTGGATCAACGTGCCCGTCGCGGTCGTCGCGATCCCGCTCGCCCTGTTCTCGCTGAACAACGACTTCGGTCTGAAGCAGCGGATCGACGTGATCGGCGCCGTCCTGGCCGGCGTCGGCGTGCTCGCCCTCGTGCACGCGATCGTCCGCGGCAACGACGACGGCTGGTCCTCCGTGGGTGTCATCGGCGAGATCGTCGCGGGTGGCGTCCTCCTCCTCGCGTTCATCGTGTGGCAGGCCCGCACGCGCACGCCGCTGCTGCCGCTGAGGCTGTTCCGCGACCGCTCCTTCTCCCTCACGAACGTCGTCGGCTTCGCGTTCAGCTTCGGCACGTTCGGTGCCGTGTTCATCCTGATCCAGTACATGCAGGTGGTGCAGGGGTCGACACCGCTGGAGGCCGCGGTGCAGACGACACCGTGGACCATCGCGCCGATGTTCGTCGCGCCGATCGCGGGAATCATTGCGCCCCGGGTCGGCACGCGGATCCTGATGGTGACAGGGCTCCTGCTGCAGGGCATCGCACTGGGATGGATCGCCGTCCTGCTGTCACAGACGGTGCCCTATGCGCAGCTCGTCGCCCCGTTCCTGCTCGCCGGCATCGGGATGGGACTCGTCTTCGCCCCTTCGGCGACAGCGCTGCTGACGACCCTGCCCGGCGTCGACCATGCGACCGCATCCGGAGTCAACTCGACCGTGCGGGAGATCGGGGTTGCGCTCGGCACCGCTGTCATGACCGCGATCTTCGTCGGCGCGGGTGGCCAGCTTCTGCCGGACCTCTATGTCGACGCCGCACGGCCGGCCGTCTTCACCGGCGCTGCGGTGCTGTTCGTCGCCGCGATCGCCGCCCTGTGGCTGCCGGCGGGCCGACGGCCGCAGGAGACGGATGCCGTAGATGGCGGCGCCGGGAATGTCGGGGCCGCAGGAACTGCCGGGACTTCCGCGGCGGCCGCGACGGAGTCCGCAGCGCGCTGAGTGCGAACGTCGCCGCGGACCGACGCCATCCATGCGGTCCACGGCGGCGTACCTGCCGCACCCGCGCGGTTCAGGAGGCGGAGGGGCTCTCGTCGTCCGGCGGGGTCTCGCCGTGCAGCATCCGGGTGAGGAGTCCGTCGAGTGCGAAGAGGAAGAAGGCGAACGACCCGGCCAACGGACTGAGCAGCACGACGCCGAACGAGATGATCATGGCGCTGAGCGCCCCGCGTCCCTGGCGGCGGATGACGTCATCTGACAGATCTGGCATGGTGCGCCGCCGAGTGCGGGACGCCCACGCCCACTGCGACCAGCTGCACAGGATCACGAGGAAGAAGTTGATCGGCAGGAGGATGCGCCCGAGCACCAGGTCGGAGTGATCGGTGAGCACCGACGAGGTGAACGGCACGAGCACGACGAACAGCAGCCGGACGTTGTTGATCCACAGGCCGACGCCGTCGATCCGCACGATGCGCTCGAACTGGTCGACGTGCGTGATCCACATGAGGCTCAGGATGAGAAAGCTCACGAGGAACGTGAGGAACGGCTCCCACATCGTCAGCAGCGCGGCCCACAGCTCGGCGTCCGAGTCGACGCCGGTGATCGTCCTGCTCGTGAGGTCGAGCACGAGCAGCGTCACGGCGATCGCGAACACGCCGTCGGTGTAGGCCTCGACACGACGTGTCGAGACGGTCGCGTCGGGGAGGCTGCGCCGGCGGATCACATGCACACCCTACCGATCCACTCGCCCTCCGCGGCCGCCGCATCACCGCTCCCCACCGCCGGACCGCACTGTGCCCTGCCCCTGCGGCGTCGCAGAATTGAGCCCGCGTCGCAGAATTCGGACCGATTTCTGCGACGCGGCGGTGGTTCTCCGACGGCGGACGCTGTGCACGTCGCAGAGCCCGCGCCGGAGGATGCCGCGGGCCGGGTGCCGCGATTCGGGTCTCACAGCGCAGACAGCACGAGTCTGGCAACCCGCGTGCGCGCCACCACGCGGCATGGGCGGCGCGGTCGTGCAGGCACCCCGCGGGCACCCCGAGCCAGGTACCCGACCAGGCACCCCGGATCAGACGCCGCGCATCAGCCACCCCGCAGGCATCCGCGGTCAGATGCCTGCGCCCGGCGCCACGCACCCCGCAGGCGCCCGAGGTCAGATGCCTGCCCCGCGTCAGGCGGCACGGTGCAGTCCGGCGGCGACGGCCCGCCTAATGATGGCTTCCACACCGGCGCGGTCGTACACGATCTGCGCGTAGCCGAAACGCAGCACGGTGTACCCACGCAGTCGCAGTTCAGCATCGTGCGCGATGTCCTTCGCGCGCTGAGCGCTGGAGGAGTGGAACTCCCACCCGTCGACCTGGATCACCAGCCGCTCACCGACCAGCAGATCCACCGGCCGGGCCCTCAGCACGACCTGCTGGCGCACCCGCAGGCCCCACCGCCGCAGCGGCACCACCAGCAGGGTCTCCAGACCCGAATCCGACAGGCCCATGACGTCGGCGGAGAGCTCCCGCGCGGCGAGGCTTCGCCAGCGGACGCCACGCAGATAGTCCGCCGCGAGTCCTTCCGTCCTCGACGCGGATTCCCAGACGACCAACGCGAGATCATGCGGCAGACACAGCGCGACGTGCGCGAGAGCATCCTCGACGGTGGCGGCGAGCGTCGTGGATGCCACCGGCGCGATCGGCAGGTTCCAGTGCCGGACGCACGCATCACCCTGCGGCGAGCGCGATCCGGGCGTCAGGTGCAGGTGGATGCCGGCGTCGACGCCCTCCGGCATCCACCAGTTGCGTCGGCGCGCCAGCGTGAGGCACGACACCCGCCCGCCGGCACGGGCGGCCGCGACGAGCTCGGCGTCGGCCGCGGGGAGCGCCAGCCACGCCCGCCGGATCGCCTCCACCCTGCCCATTCCGACGAGCCGCCGCAGCAGCGGCACCGTGAATCCGGCACGCAGCGTATCCCGCCGGTGCGCGATGCCGCCGCGCGCGGCAAGCCATTCCGCGAGGTCCTGCGCCGTCCGTTGCATGACGGAAGTGTGGCGGGTCGTCGGTGCACACGCGGCGGATCCCCGCGGGATGTGGCCAGAAGGCACAGCATCCGCCCCTGGGGAGGAGAGGATGCCGACCGCCCGAACGTCGCAGAATCACCCCTGCGTCGCAGAATCGGGACGGATTTCTGCGACCGCGGCGCAATTCTGCGACGACCCAACCCCGCGGACGAAGCAACCCCGCGGACGCAGCACCCCGGTCCGCGCAGCTCAGTGCTTGTAGTTCGGCGCCTCCACGACGATCTGCACGTCGTGCGGGTGCGACTCCTTGAGCCCTGCCGGGGTGATCCGCACGAACTTGCCCTTGGTCTTGAGCTCGTCGATCGTGCGCGCGCCGACGTAGAACATCGACTGCCGCAGCCCGCCGATGAGCTGGTAGGCGACCGCCGAGACCGGCCCGCGGTAGGCGACCTGCCCTTCGATGCCCTCCGGGATCAGCTTGTCGTCGCTGGGCACGTCCGCCTGGAAGTAGCGGTCCTTCGAGTACGAGGTCTGCTCGCCGCGTGTCTGCATCGCACCCAGGGATCCCATGCCCCGATAGAGCTTGAACTGCTTGCCACCCTGGAACACCACCTCGCCCGGCGACTCGTCGGTGCCGGCCAGCAGCGAGCCGAGCATGACGGAGTCGGCGCCGGCGACAAGCGCCTTGGCGATGTCGCCGGAGTACTGCAGGCCGCCGTCGGCGATGACCGGTATGCCGGCCTCGCGCGCCGCCAGGGATGCCTCGTAGATCGCGGTGACCTGCGGCACGCCGACGCCGGCGATGATGCGGGTGGTGCAGATCGACCCCGGGCCGACGCCGACCTTGACGGCATCCACTCCGGCATCGATGAGCGCCTGCGCGCCCTCGCGGGTCGCGGCCTGCCCGCCGATGACGTCGATGTGGTCGAACGTGGCGTCGGCCTTGATGCGCCGGACCATCTCGAGGACGCCGGCGGAGTGTCCGTTCGCGGTGTCGACGACGATCACGTCCACGCCGGCGTCGCGCAACGCCTCAGCGCGCTCCCAGCCGTCACCGAAGAAGCCGATCGCGGCTCCGACGCGCAGCCGTCCCTGCTCGTCCTTGGTGGCGAGCGGATACTTCTCGCTCTTGTCGAAGTCCTTGATGGTGATGAGCCCGGCGAGCTTGCCGTCGTCGTCGATGAGCGGCAGCTTCTCCACGCGATGCTGGGCGAACAGCGCGATGACCTCGTTCGCGCCGATGCCGACGTGACCGGTCACCAGTCCCTCGCTGGTCATGACGTCGCGCACCTTCGTGCTCTGGCGCTCGAAGCCGGAGACGAACCGCATGTCGCGGTTCGTGATGATCCCGACCAGCCGACCGTCCTCGTCGATGACGGGCAGGCCCGAGATGCGGTACTGCGCGCACAGCGCGTCGACCTCGTCGATCGTGGCATCCGGTGTGGTCGTCACGGGGTCGGTGATCATGCCCGACTCGCTGCGCTTGACCTGGTCGACCATGGCAGCCTGTGCGGCGATGGAGAGGTTGCGGTGGATGATCCCGAGCCCGCCCTCCCGCGCGATCGCGATCGCGAGCCTCGCCTCGGTCACCGTGTCCATGGCGGCCGACAGCAGCGGCGTGGCGACGGTGATCCGGCGCGTCACCCGCGACGACGTGTCGGCTTCGCTGGGGATGACGTCGGTATAGCCCGGAAGGAGCAGCACGTCATCGTAGGTGAGTCCGACGAAGCCGAACGGATCGTGGGTGTCCATGGGTCCTCCTCTCCCGCCGGCACGGAGGGGTGCCTAGCGGGACGACATCGACGGTGCGCGGGATCGAACTCCCGATCCCACTGATTCTAAGTGCGGTACCGAGCCGATTGTTCCTGCGGGAATGCCGAAAGGCCCGGACGCCGAGGCGTCCGGGCCTTTCGAGAGATGCGGGCTGCTCAGCGCTCCACGACGGCGAGGACGTCGCGGGCCGAGAGCACGAGGTACTCGTCGGCGCCGAACTTGATCTCGGTCCCGCCGTACTTGCTGTAGAGCACGCGATCGCCGACGGCGACGTCGAGCGGAACGCGGTTGCCGTTGTCGTCGATGCGGCCGGGGCCGACCGCCACGACCTCGCCCTCCTGGGGCTTCTCCTTGGCGGTGTCGGGGATGACCAGACCACTCGCGGTGGTCTGCTCGGCCTCGACCTGCTTGATGACGATGCGGTCCTCGAGCGGCTTGATGGAAACCGACACGGTCTACCTCTTCCTTGTGACTTCACGAAAGACTGGTTAGCACCCTCACCTCGAGAGTGCTAACGCAAGTCTAGGGTCCGATTGGCACTCACGCAACGCGAGTGCCAGAGTGCGTCACACGGCGACGCGCGACGCCGCCCCTAGGCTGATCGGATGGACATGCCGGAGCTGCGCGCGCTACTCACGCCCGCGGGGCTTCGACTGCTCGACGAGCTCGGCCCCCTCACCGGGGCCGCAGAGGTGGCGACCGCGGTGACACGGCTGCGACGCGCGGGGCATTCCCCCGACCTGGTGTCGGCCGTGGTCGGCCAGGCCAGGCTGCGCACGCGCGCGACGGCGAAGTTCGGCGACCTCGCCGAACGGATGCTGTTCACCCGGGCGGGGCTGGAGCAGGCGACCCGCCTGGAGGTCGCCGCGCTCCACGCGGGCAGGTTCCGAGACGCGGGGCTGACCCACGTCGCCGATCTCGGCTGCGGGATCGGCGGCGACGCGCTGGGGCTTTCCGGCCTCGGGCTGGACGTGCTGGCGGTCGACGCGGACGAGGTCACCGCGGCACTGGCCGCGTACAACCTCGCGGCCGCAGGCGCCGAGGTACGGCACGCCCGCGCCGAGGACATCGATCTCTCCGGCATCGACGCGGCCTGGCTGGATCCGGCGCGCCGGACGGCCGGACACGACGAGACCCGGCGGGTCACCGCATCCGACTACACCCCGGCGCTCGACTGGGTGTTCGCCGTCGCCCGCACGCTGCCGGCCGGCATCAAGCTCGGTCCGGGCTTCGACCGGACCGAGATCCCAGACGATCTGGAAGCGCAATGGATCAGCGTCGACGGGGCCACGATCGAGCTCGTGCTGTGGTCCGGCTCGCTCGCCCGTGCGGACGTACGACGCGCTGCACTGGTCATCCGCAGCGGCGCGGCGCACGAGCTGACCGCCCCCGCCGATACCGCCGACGCCGAGGTCCGCGGGCTGGGCGCGTTCGTGCACGAACCGGACGGCGCCGTGATCCGTGCCCGCCTGATCGGCGACGTCGCCCGGGCACTGGAAGCGGGGATGCTGGCACCCGGCATCGCCTACCTCACCTCGGACGCCGCGCTCACGAGTCCGTTCGTGCAGTCGTTCCGGGTGCGCGAGGAGCTTCCGTTCGAGACGAAGGCGCTGAGCCGGGCACTGCGCGAACGCGGCATCGGCCGGCTCGAGATCAAGAAGCGCGGGGTCGATGCGGATCCGGCGACGCTGCGACCACGCCTGAAGCTCGCCGGCCCGGAGCAGGCGACGCTCATCCTGACGCGCACCGCATCCGGTCGCCGCGCGATCCTCGCCGACCGGGTCTGACAGGCTGCGCCCTCAACCGGTGGCAGCGAAACCCCACAGCGAGATCAGGTGATCCGGCGACAGGTCCAACGGACACAACCCGGC
>JAATGR010000183.1 GCA_015654575.1 Actinomycetales bacterium
CTTCACCCGCGAGGAGCTGCTGGAGTCGGTGTTCGCCGACGCCGACGACACCGGCGTGGTCGACAGCTACGTCCACCACCTGCGCAAGAAGCTCGGCCGCGGCTGCGTGCTGACCGTCCGCGGCGTCGGCTACGCGCTCGGGGCGCTCGGGTGAACGCCGACTCCGGCGGCCTGCGCACCGCGGCACGGTCCCTGGCGCTGCGCTTCGCGGGGCTCATCGTCATCCTGTTCCTGATCGTCGCCTGAGTCGTCATCGCCCTGGTGACCACCAGCCAGAATGAGGCGCTGCGGCAGCAGCTCATCAGCGCCGAGCACCTCGACTCTCCTCGGGATGCCCCGCCCGGGGTCTATGTCGCCATCACCCCTGGCGGTCCCCAAGCAGGGCAGCCCGGTCAGAACGGTCAGCCCGAACAGGATGGTCAGGGCGCACCGTCCGGACCCGGCGATGGGTTCAGCCCAGACCAGCTGATCGTCTCCCCGAACGCGCCGGAGGGGTTCCCGGACACGACCGTCCTGCAGCGGGTCCTCCGCACGGGCGAGGCGAGTGAGAAGACCGTGACCCTCGGCGGCGACAGCTACGTGCTGCGCACCGATGGCGACTCCGGGCGCCTGGTCCAGGTCGCCGTCGACAAAAGCGAGAGCCGGGCCGAGCTGCGGCGCGTCATCCTCGCCCTGACCCTGTCCGGCATCCCCGCGATCGTGGGAGCCGTACTGGCGGCCTGGTGGATGTCCCGGCGCGCCATGCGCCCGCTCGCCGAGGCGCTCGCGCTGCAGCGCCGCTTCGTCGCCGACGCCGGCCACGAACTGCGCACACCGCTCACCCTGCTGAGCACTCGGGCCCAGATCCTGCGCCGCACCCTGCCCAGCTCGTCGTCGGCTACCGAGGTCACCACCGGCACGGCGCACGCCGCCCCGGAGCCGCCGGCGGTGCGGGATGGGCTGGACGAGATCGTCGCGGACGCCAAGGCGCTGACCGGGATCCTCGAAGACCTCCTGATCTCCGCCGACCCGCGCCAGGACGTCGAACAGGCTCCGGTCGAACTGGTCGCTGTGGTCGATGAGGTGATCGCGTCCGCGCGCGCAGAGGCGACGAGCCGCGACCTCCGCCTCGAACGCAGCGGGGCCGCCCCGGTCTCGGTCTCCGGTGCACGCGTCTCGCTCTCCCGCCTCGTCCTCGCCCTGGTCAGCAACGCCCTCGACCATGCCCGCACCCGGGTGACCGTGACGGTGACCGTGCACGGCCGGGAGGCCTGGCTGGAGGTCGCCGACGACGGCCCCGGATTCCCGCACGGCACCGCCGAGCGCGCCTTCGAGCGATTCGCCAGCTCCCGCGCAGCCGAGGCCGACGCCGAGGCTCCCCGCCACTACGGACTCGGCCTCGCCCTGGTGGCCGAAGTCGCCCACCGGCACGGTGGCACGGTGGCACGGTGGCACGGTGGCACGGTGGCACGGTGGCGATCGTCGACGCCTCCGGTCAGGGCGCCCGCGTCCGCGTCCGCGTCCCGCTCAGATCCGGCCGATAGCGAGCCTGCGGCATCCAGCCCGGGGGAGGAGCGCTCACTCCTTCCAGCGCCCAAATGGGAATGACCTCTGACCCAGGAGGAGAAATCCCGGATCAGATCCCACTTTCGGGACTGTCTGATTTTCGGTGTTTCTGGGTCGGCCTGACCGGAAGGAACAGGCCGTGATGGACACGACCGAGATGATCGATCCCGTGACGGGAGAGATCATCGATGAGCAGCGGCTCGCGGAGCAGCTGCTGAAGCAAGCGAAGGAAGAGGGCGTTGACCTGGTCGGCCCCGATGGGCTGTTGAACGGGCTCACCAAGCGAGTTCTGGAAGCAGCCTTGGAGGCGGAGATGACTGAGCATCTTGGCCACGAGAAGCATCAGCAGACCGAGAGCGGCAACATCCGCAACGGCAGCAGGTCGAAGACCGTGCTGACTGAGGTCGGCCCGGTGGAGATTGATGTGCCGCGGGACCGGAGGGGGTCTTTCGAGCCGAAGATTGTGAAGAAACGGCAACGGCGGCTGACTGGTGTCGATGAGATCGTGCTCTCGCTGACCGCTCGGGGCCTGACGACCGGGGAGGTCGCGGCGCACTTCGACGACGTTTATGGCGTCTCGGTATCAAAGGACACGATCTCGAGGATCACCGACAAGGTGATCGAGGAGATGACCGAATGGCAGAACCGGCCGTTGGACCGGGTCTACCCGGTCGTGTTCATCGACGCGCTGGTGGTGAAGGTCCGGGACGGGCAGGTGCGGAACAAGCCGTGCTACATCGCCGTCGGGGTCACCGTGAACGGGGAACGCGACATCCTCGGGATCTGGGCCGGCGACGGCGGTGAGGGCGCGAAGTTCTGGCTCGGGATACTCACCGAGATCAAGAACCGCGGCGCCGAGGACGTCTGCATCGTCGTGTGCGACGGGCTCAAGGGTCTGCCCGAGTCGATCACCACGGCCTGGCCACTCGCGACAGTCCAGACCTGCGTCATCCACCTGATCCGCAACACGTTCCGCTTCGCGTCCCGCCACTACTGGGAGGAGATGGGCAAAGACCTGCGACCCGTCTACACCGCCCCGACCGAAGCGGCAGCTGCCGAGCGGTTCCGCGACTTCGACGCGAAGTCGGGCACCCAGTACCCAGCGATCAGCAAGCTCTGGCGCAACGCCTGGTCGGAGTTCGTGCCGTTCATGGACTGGGGAGCCTGTCGCAGAATGCCGTGTCCGGCGGAGTTGCTAGCGGCGGTCCTGGGAGAATTGGGTATGGCCCGCGATTATCGTCCTGTGCTTCGTGATCAGGGATTTCTTCTGCCGCCGGATATGCGGGATTGGCTGCCGAAGGATCATCTGGTGTGGTTCGTCCTCGATGTCGTCGAAACGCTCGACGTGTCCGCGTTCGAGGCGTCCCGGCGCCGTGGTGGGGTCGGCGCGGCAGGGTATGACCCGCGGATGCTGTTGAGCCTGCTCGTCTATGCCTACTGCCGTGGTGTCCGTTCGTCCCGGCAGATCGAGCAGCTCTGTCATACGGATGTCGCGTTCAAGGTGCTGTGCGCTTCGGATATCCCGGATCATGCGACGATCGCGAGATTCCGGGCGGGTTCCGGGGATGCGTTCGCTGGGTTGTTCGCGCAGGTGTTGATGATCGCGGCACGAGCCGGGCTTGCTCGGTTCGGGACGATCGCGATCGACGGGACGAAGATCCCCGCGAATGCGTCGATCGACGCGAACCGAGGGCGGGACTGGTTCGACAAACGCGCCGCTGAGATCGCGTCCGGGATCGTCGAGGAAGCGGCGGGCGCGGACGCGGCCGAGAACGCACGAGCGGCGCGTGAGGGCGAGGGGTCCGACGGTGATCGTGTCTGTGCAGCGTTGGCTGACAGGTCCGGTCGGGCGGAGCGGATCCGTCGCGCGGCTGCGGATCTGGCTGAACAGCAGCAGCGTCTGAGCGCCGATTACGACGCACGGAAGACGGCGGCCCGATCCCGGCTGGAGGCGTCCAAGGCCGGACTGCCGGTGCGCGGCCGGATCCCGGGTGGGCCGTTGCGGCTGGCTGAAGCGCGGGCGCACCTGGAACGCGAGCTGCGCGACCATCAGGCCAAGCTCGACCGCCGGGCCGGACTGATCGCTGCGGGGAAGAAGCCGATGGGTGCTCCGCCGGTTTCCACGGAGGAGCACTCCCGGATCATCAGAGCCCGCCGTGTCGTCGCGGCAGCCGAAGCGGCGGAGCTGAAGGAACCCGAGCCGGCTGACGGTGCGCAGGCCCCCGCGAAGACCCTCCCGAAGACCGTGGCGAATATCACCGACCCGGACTCTCGGGTGATGCCCACCCGGCGCGGGTTCCTCCAGGGATACAACGCGCAGGTCGCGGTCACCAGTGACCATGTCATCGCCGCGGTCGAGGTGAACCGGAATCCCAACGACATAGGATCGTTCGTGCCGATGATGACCGCCGCAATCACCGCAGCCGCGACCCTTCACCGGGCAACCGGTTCATCCAAGCATCAGATCGGGGTCGTGCTGGCCGACGCCGGCTACTGCAGCAACAGCAACCTGGACGCGCCCGGGCCCAACCGGCTCATCGCCCTGGGCAAGAGCCGCGAACAGGCCGCGGCCGCGTCGAGTTCACCGACTATCGGCCCGCCGCCCCCAGGCGCGACGATACGAGAGGCGATGGCCCACCGACTCCGAACACCCGAGGGGGCCGCGGCATACAAGAAGCGCGGCGCGACCGTCGAACCCAGCATCGGAACCCTCAAGACCATCCTGAACAGATTCTCCCGGCGAGGACTCGACGCCGCCCCGAAGCGAACTGAACCTCGCCGCCACGGCCTACAACATCCACAAGATCCACACCGCAACCGCCTGAAACACCGCAACCAAGGGCCGGTCGCCTGGCGTCGTCATCAAACCATCCGCCTCCGCAGACCCATCGGCATTCTGCGACAGGCTC
>JAATGR010000114.1 GCA_015654575.1 Actinomycetales bacterium
ACGTAGCGGAACAGGTCGTCCTGGGGCCGGATGCTGTCGCTCAGATCGTCGAGCGCCAGACCGGAACGGGGAGAGTCGGTCATGCGATCCAGGATATGCCGCCCGGCTGCGGGACCGCCCCGTCCGGGCGCGTCGCGTCACACCGCGCACCCGCCGTGCCCGCCTGTATCCCACCTGCACCCCAGCCGCTGAGTGCCCAGGACACGCGGAGACCACCCCTGCCGTATCCGTGTGTCCTGGACACTCAGCGGAGAAGGAGGGGGAAAGCAGGCAGGAGGCGGGACGCGGGGGCAGGAGAGACGGGAAGCAGAGGGCGGGGACGGGAGACGGGAAGCAGGCGGCGGGGAGCGCCGATACGCTCGCAGGGTGACGGGACCCGCGACGCTGAACCGGCAGATCCTGCGTCTCGCGGTGCCGGCGCTGGGTTCGCTCGTCGCCGAACCGCTGTTCCTCATCGTCGACGCGGCGCTGGTCGGCCATCTGGGCATCGCGGCGCTGGCGGCGGTGGGCATCGCGGCGTCCGTCCTCCAGACCATCGTCGGGCTCATGGTCTTCCTCGCCTACTCCACGACGCCGGCCGTCGCTCGGCGCCTGGGCGCCGGCGCGCACGGCGAGGCCGTATCGGCCGGCATCGACGGGATGTGGCTCGCCGCAGGTCTCGGCATCGTGCTCGCCGTCGCGGGCTCGCTGGCGGCTCCCTGGGCGGTGGGACTGTTCGCTGCGGCATCCGATGTGAGCGCCCTCGCCCAGACCTACCTTGGCATCTCGGTGTGGGGACTGCCCGCGATGCTCATCGTGTTCGCGGCCACCGGACTGCTGCGCGGCATGCAGGACACCGTCACCCCGTTGCGGGTCGCCGTGACGGGGTTCGCCGCCAACGCCGGGCTGAACGCGTTCTTCATATACGGTCTGGGGTGGGGCGTCGCGGGATCGGCACTGGGCACTGTCGTCGCGCAGTGGTGCATGGTGGTCGCGTACGTGATCGTGGTGGGGCGTCTGGCGGCGCGGCACGCGGCATCGCTCCGCCCGCATCTTTCCGACGTGGGCGCGAGCGCGAAAGCCGGCGGATGGATGTTCCTGCGATCGGTCTGGCTGCAGGTCGCGCTGCTGGCGACGGTCGCGACGGCCAGCCGCATCGGCACCGCCGAGCTCGCCGGCTGGCAGATGGCATACACGATCTTCTCGACCGCGGCCTTCGCGCTGGATGCGCTCGCCATCGCCGCACAGGCGCTGATCGGCCGCGCGCTCGGCTCGGGCGATCGGGAGCTCGTGCGCCGCGTGCTCGCTCGGGCGCTCACCTGGGGGGTGTGGTTCGGCGTGGGCGTGGGGGCGCTGATCGCGTGCCTGTCGGGGGTGATCGGCCTGCTGTTCACCGGCGACGCCGAGATCGCCGCGCTCACCCGGCCGGCGCTCATCGTGCTGGCGATCGCGCAGCCGATGTGCGGAGCCGTGTTCGTGCTGGACGGGGTGCTCATCGGCGCCGGCGACGGCCGCTATCTGGGACTGGCCGGGCTCGCGACGCTGGTGCCCCTCATCCCCGCACTGCTGGTGGTGCTCACCCTCAGCACCGGCGGATCAGCGGCGCTGGTGTGGATCGCGGTCGCCTTCTTCGGTCTCTACATGTTCGCGCGGTTCACAACCCTCGGGCTGCGGGTGAGGCGCGGGCGGTGGATCGAGGCGATGAGCTGAGGCGGGGCAGTCTTCACCGCCGGAGAGCTACCACGACGGGGGTCACGCCCAGCGGCGGCACCACTCGTACATCACCACGGCGGCGGCCGCCGCGGCGTTGATGGAACGCGTCGATCCGTACTGGGTGATCTCGACGCGGGCGGATGCGGCGGCCAGCGCCGCCTCCGAGAGCCCCGGGCCCTCCTGCCCGAACAGCAGCACGCACCGCTCCGGCAGCTCGACACGATCGACAGACACTGCACCGGCGCCGTTGTCGACCGCGATCACGGGGATTCCCTCGCCCCCGGCCCAGGCGACGAAAGTCGCCACATCCTCGTGGTGCACGACATGCTGGTAACGGTCGGTCACCATCGCGCCTCGCCGATTCCAGCGTCGTCGGCCGATGATGTGCACCGTCTCGGCGAGGAACGCGTTCGCACTGCGAACGATCGAGCCGATGTTCAGGTCGTGCTGCCAGTTCTCGATCGCGACATGGAACGGATGCCGTCGCGCATCGAGATCGGCAACGATCGCCGCCATGGTCCAGTAGCGGTAGCCGTCGACGACGTTGCGGCGGTCGCCGTGGGCCAGCAGCTCCCGGTCGTAGCGCTCATCGTCCGGCCAGGCGGTCGGACCGCCGGGCCACGGACCGACGCCGTACTGAGGCGCCTCATCGTCCTGCGCGAGAGCCGGATCGGACGCCGGATCGTCGTCTGCGGGCACCGGATCGGTCACCGATCCAGAGTAGCTGCCGAGCTGCGCCCAGCCGGTCGCCCCACGACCCGCGCTTTGCCCACCACACTCCCGCACAATTTTTCGGTAGGCCGAAAAATCGCTATGGTTTCGGTATGCCGAAAAATAGCCTGGCGGAGTCGACCCGCGTGCGCCGGCGTGCGCCGTGGCTGCTGGGACCGGCGTTGGTGGCCGGAGTCGCCTACCTCGATCCGGGCAACGTCGCCAGCAACATGACCGCAGGAGCGCGATTCGGTTACCTCCTGATCTGGGTGGTCGTCGCAGCCAACCTCACCGCCTGGCTGGTGCAGTACCTGTCCGCGAAGCTCGGCATCGTCACCGGCCAGAGCCTGCCGCAGCTTCTCGGCTCCCGCATCCGCTCTCCCTGGGCGCGACGGGCCTACTGGCTGCAGGCCGAGGTCGTCGCGATGGCCACCGACATCGCGGAGGTCATCGGCGGCGCGGTCGCCCTGAACCTGCTGTTCTCACTCCCCCTCATCTGGGGCGGCGTCGTGACCGGTGTCGTCTCGACCCTGTTGCTGATGTATCAGGCGCGGCGCGGCGCCCGCGCGTTCGAGGTCGTCATCATCGGGATGGTGGTGGTGATCGTCGTGGGCTTCGGCGCCGGGATTCTCGTCGCTCCACCCGATCCCGGCGGCGCCCTCGCTGGCCTCGTCCCGCGCTTCGACGGTTCCGACTCGGTGCTGCTGGCGGCGTCGATCCTGGGAGCGACGATCATGCCGCACGCCATCTACGCGCACTCCGCTCTCGCCCGCGACCGCTTCCACCCCGACTCGGATGCGGCGA
Organism: Actinomycetales bacterium; assembly: GCA_015654575.1. Classification (GTDB taxonomy): domain Bacteria; phylum Actinomycetota; class Actinomycetes; order Actinomycetales; family Microbacteriaceae; genus Microbacterium. Next base: position 3,208 of record JAATGR010000114.1, read on the forward strand.
GCCTCACCGGCCCGACGACGATCCGCCTGCTCCGCGCCACCCGGTGGGATGTCACAATCGCGATGGCGGTCGCGGGAACGGTGAACCTCGTCATGCTGCTGCTCGCGGCGGCGGCGCTGGCGGGGATCCCCGGGACCGATTCCCTGGAAGGCGCCTACACCGCGCTGCAGAACAGCCTCGGTCCCGTCATCGCGACACTGTTCGCGCTCGGCCTGCTCGCGAGCGGTCTGGCCTCGACCGCCGTGGGCGCATACGCAGGCTCGGAGATCACCGCCGGACTGCTTCGTCCCCGGTTCTCCGTGCTCGCTCGACGCCTCGTGACCCTGGTGCCGGCGCTCGTGCTGCTGGTGATCGGCGCCGACCCGACCGAGGCGCTCGTGCTCAGCCAGGTGGTGCTCTCGTTCGGCATCCCGTTCGCGCTCGTGCCGCTGGTGTGGTTGACCGCGCGACGAGAGGTGCTCGGGGCATTCCGCAACCGGCGCACGACCACCGCGATCGGAGCGGCGGCCGCCGTGGCGCTCATCGCCTTGAACGTGATTCTCATCGGCCTGGTGGTCCTCGGCGGGTAACCTGGGCCGGTGCCCCTATCCGCCGCCGTCGATGACTACCTGAAGTCGATCTACCACCACACCGAGTGGCAGAACGAGCGGATCACGCCCTCCCAACTGGCTGCCGAGCTCGGCCTGGCACCCTCCAGCGTGACCGAGATGGTGCACAAGCTCGCCTCCCAGGGCCTGGTCAGTCACCGGCGCTACGGCCCGATCTCCCTCACGGACGAGGGCCAGCGGCGGGCGGCATCGATCGTGCGGCGGCATCGGCTGATCGAGACGTGGCTGGTCCGCGAATACGGCTACACCTGGGACGAGGTGCACGACGAGGCGGAGGTCCTCGAGCACGCGCTCAGCGACCGGCTGCTCGACCGCATCGACGAAGGACTCGGCCATCCGCGCTTCGATCCGCACGGCGACGCCATCCCGGATGCCGACGGCATGACCGAACGAGTGCCCTTCGTCCAGCTGCGGCAAGCGACCCCGGGCCACATCGGCCACATCCTGCGGGTGGACGATCGAGACCCCGGGCTGCTGCGTGACCTGGACCAGCTTGGCATCGACGTGGGACGCCGGGCGCAAGTGTCCGACGCGACCACGCTGCGCTTCGACAACCGGTCCGTATCCCTCCCGCCGGAAGCTGCCGACGCCGTCTGGCTCTCGGCCTGAGCAGGGCCCGGCATCCCACCGGCACCGCGGCAGCACACACCAGGCGCGCATAACTCAGGCAGAATCCGGCCGGCGGAGCATCCCACCGCCGTGTCAGGCCCTTTCTGCCTGAATTATGCGCACGGATACGAGGTGGGGCAGGGGCCGGGTGGGATCAGCGGCGCGCCGACTCGAACGGCCAGCGCATCCGGGTGGCGTTCTCGCACCCGACCCACAGGCGCTCGGCCACGGCGAGATCCGAGGCCGTCCGCGACGGCCTCGCCGGGCGCGGCGTGCCGTGCGCGACGAAGCGCGGACCCCACATCTGGCCGCCCGCCACCGACGGGTCGACAAGAGCCCGCACCAGCGACCACGCGCCGCGCTCCTTCGACTGGGTGATCGGGGACTGCAGGTTGTCGGTGAAGCGCCCCCACCGGGTCGGCTCGTTGACGCCCTGGATCCCGGGCGTACGACCGCTCGTCGCGTAGCCGGGGTGCGCGATCACGCTCCGGACCGGCACCTGCGCCGCACGCAGCCGACGGTCCGCCTCCAGCCCGAGGGCGGTGGTGGCGACCTTGGACTGCACATAGGCCCGCCACCCTGAGTAGCGCTCGACCAGCTGCGGGTCGACCGGGTCGACGGGCGCGAGGGAGGTCGACATGCTGCCGAGCCACACCAGGCGCCCACGGGCCGCGGCGAGCGCCGTGAGCAGGGCACCCGCCAGGGCGAAATGCCCGAGCACGTTCGTCGCGTAGACGAGCTCGTTCCCGTCCCGGGTGGTCTGACGGCGAGACGGCGGATGCACGATGCCGGCGTTGAGAAGCACCCCGTCGAGCCGTCCGCGCTGACGGATGGTAGCGGCGGCAGCACGCACCGATCCGAGGTTGCTGGTGTCCAGCAGAAGGGTCTGCAGGCCGGGCACGACACGGTCGTTCTCGGCCAGCCGAGCGGTGGCCGCGGACCTGGCCGCGGCCAGCCGGTTGGGGCTTCGACCGGTCATGATGACCTGCGCCCCGGCGGCGGCGAGCTGCTCGGACGCGAAATAACCGAGGCCGCGATTCGCCCCGGTGACGAGGTAGGTGCGACCGCTGAGATCGGGCAGGTGGCGCGGATCCCAATCCGCCTCGCGGGCGCTCACGCGACGAGCCTATCCCCCGCTCGTACCCTTCCCGCGCCGCCGGTTTCGAGATCCGGTGGAAAGCGAATCCACCGGGGACGACGGCCCGGGAGACCGCGGCGGCACACGCCCTGCCGGCACACGCCGTAGGGTGGTCGACATGCGCACGCGTGAGGATATCGAGTGCTGGCTGACCGACATGGACGGGGTGCTGGTACACGACAACCGGCCTATCCCGGGCGCTGCGGAGCTGCTCGCGCAATGGCGGGACGACGGCACGCCCTTCCTCGTGCTGACGAACAATCCGATCTTCACGCCGCGTGATCTGAGCGCCCGGCTGGCCCGCTCGGGGCTGGAGGTGCCGGAGGAGCGCATCTGGACCTCCGCGCTGGCGACGGCCCAGTTCCTCGACTCGCAGATGCCCGGATCGTCGGCGTTCGTGATCGGCGAGGCCGGGCTGACCACGGCCCTGCACGAGGCCGGGATCATCATGACCGAGACCCAGCCGGACTACGTCGTGGTCGGCGAGACCCGCCAGTACTCCTTCGAGGCGATCACGCAGGCGATCCGCTTCATCGACGCTGGGGCCCGCTTCATCGTCACCAATCCGGATGCCACCGGCCCGACTCCCTCCGGCATCGTGCCGGCGACCGGATCGTTCGCCGCGATGATCACGCACGCCACCGGCAGATCGCCGTACGTGGTGGGAAAGCCCAACCCGATGATGTTCCGGTCCGCGCTGAACCGGATCGGCGCCCACTCCGAGAACACCGGGATGATCGGCGACCGCATGGACACGGACGTTGTCGCCGGCATCGAGGCTGGCCTGCACACCGTGCTCGTGATGACCGGCATCAGCGACCCTGCGGAGATCGAGCGCTACCCGTTCCGGCCGGACGAGGTCCTCGGCTCAGTCGCCGAGCTGGTGCGCGGCTGAACGGGAGCAGCGGTTTCGGGATGCCGTCCGGCACCGGCTACTGCGGGCCCAGCCCCAGCTCGTCGCCGGTGATCGCGGCCATCCAGATCAGCCCCGCCGCCTCGACGGCGGCCTGCGCCGCGGTCTGACGATCCACGATCGTGACGACGGCCACCGGCTCGGCACCCGCGGCGCGCAGCACCTCGACGGCCTTCAGCGGCGAGCCGCCGGTGGTGGAGGTGTCCTCGACGACCACGACACGCTTGCCGACGACATCCGCGCCTTCGATCTGACGACCCCGGCCGTGGTCCTTCGGCTCCTTGCGGACGACGAAGGCGTCGAGCGGGGCGCCCGCGCGCACCGACTCGTGCATCACCGCGTTGGCGATCGGATCCGCGCCGAGAGTCAGCCCGCCGACCGCGGCGATGCCGTCGAGGTCGCGGATGAGATCGAGCACGAGCCGCCCGATCGTGGGCGCCGCCCGATGATCGAGGGTGAGCGTGCGCATGTCGACGTAGTACGAGGCTTTGTCCCCGCTGACCAACGTGAAGTCGCCGTGGAAGACGGCCTCGTCTTTGATGAGGCCGATGAGAGTCTGGCGGTCGGCTTCGAGCTCTGGCGTGGATGCGACGGTCACCGCTCGATTCTACAGAGGCGGGATACGGCCGAAGGACGACCGCGGCCACGCCCTCCGCGCGAGCACGGCCAGCACCGTCTCCACGAGACCCGTCACGAAATACACGCCGTGCAGCGGCGACCCGCATGAGCATGATCGCGATCTCGACAAAGATCCAGATCATCATGACGAGCCCGGCCGCAGCATGGAGGCCCCACACTACGAGGCGCCGTCGGTACTGCGCGGCGCGCGTCCAGCGGCCGGTGGCGACGGCTTCGTTGACCGGCACGGGACGGCCGTGAGAATCCGCGCCGCCTAGGCTGTTCTCATGCGGCTCGCCACCTGGAACGTCAACTCCATCCGCGCCCGCGTCGCCCGCACCGTCGAGTTCTGCGTGCGCGAGGGCGTCGACGTCCTGGCGATGCAGGAGATCAAGTGCCGGCCCGCGCAGTTCCCGTACGGGCCTTTCGAGGACGCCGGCTACCACGTCGTCGCGCACGGGCTGAATCAATGGAACGGCGTCGCGATCGCCAGCCGAGAGCCCATCGAGGATGTCGAGCTCGCGTTCCCCGACATGCCCGGCTTCCTGAAGGGTCATGAGGGACCGGGTGCGCCGCAGGAGGCGCGCGCGATCGGCGCCACGGTCGGCGGGGTGAAGGTGTGGAGCCTGTACGTGCCCAACGGACGCGGCCTCGACGACCCGCACTACGTGTACAAGCTCGACTGGCTCGGCGCGCTGACCGACTACACGCGCAGCGCGCTGGCCGCGGATCCCGATCTCGCGCTGGCCCTGGTCGGCGACTTCAACATCGCGCCGACAGACGCCGACAACGGCGATCCCTCGATCGTCGAAGGAGCGTCGACGCACGTGTCACCGCCGGAGCGCGAGGCGTTCGACGCGCTCCTGGCCGCGGGGCTCGTCGACACGGTGCGCCCGCTCGTGCCGACCGGTTACACCTACTGGGACTACAAGCAGCTGCGGTTCCCCCGCAACGAAGGCCTGCGCATCGACTTCGTGCTCGGCTCGCGCGCATTCGCCGACGCGGTTGCGGGTGCGGCGATCCACCGCGAGGAGCGCAAGGGCGAAGTGCCGAGCGATCACGTCCCGGTCGTCGTCGACCTCGACCTCACCGGACCGGACGATGACGACCGGCCGATGATCTTCGGCTGACGGCATCCATCGCGCCCCGAATGCGCGAACACGGCGCGAGGCCGGATCCCGCGTTTCGGGCGCAGCCCCGACCAAGCTCAGTCGCGGTAGCGGTCGATGAGGACGGTGAACGCCTCGAGATAGCTGCGCAGGAACGCGGCGGTGCCCTCGTCGGTCACGTCGCCGGCCTCGGTGAACAACCCCGGCAACGACTGGATGTAGCCCTCCGGCTGGCCCAGCGTCGGCGCGTTGTAGTGGCTGAGGATCGCCTTCAGATGCTGCTGGGCGGCCGCGGTGGAAACTGAGCCGCCGGACGTGCCGATGATCGCCGTCGGCTTGCCGTCGAACGAGCCCTGGCCATACGGGCGGGCTGCCCAGTCCAGCGCGTTCTTGAGCACGCCGGGAAGGGAACGGCTGTACTCGGGAGTGACGATGACCACACCGTCCACGTCCGCGATGGCCTGCTTGAAGTCGCGCGCGACCTGCGGGTAGTCCGCGTCGAAGTCGGGCGAGTAGAACGGGAGATCCTTGATGGAGATCTCGTGCAGGGTCACCCCTTCGGGCGCGACCTTGGTCAGCGCTTTGGCGAGGCGGCGGTTGATGGACGTGCTGGAGATGCTGCCGACGATGTAGCCGACGGTGTAGTCGCTCACTGCTCTTCTTTCTCGATCCGGACGGAGTCCCCCCGAGACAACGACGCGGAGGCCATGCTGTATTCCGCTGGATGCGGGCCGATTCCGTCTCAGGGAGGATGCCGCAGCCCCGCCGTGCCCCGTAGCGTGGGGGGATGCCGCCGCTCACCCCCGCGCAGTGGCGCGCCGACGCACTGCTGGCCGGCGCGCTGTGCGTCGGCGCGCTGATCAGCGCAGCCCTGTCGGCGGTGGCCGGCCTGTACGGGGCCGCGCAGTCGGGATTCGGACTCGCCGTCGTCTACGCCTTCGTGCTGGGTGTGCCGCTCGCGTTCCGCCGCCGCTTCCCCGCGACGGTCGCGGTCATCGTCGCGGTCGCCTACTTCGTGGCGGCAAGCCTCAACGTGCCGGAGATCTACGCGGGCAACATCGCGATGTTCATCGCGTTCTACACCGTGGGGGCGTGGTCGACGAACCAGGTGCGGGCCCGCTGGACGCGGATCGGGATCATCGCCGGCATGTTCCTCTGGCTGCTGATCTGGCTGTTCGTGGAATCGGCCTCGCCCGCCGTCGACAGCGACCCCTCGCGGGCGGGTGCGTTCTCGCCCTACGCCGCGACCGTGCTCCTCCTGATCCTCATCAACGTGCTCTATTTCGGCGGTGGGTATTACTTCGGCGAACGCACGTGGATCGCCTCCCAAGAGCGGACGCTACTGCAGCAGCGCACCGCCGAGCTGGAACGCGAGCGCGAGGTCACCGCCAGGCAGGCTGTCGCACTCGAGCGGGTGCGCATCGCCAGGGAGCTGCACGACGTCGTGGCCCACCACGTGTCGCTGATGGGCGTTCAGGCGGGCGGCGCCCGGACGATCATGTCGCGCGACCCGGCGGCCGCCGCCGCCACGCTCAGCCAGGTGGAGGGGTCGGCGCGGACCGCGCTGACCGAGCTGCGCAATCTGCTGGAGACCCTGCGCACCGGCGACGGCGGGGACGCCGTCGCTCCCGCCGACGGCCTCTCTGGTCTGCCCGCGCTGGTGCGGGAGACCTCCGCTGCCGGGGTGGCGACGGGGTTGACTATTGTCGGGGAGCCCCGACCGGTCGCCCAGACGGTGCAGGTCAACCTCTTCCGCATCGCGCAGGAGGCGCTGACCAACGTCCGCCGGCACGGCGGCGCCACCGCCACCGCGGACGTGCGCCTGCGCTACCTCCCCGACGCCGTCGAACTTGAGATCGCCAACACCGGGCACATCGTCATCGCGGCGGTGGCCGGCATGGGCCACCTCGGCATGCGGGAACGCGCCGCGGCCTCCGGCGGCACGATCGAGCTGTCGCCGCGTCCGGGCGGCGGCTTCCTCGTCCGCACCTGGGTGCCACTGCCGACGGACGCCGAGACCGAGGCATGCGCGGATGCCTGAGCCGATCCGCGTGCTGCTGGCCGACGACCACGCGATGATGCGCACGGGCTTCCGTGCGATCCTGACCTCCGCGGATGACATCGAGGTCGTGGCGGAGGCGGCCACCGGCGTCGAGGCGGTCGCCGCGGCAACGGCCCTCGATCCGGACGTGGTCTGCATGGACGTGCAAATGCCGGACATGGATGGGCTGGAGGCCACCCGGCGCATCGTCGCCTCCCCCGCCGTCCACGGCGGCGTGCTGGTGGTGACGACCTTCGACCGTGACGACTACCTGTTCGCCGCGCTGGAGGCGGGCGCGAGCGGCTTCCTTTTGAAGAACGCCGGGCCGGAGGAGCTCGTGAACGCGGTGCGGGTGGTCGCCGGCGGCGACGCGCTGCTGGCGCCCGAGGTGACCCGCAGGGTCATCGCCCGCTTCGCCGGCGGTTCCGCCGGCGAAGCGTCGCCGCGCGATCCCGCCGCATCGCCCACTGCCGTGTCGGGAGGCGGTCCCGAGGCGATCCTCGCGGTCCTCACCGACCGCGAGGCGGAGGTGCTCCGTCTGCTGGCGGACGGGCTGAGCAACGCCGAGATCGCCACGAGGCTGTTCATCGGGGAGGCGACCGTCAAGACGCACGTGTCGAACGTGCTGCGGGCGCTCGGCGCCCGCGACCGCGTGCAGGCGGTCGTGCACGCCTACCGCTCCGGGCTGGTTTGAGGGATCGCCGCCTCCTCCGGGCGAGGGAGGATCCGGCATCCGCCGCCCGGGGGAGGCGGCCGGACGACGACCCCCGTAGCGTCTATGGGGAGGAGGACCGATGCTGGAACTGATCGACGTGACCAAGAGCTACGGCACGCGGCGGGTGCTCGACGAGGTGAGCCTGCGCGTCGAGCCGGGGCGGCTCACCGGCTTCGTCGGCGGGAACGGGGCCGGGAAGACGACGACGATGCGGATCGCCCTCGGCGTGCTGAAAGCCGACTCCGGCACGGTGCTGCTGAACGGCGAACCGATCACCACCGAGGACCGTCGCCGGTTCGGCTACATGCCGGAGGAACGCGGCCTCTACCCGAAGATGAAGGTCGCCGAGCAGATCGCCTACCTCGCGCGGTTGCACGGATACACCAAGACGGATGCCACGGCCGGCGCTGAACGTCTGCTCCGCCGTCTCGGGCTCGGCGCGCGCCTCGGCGACCGGATCGAAGCGCTGTCGCTCGGCAACCAGCAGCGCGCGCAGATCGCGGCCGCGCTCGTGCACGCACCGCAGGTACTCATCCTCGACGAGCCGTTCTCCGGACTCGATCCGCTAGCGGTGGATGTAGTCGCCGCGGTCCTCGCCGAGCGGGCCGCCGCCGGGGCCGCCGTGCTGTTCTCCTCGCATCAGCTTGACGTCGTCGAGCGGCTGTGCGACGACCTGGTGATCATCGCGGACGGCACGATCCGCGCCGCGGGATCCCGGGAGCAGCTGCGAACGCAGCATTCACGGCACCGGTACATACTGTCCAGCACCGGCGACGTGGGCTGGCTACGGGATGAGCCCGGCGTCGCCGTCGTCCAGTTCGCCGGTGGTGACGCGGTCTTCTACGTGGACGCCGACGAGACCGCGCAACGGGTGCTACGACGGGCGCTCGACGGCGGCGAGGTCACCGCGTTCACCGCGCAGCACCCCTCCCTCTTCGAGATCTTCAAGGAGGTCATCCAGTGAGCACGCCGCCGCCGGCAGCGCCCGGCATCCTGCAGAGCGTCTGGCTCGTCGCCGACCGCGAGATCGGCTCGAAGCTGCGCAGCAAGCCGTTCATCGTCTCGACCGCGATCCTGTTCGCGATCGCCCTCGCCGCGGTCATCTGGGGCGGCGTCGCGGCCGGCAGCACCGACGCGACCAAGATCGCCGTGACCGCGGAGACCGCCTCCGCGGTCACGGGGCTCGACGGGCTCGACGTGACGGATACCGACACCGCGGCCGACGCGATCGCCCTAGTCGAGGACGGCACCGTGGCCGCGGCGCTGATCCCCGACGACGAGATGGCGCAGTTCGGCAGCGACATCGACCCCTCCCGGTCGGGACCGTTCGACTACACCGTGGTGGGCGGCGACGATGTGCCCTCCGGACTCGTGTCCCAGCTGAGCCAGACTCCCCCGGTGCACCTCCTCAATCCGGACAGCACCGACTTCCTGCTGCGCTACGTCGTCGCGCTCGGGTTCGGTCTGGTGTTCCTGCTGGCCGCGTCGACGTTCGGCGGGACGATCGCGCAGTCGGTGGTGGAGGAGAAGCAGACCCGGGTGGTCGAGCTGCTGATCTCGGCGATCCCGGTACGTGCGCTGCTGGCGGGCAAGGTGCTCGGCAACACGATCCTGGCGATGTCCCAGATCGCGGTGCTGGCCGCCATCGCGGTCGTGGGGCTGACGGTGACCGGACAAGACATGGTGCTGACCGGGCTCGGCGGGCCGCTCGTCTGGTTCGCGCTGTTCTTCCTGCTCGGCTTCGTGCTGCTGGCGTCGCTGTTCGCCGCAGCCGCCGCGATGGTCTCGCGTCAGGAGGACATCGGCTCGACGACGATGCCGCTGACGATGCTGGTGATGCTGCCGTACTTCCTCGTGGTGTTCTTCAACGACAACCCGGTGGTGCTCACCGTCATGTCGTACGTTCCCTTCTCGGCACCGGTGGCGATGCCGCTGCGGCTGTACACCGGCGAGGCGCAATGGTGGGAGCCGATCCTCGCGCTGGTGGTCCTGGCCGCGGCCTGCGCCGGGGCGATCTGGGTCGGCGCGCGCATCTACTCGGGTTCGCTACTGCGGATGGGCGCCAGGGTCACGCTCGCGGAGGCGCTGTCCGGATCCTGAGGACGCCGCACCCCGCTCACCTCACCACACTGGGCCTCTCACCACACCGGGTAGGAGACCTCGCTCACGTAGGTTCCGGCCACGAGCGTCACGGTCAGCTGCAGGGTCCAGGTGCCGGCGACCGGGGCGATCCCGGTTCCTTCCCAGACGCCCGCCTCGGATGACGGGGCGAAGGCAATGTCGCCGCTGGATACGCCGGTGGAGCTCAGCCGGCCGCTGACCGCATCCGCCGCGACGGGGTCGCCGTCGGCGGTTCGCAGCGTCACGGTGATCTGCTGCGGTCCGGTTCGGGTCGACTCGACCTGCACGGTCGCGGTCGCCGTCCCCGCGGCCGCCGACAGGGTGACGGCGGGCCCGTAGGTGGTGCGCGCCGGCGGAAGCGCGACCAGCACGGTGGTCGCGGCGACGATCGCGATCGTGACGGCTGTCTCAATGACCACAATGCGACGGATCCGCGATGTCTGGCCCGCGCGCTGCCGTCGGCGCAGTGCGCGCTGCGTCAGCGAGGCCGCCGCCAGCGCCACCGCCACCAGGGCGCACTTGATCAGCAGGGTCCAGCCGTAGGCGGTCGTGACCAGCGAGTCCAGCGGACTCAGCTGACGCCAGGCCTGGTACTCGCCCGAGACGATCAGCGTCACGACCGCGGCGAAGGCGATCTTCGACCAGCGGCCATGGCCCGCCACGAGCGGTTCCACCGTGTTCCCGGCCGTCGGCAGCAGGACCACCGCGAGCACGACGAGCCCACCGACCCAGACGCACATCCCGGCCAGGTGCAGCACCGCGGCGATCACGGCCAAGACGGCGTCGTCGCCGGCCACGGCGTGCCCGTCGAGCGCGACGGTGACGAGCAGTGCCAGTCCGGCTGCAGCGGCGACCAGGCGGGTGGCACGAGAGGCGGGCAGGCGGCCGAACGTCCAGCCGGCGACGAGCGCGAGGAGCGCGAGACGGATGAGTTGCGCGATCCCGCCGATCTCCGACAGGGTCGTGCCGAGCCCGTCGAGGCGGAGGATCCCGCCCCATCCCGAGCCCTCCGCGAGCGGCCCCGTGACGGCGAGGCGCACCAGCGTGCCCGCCCCGAGTAGGCCCCAGCCGAGCCCGCGCAGCAGCCGCGAGCGCCGCGGCGCCGATGCGCCCGGCCAGATGACGGTGAGCGCGAAGACCGTGCCGATCAGCAGGATCGCCCCCGTGTACACGAGCCCCTGCGCCGCGGCCGAGACGATCGTGAGCGGATCGGTGGGGGTGTCGGCGACGACGACGATCGCCGGATCGGTGCGGATGCCGAACCGAATGGCGCCCTCGACGACGTGCCCGTCGGCGGAGACGATCCGGTAGCTGACGGTGTAGGAGCCGGTCGCCAGGTCGGATTGCAACGGGACGCTCACCGTCGTGCTGCCGTCGCTGAGGGTCGCGTCCCCTGCGGCGACGTCCGTGCCGTCGTCGGCCAGCGCCGAGGTGGCATCCGCCGGGAGCTGGACGCTCTCGTCGAAGACGAGCACCGCCTCCTCCGGCGAGGTCTCAAGATTGCTGCCGTCCTGCGGGTCGGAGGAGACGAGCACCGCGTGCGCGGCGGCGGGTGCGGCATCCAGCAGGACGACGACGCCTGCGGCGAGGGCGACGACGACCAGCAGGGCGGCCACCATCCGGCGGCCACCCTGCGAGATCGACGAAGCGGTCAACTCTGCGAGGCTCGAGAGCCCCGATTGCCACGGAAGAGCGCGACGAACGCCACGATCAGCGCGAGCACGCCCGCGACGAGCCCCGCGATACCCAGGCCGGTCGCCGTGCCGGAATCGGACGACGACTGCCCGTCGGACGCAGCGGTGTCGGTGGTGTCAGCGGTGTCATCGGACGCGGGACTCACCGTCAGGACGGGTGCCGGGTGATCCGGTTCCGCGTCGCCGCTCGCGATTTCGTCCCAGTCGACGACGGTGCCGTCACTGTAGGACTGCGCCACGGGGAACACCAGCTCCTCCACGTCGGGGATCGTGCCGACCTGCACGGCGAAGGTGTCGAACTCGCCGGGGGCGATGCCGTCGCCGGTCGCCGTCCACGTCACCGAGGCGACGTAGCTGGTGGTGGTGTTGCCTTCGTCGTCAGTCAGCGGCTCGGCGAGGTCGGCCGTGGTGACCGTCGCCGTCCAGCCGGTCTTGGGCTGCGTCGCCGCGTACGTGAGCGGGGTGTCCGACGGGAACGTGATCGTGAGACCGACCGTGGATGCGGTGTCCGATTCGGTGGGGGCGCGCAAGGTCAGCACGGCGTAACCGCCGACCGTCGCGTCTCCGTCCACGTGGACGTGCGCCGACGCGGGCGCGCCGACGGCGAGGATGATCGCCGCGGCACCGGCCGCGGCGAGGGTCGCGAGGAGCGTGCGCCGGCTCTTGACGCGTGGACGCTGTGACATGTGTTCTCCTTCTCTGAGGGCGTTCCCTCAATGTGCAAGGTCTCGGTTCGGACAGGCCGTTACGACATGAGCAGGAATGCTCCGCCCATCCCCGCCGACATGGCGAGGTTCACGAGCGTGCCGGTCAGAGGCGACAGGGGTGCGGCGCCCCGGCGGGATGACGGCAGGCGCAGCAGCTCGATGAAGAAGACGACGGCCGCGACAGCGAACACCAGGACGAACACCAGGGTGACGACGACCGCCCACGTCGGCTGGGCCCAGAGGTCGTCACCGGATCCGGTGGTCGACATGTCCCCCATGCCAGTCGTCCCGCTCATGTCGTGCTCGGCGGAGCCGGAGATGTCGGTCCCCATCATCATCGACATCAGCGCAGCCATCCAGACCATTCCGGCCATCATGACCGCGTGATAGCCCACGAGCATCCCGCCGCCGTGGTGGTGGACGGTGTCCGGGCCGGGGTGCGCATCGACGGCGAACAGCAGCAGCGCGACGTACCAGAGCGCGGCCGCGGTGAACACCACGATCTGCACGATCGCGGGCACTGCCATCGACCAGGACCACGGCATGATCGCCATCGCGATGCTCATGAGCACGTGCGCGGCGTACGACCCGCGGTCGGTCCAGGTGCGCGAGCGGATCGCCCCCACCAGGGTCACCACGCCGGTCGCCGCGAACAGCACCGTGAACGTCCAGCCGAGGAGGGGCGAGGCGATCACGGAATCTACTCTACAGCACGTAGAGAGATGACCCCGGCGTTCCTCCGCTCACCGGAGGCGGTGCGCCGCGCGTCCGGGATGCCCCGCCAGGGCGTCCGCTGCCCGCACCAGCGCCAGATGCGAGAGTGCCTGCGGTGTGTTCCCGGCCTGATGGCCCGTTGCCGGGTCGTACTCCTCGGCGATCAGACCGACGTCGTTCGCCGCCCCGCAGGCACGGTCCATCAGCGCCTCGGCCTCTGACCGCCGCCCGGTGCGGGCGTACTGCTCGACCAGCCAGAAGGTGCAGGCGATGAACGCGTTCTCCCCGCCCGCGACCCCGTCGACCCCGGTCGAGGCCCGGTAGCGCTCGACGAGTCCGAGCGGCATCAGGGTGCGTTCGATCTCGGCGACCGTCGCCAGCATCCGCGGGTCGTCCGGGGCGCAGAATCCGACCTGCGGCAGCAGCAGCAGCGACGCGTCGACCTCGCGCGAGCCGTAGTACTGCGTGAAATAGCCGCCCACCGGATCGACGCCCTGGGCATGGATCTCCGTCGCGATGCGGGCGCGCAGCTCCTTCCAGCGTTCGACCGGACCGTCCATCCCCCACCGCTGGGCGGCCCGGATCCCGCGGTCGAACGCCGCCCACATCATGGCGCGGGACTGCGTGAACATCCGTTGCTGACCCCGCACCTCCCAGATGCCGTTGTCGGGTCGGGCGACGTCATGTTCGACCCGATCGAGCAATGACCGCTGCAGCGCCCAGGAGAAGTCGTCCTCGGCGAGTCCGGCGATCCGGGCGGCCTCCAGCGCGACGAGCACCTCGCCGATCACGTCGCCCTGGTACTGATCGACCGCACCGTTTCCCACGCGCACGGGCGACGCCCCGCGATAGCCGGGCAGGCTCGACAGCTCGCGTTCGGTCAGATCCCGCTCCCCCGCGAGCCCGTACATGATCTGCATCTGACGGGGGTCTCCCGCGATCGCGCGCAGCAGCCAGGTCCGCCACCGCTCGGCGACGTCGAGGAAGCCGTGATCGACGAGCGCTTCGAGCGTGAGCGCAGCGTCGCGCAACCAGACGTAGCGGTAGTCCCAGTTGCGTTCGCCGCCGAACTCCTCCGGCAGGGAGGTGGTCGCTGCGGCCACGATGCCGCCGGTGTCCTCGTGGGTGAGCGCGCGCAGCACGAGCAGCGAACGCACGACCTCGTCCCGGTGGGGCCCGGTCTGGTCGAGACGGGACACCCACCGCGTCCACCAGTCGCGCGTCGCGGCGAGCGCCGTGTCGACGTCGAGCGCACCGGGATCGGCCCGGTACGAATGGAACCAGCTCGCGACCAGGTCGACCGTGTCCCCCACGCTCACGACGACGGCGCCGCGGTGCGCATGATCGACTGGGTGCAACGGGATCCCTCGCACGACGAGCGTGTCGGGTCCCGCCGTGGCCTCCAGGGCCGGCGCATCGTCGTCACCGATCTGGTGGACCCACGGCATCGCCCGCGCATAGTCGAACCGCATGCGCAGCTCGGTCTCGAACTCGACCGCGCCCGAGACGCCGACGATCCGGCGCACGATGTCGACCCGGCCGCCGGAGGTGGGCATGAACTCGTGTACCTCGGCCACACCGTCGGCCGCCTCCCACCGGGTGACGAGGATCATCGTGTCGCCGTCGTAACGCCGCGTGGGCACCGCGCCGGGGTCGGTCGGCGCGAGGCGCCAGCATCCATGCTCCTCGGTGCCGAGGAGGGCGCCGAACAACGACGCCGAGTCGTAGCGGGGCGCGCAGAACCAATCGATGCCGCCGCCGCGGGAGACGAGCGCGGCGGTCCGGCAGTCGCTGATGATGGCGTAGTCCTCGATGGCGGCGCTCACCCTCCTGATTCTGCCCTGCCACGGGCCGTTCCGTCCCCGAATGAGGTCGGCGGATGATCTCCACAGTCCTCATGCCTCCCCGTTTACGTGTTCGCGCGTGAACCAGTGCCGGCAGAACGGTCGGCGGTAGGCCAGGCCCGCATGGGCGGGATCCGAACGGGTTCGAGGACGTCGAGACCGTGGACGACTCGTGCTCGGGCGTCCCGGCGCGCACGGATGCGGCGGCCGCCGTGATGGCGGTCGAGCAGGTGCCCGACATCCCGATGTTCCGGCAGAACACCGCGGCGTTCGTCCATGCGCTGGCCCCCTCGTCCTTTTCCAACGTCGACGGCGACAACGACCAGGTGCGGGTGCAGGTGCTGACCAACGCCGGTGCCCTC
>JAATGR010000145.1 GCA_015654575.1 Actinomycetales bacterium
CTCATCCACGAGCCGTTCGACCGCCGCGGCCTGGACGCGGAGATCATCCTGGAAGAGCCCCGCGTCGCAGCCGTGCCGCGCGATCACCCCTTCGCAGGGAGACCGTCCGTGACTCTCGCCGACCTCGGCCTCCTCTCCGAGGATGTCGATCGCCAGACCGAGCGCGATATCGACGCATATCAGGCCGAAGACCTTGCGCAGTTGCTCGCGCTCGTCGCTCTCGGCTCAGCGACGACAGTCCTCGCCCGGTCGACGGCGGAACGCTACCCGCGACCGGGTGTCAGCTATATCCCCATCAGCGACGCACCCCCGGCGAGATTGGCCATCGTGTGGCAGGAGCACGCGAGCTCGCTCGGGATCGCCGCCCTCGTCCGCGCCACGACCGCGCTGCGGGAAAGTGCTGGAGGTCTCGTTGATCACGGTGGCGCGTAGCCAGGCCGGGATGAGGGCGAGGGCGTTCGCGAGGCGACCGGCATAGATACCGTCTGTGAGTTACCTCGCGCTCATGTCGCAGCCGGAGTCGGGAGCGTGAGGATGTCCGCGCCGCTGTCGGTGATCGCGATCGTGTGCTCGCTGTGTGCGGCGCGGCATCCGGTTGCGCTGCGCAGCGTCCAGCCATCATCGGAGTCGGTGATGAGGTCGTCGGTATCGGCCATGACCCACGGCTCGAGTGCGAGGAGCAGGCCCGGGCGGAGCTTGTAGCCGCGCCCGGGCCGCCCCGCGTTCGCGACGTGCGGGTCTTGGTGCATGGTCGAACCGATCCCATGGCCCCCGAACTCCAGGTTGACGAGATACCCGGCGTCGGTGATCACTTCCCCGATCGCGTGGGAGAGATCGCCGAGCCGCACGCCCGGCCCGGCCGTGCTGATCGCGGCGGACAGTGCACGCTCGGTCGCGTCGATCATCGCGATGTCGTCTGGTGCGTGGGTGGTTCCGACGATGAAGCTGATGGCGGCGTCGGCGGCGATGCCGTTCTTGATGACGGCGAGGTCCAGGGTGATGAGATCCCCATCAGCGAGGGCGTAGTTGTGGGGCATGCCGTGCAGGACGGCGTCGTTGACCGCGGTGCAGAGGTAATGCCCGAACCTGCCGCGTCCGAATGACGGCGCATAGTCCACGTAGCACGAGGCGGCTCCCGCATCCTCGATCATCGCCTTCGTCCACCGATCGAGGTCGAGCAGATTCGTGCCGACCCGGCACCGCGCTTTCAGGGAATCCAGGATGTCGCCGACAAGACGACCGCTGACCCTCGCGCGATTCATCTCGGCGGGGTTGAGGATCTCGATCACCGGACGGCTCCTTTCGTCGGCCAATAACTATCCCGGTAAGACTATACCGGGATTAGAATGGGCATATGGTTCGGCTGCCACTCACTCCAGAAGAGATCGCCCGCGGTGCACGACTCGGGGCGCTGCTGCGCCGCACCCGCGGGCCTCGCTCCATGCTCGATGTCGCCTTGCGTGCTGGCGTGTCGCCGGAGACGTTGCGGAAGATCGAGTCTGGACGCGTCGCGACACCTGCGTTCCCGACGATTGCGGCAATCGCTGAGGTGCTGGGACTCTCCCTCGATGACCTATGGTCCAATGCGACGAAAGCTTCTGACGACGCGACCCGACAAGAGGTGGGCGCCTCGCACATGCTGCCCTCCACATAGCGCCCACCCGCTCACGCGACGACAACGTGACCGTGCGCTCGGTCCCTCCCGTTACTAGCTGAACGTCGGTCCACCAGGGTGGACCGTCCGCATGAGCGGGAAAGACCTCACCCTGCAGACTCGACTGCGTCGGCCGAGGCGCCGCGAAGCGTGTTGTCGACCAATGCGTCCACGAATTCCCGGTTCAGGGGTGCGTCGGGGACGAGAAGACGGTTGTAGCAGGCGCCCCAGAGCTGGTCGACGAGGAGGTCGGCGTCCACGTCATCCCGGAGCTGTCCCCGCGCACGGGCGAGTTCGAAGTAGGCGCGCGCCAGGACGCGTCGGGGCATGGTGTAGCGCTCGGAGAGCGCCGTGGCGAGAGCCGCGTCCGTCTGTGCAGCGCCGATCAGCTCGGCGATGACGCGCCCTGCGCCGCCCTTCGTGAGCAAGCGCACGAAGGCACGCAACTGCGTACGCAGGTCGGCGACGATGTCGCCGGTGTCGGGGAATGCCAGCTCGGGCTCGCTCCGGGCGAAATACGCCTCTGCGGCCAGGGCGCCGGGCGAGGGCCACCACTTGTACAGCGTGGTCTTGCTCGCTCCCGACTGTGCGGCGACCCGATCGAAGGTCACCGACGGCAGACCGCTCTCATAGAGCAGGGATGCGGCGGCCTGAAGCACCTCCGCCCGCACGGTCGCCGCTGGCCTCCGGCC
>JAATGR010000139.1 GCA_015654575.1 Actinomycetales bacterium
CGGTCCGGCGCCGGGGCGTGTCCCCGCCGGTGTGCGGTCGTCTTTTTCTCGGTCGGCTGGCTTGTCGTGTCGTGCGCGCTGGCCGGTGTCGGTGACGCACGCCGCGTCAATGGCAGCGAGATCGTGAACACGCTCCCCACACCCGGTGTGCTCTCGACCTCGATCCGACCGTCCTGTTGTTCGATGAGTGCCCGAGCGCTCGCCAGTCCGATGCCGCTGCCGCCATCGTCGGCGTGGGCCAGGCGTCCTCTCACGAGCGGCTCGAAGATGGTCGGGATGTCCCCTGGGTCGATGCCGCGTCCATGATCAGAGACGACGACCGCAGCATCGTCTCCGATTTGCCGGAGCGAGACCACGATGTCGTCGTCGCTGTATTTCGCAGCGTTGTCGAGGACGTTCGCCAGTGCACGACGCAACTCGACGGCGTTGCCCACGACCGTGAGATGCGGCAGGTCGTCGACGCGGAGTCGGCGCCCGTCATCCCCTGGCATCACCAGGCCGGAGGCCTCTTCGATGACCGTGGCGATATCGATGGGCTCGGTGTGTCTCTCCGCATGGCGTGTCTTCAGCCTCGTGCTCATCTCAGAGATCATCGTGAACAGGTGGTCGGCGATATTCGAGAGACGGCCCAGCGGTGCGCCTCCGGTTCCGTTCGCCGACTCCTCCATGAGGTCGACGTATCCGCGCAGCGCGGTGATGGGCGACATGAAGTCGTGCGTGAAGGCACGCATGAGGACGACCGCGGCGTCCTCCCTGCGTTTGTCCTCGGTCAGATCGGTGACGATCTTCACGAATCCGGCGGGTCGCCCCTCGTCGTCGTGCAGCGCGGTGACCACCGCCCGCGCCCAGAACTGGGATCCGTCGGCTCTGACCCGCCAACTGGTGTCCTCCGTGCTTCCGTTGCGCGCGGCATCAGCCAGGAGACGCTTCGGCAGGCCTCGTTCACGGTCCTCCGCCCGGAAGAAGCGTTCGAAGGACGTGCCGATGATCTCTTCGGGGGCGTAGCCCTTCAGTATCCGTGCGCCGGTGTTCCAGCCGCGGACGATGCCGTCGACGTCGAGATAGACGATTGCGACGGAGGTCACCTGCATGGTCCAGTCGCCCGCCGCGAGGAACGCCGCGGTTCCGGCTCCCTCGGGCGGCGTCTGCTGGGCACCCCCATGGACTCTTGCGTCCTGATCGGCTCCGGACATCGTTTCTCCCCTCGATCCAGGTGCCTGCGTGTGGCCATCGTCGACCACGCGCTCGATTCTGCCGGACGACATCGTCGAACCGTGACCTTATCGCGGTGTGTGTGGACAATGAGGGTGTCCTCAGGCGCCGGCGTCCGTGCGGCGGATTGCCGCCTCGAAGGCGGCCGATTTGTGCGCGAAGCTCGTGAAGCGGTCGTAGCTGGGCGCTCCGGGGGAGAGCACCACGGTTGTTCCCGGGGCGGCGAGCTGCGCGGCGCGTTCGACGGCAGCTTCCAAAGAGGGTGCGCGGTGGACGAGGCGCGGATGCCGTGCGCGGTAGCCGGCGGCGATGCGGTCGCCGTTGGAGGGGATCGTGATGAGGCGCGGCCGCGGCTCGCGGGCATTCAGGTAGTCGGTGAGCACGCCGTAGTCGAGGCCGCGGTCCTGGCCGCCGACGATGAGGACCGTCTCGCCGGGAAACGCCTCGAGCGCGGCGATGACGCTCTCCGGGACGGTCGCGAGGGTGTCGTCGATCCACGTCACGTCATGGTGGGTGAACACCGTCGCCAGACGGTGCGGCAGCGGGGCGAACCGCGCGATTGCGGCGGTCGCCTCGTCGTCGCTGAGGGGACGGGCGAGCCAGCGCTCGGCGGCCAGGACCGCGAGCGCGAGGTTGCTCGCGTTCTGCGGCAGGGCGAGCGGCCCGGAGGTGACCAGCGTGGACACGCGGTCGCGCAGGCCGTCGTCGGGTGTGAGGATGTGCGGCGGCAATGCGGCATCGACGGAGCGCAGCTTCGCCCGGGTGTCCTCATCGCAGACGAGTGCTTCCGCTCCGGGGCCGAGAATACGCGCCTTGTCGAGCCAGTACCGCTCCTTGGAGCCGTGCCAGGTCAGATGGTCCTGGTAGAGGCTCGTGATGACGGCCAGGCGAGGGGCGTGCCGCAGGGATGCGCACTGATAGCTGGACAGCTCCGCGACGGTGACCCCGGCGTCCGGCCGCAGGTCGGCGAGGGGTATTCCGATGTTGCCGCCGAGCTGGGTGTCGCAGCCGGCGGCGTCGAGCAGCAGCCGGATGAGGGTCGTCGTGGTGCTCTTTCCCTTGGTTCCGGTGACGCCGATCGTCGCCTGGCTGTGTGAGCGCATCCACAGATCCGACAGCGTCGTCGTCGGTACGCTCGCCGCATCGAGTCGGGCGCGGAATGGATGGGTGCCAGGGATACCCGGACTGCAGACGACGACCGTGCAGCCCAGCAACCGGTTCAGCGCCTCGGATCCGCTGGCGAAGTCGGCGCGTTCATCCAGATCGGCGGGACGCGCCGCGTCCGACTCGTCGACGACGACCGCCTCGAACCCCTGTGCGAGCAGCGCATGCGCCGCCGAGCGGCCCTCGGCGCCGGCGCCCCAGATGCCGGCCAGGCTCATGAGAGGCCGATCAGATCGCGGGAGGCCCGGTAGCCGGCCGGCACCCGGTCATCCCGGGGGGCGCTGCCCGCGGGTGTCATTGCCGGCACGCGCGCGGCCAGCTCGTCGACGAGCGGCGCGTCGTGCCATTGGCCGGATCGATCGGCGAGCACCAGCGCCTCGATCGCCTCCGCCGGCTCGCCGACGCATTCGAACGGCTTGTGCGCGCCGAGGCCGAGGTTCTCCTCTAGGCGTTCGCGCTGGCCAGGCTCGGCGAGGAGGTCGCGCCCGAAGATGGAGGTCAGCCGGGCGCGGGGGATGTACGGAGCGAGCAGCAGGAACACGAAGGTGCATTTGGGGCATTCGCCACACCAGGAGGCGGAGCGGTCCTCCGCGGCGATCCGGTAGGCACGGTTGCAGCTGGTGAACGCGTCGAAGTACTGCGGATGCCGCGCGAACGCCTGAGCGATCTCGATCTCTCGGTAGCCGCGCAGCAGGGAGAAGAAACGGTCGGGGGGAAGGCCTGCCGCCGCGAGCGTCGTGCGCAGCAGATCTTCGTACTCGAGACTCTTGGACCACTGGTGGTTGATCGTGCGGCCGTGCCAGACGAGGTTCCCGTAGTCGGCGGACTCTTCGTTGGAGAAGATGGTCGGCCCGCCGGTGGTGAGCTCGGCGACCACGAGGCCGATGATGCTGTTGATCGCGGTGACCGGGATGTGTCCATTGAGCGCGCCCTCACGGTTGGCGCGGATCAGCAGCGGGTCGATGACTCGGGACACGGTGAGGTAGTCGCATCCGGAGGCGGCGACGGAGGAGCGGATCGCCCCGCGGTCGCCTACCGAGTAGAGCAGGGGGTCGATGCCGGCGTCCTTCAGTGCTTCGATCGTGACGATCGAGTCCTTGCCGCCGCCGACGGCGACCACGGGCCGATTCCCGGATGCCGGCACCGGGCGCGGGGGCTCCGGGGCGGCGGGTGCCGCGGTGACGGTCGGGGTCAGCTTCCAGGCGCAGTCGTTGACGTAGGCGTATTCGCCGAGGCCGTGTTCTGTCACCGCGCGGAAGAACGCCAGCTCGGCATCCGACAGGGGGAATCCGATGGATACCGCGTCGGCGCGGGTCGCTTTGTAGTAGCTCAGCGACGTGGCGAGCGTCAGCAGCCGCAGGAGCGTCTCGCTCGGGCGGACGGCGGATGCGGCGGCCCCGAAGTCGATGCGCTCGTGGAACTCCGTGGGTCCGCTGCCGGCGTCGCCGCGGAAGCGCGCGAGGAAGACGGCATCCGCATAGGAGTATCCCTGCACCTCGAAGACGCTGCCGTCGGGGGTGACGGACGGCGCCGTGTCACGGATCTGATCATCCTGCAGCCGGCTCTCATCGGCGTCGGGGTGCGCCGGATCCCCGGAGAGTCGGGAGGTCAAAGGCGGGTGTGTCATGCAGCTGTCCTTCCCGCGTCCCCGGTGCCGCAGGCAGCGCCTGGCACTGCGCTGCGCGCCGACGACAACAGCGATCATCGTACCCGCTGCGTCGGGGATCCGGACGGAGGGACGCCGTCGGCGGCGTCCCTCTCTCGGACAACGACGACGCCGGCGCGGAAGAGCAGGCGGTGCGCGTAGCCTGACACCATGAGCGATGCATACGCGCAGTTGCAGGATCATGTGGGGCATACGCAGACGGTGACGATCGTGACCACGCGTGCGGACGGCACCCCGGTGGCGGCCCCGATCTGGGCCGTCGTCGTCGACGGCGTGACCTATGTGCGCGGCGCCTACGGAGCCCGCACGTCGTGGTTCGCCCGCGCCGCGAGCGGCCGCCCGGTCGCCGTCTCGTTGGCCGACGGATCCGTCGCCGAACGGGACCGCACGGCGGCGCTCGACGACCCGCGGGTGCCGGTCGTCGCGTCGCGCGTCGCCGCGGACGACCCGGCTCAGGCCGCGATCTCGGCCGCGTACGAGGCGAAGTATCTGCCGACCTCGCCGGAGCACGTGCCCCCCGTGATCTCGGCCGATGCGGTGGCTCACACCTTCGCGCTGCTGCGCGCCGACTGACCCTGCTGCGGAATCTGCCGCCACCGGTCGGGTGGGCGGGATGTCGTCACGGCCGGCCCATGCCGTAGTAGTTCCAGCCGGCTGCGCGCCAGGCCGCCGCGTCGAGGCAGTTGCGGCCGTCGACGATCACGCGTCCGGTGGCCAGCGCTGTGGCGTGGTCGGGGCTGAGCTCTCGGCGGTATTCGTCCCACTCGGTGACGACGATGACCGCGTCTGCTCCCCGGAGTGCGTCGTCTCGGTCGTGGACGTAGTTCAGTTGCGGGTGGATGCGCTGCGCGTTGTCGATGGCTGCGGGGTCGGTGATCGTGACCCAGGCGCCGAGGCCGTGGAGGCGCACGGCGACGTCGAGTCCGGGGGAGTCGCGGATGTCGTCGGAGTGGGGCTTGAACGCGGCGCCGAGAACAGTGATGTTCTTCTTGAACGGCGAGCCGCCGAGTCCGTCGACGACGAGCTGCACCGCGCGGTCGCGCCGGCGCATGTTGATCTCATCGACCTGGCGGAGGAAAGCGACGGATTCTCCGCGGCCGAGCTCCTCGGCGCGGGCGGCGAAGGCGCGGATATCCTTCGGGAGGCAGCCGCCGCCGAAGCCGATGCCGGCGCCGAGGAAGCGCCGGCCGATGCGCGCATCGTAGCCGATGGCGTCGGCGAGCTGGGTGACGTCCGCCCCGGTCGCCTCGGAGATCTCGGCCATGGCGTTGATGAAGCTGATCTTGGTGGCCAGGAACGCGTTCGCGGCGACCTTCACCAGTTCGGCGGTGGCGTAGTCGGTGACGATGAACGGGGTGCCCTTCGCTACGGAGGGGTGGTATACCTCGCGCAGCACGGATGCCGCCCGCTCGCCCTCATCACCCGCCGGCACCCCGGCGACGAGTCGATCGGGGTCGATTGTGTCCTCGACGGCCCACCCCTCGCGGAGGAACTCCGGGTTCCAGACGAGAGTCGCGCCGGTGGGGGAGACGCGTTCGGCGAGCACCGCTGCGGTGCCGACGGGCACGGTCGACTTGCCGGCGACGATGTCGCCCTCGGTCAGATACGGCAGCAGCGCGTCGACGGCCGCGTTCACGGAGGTGAGGTCGGCGGCGTAGCCGTCCTTCTGCTGCGGAGTCCCGACGCCGACGAAATGCACCGTGGCGTCGGCCGCGTCGGCCAGGTCGGTCGTGAAGCGCAACCGGCCTGACGCGATGCCCTCAGCGAGGATCTCCGCCAGTCCCGGCTCGAAGAAGGGCGGCTCGCCTTTCGCGAGAGCGTCGATCTTGCGCTGATCCACGTCGATGCCGATCACCTCGTGGCCGATCGACGCCATGGCCGCAGCGTGCGCGGCCCCCAGATAGCCGCACCCGATCACGGAAAGCTTCATGGGGGATCCCTTCGGGGGTGAACGGCACGGGCGACGACGTCGAGGACCAGCAGGAGGCCCGCGTGAAGCCAGCGAACATCATCACGTTTCTAGCAGACATCGGTTTCCGCGTCGCCACAGGGTCGACATCGGCGGATTGCTCGGAGGCGGCACGGGCGGACGTCGTCGCGTCACGGGTACACCGCGCCCAGGTCGTCGAGAGTCCACAAGCGCGCGAACATAGCGCCGACGACGCGGTCGACGCGCGCGAATCTTGCGCACGTGTCAGCGGCGGCCTGCGGTTGTCCGCGGCATCCGGCCGCAGAATCGGACGAGATGGCACAGCCGTCGCCGAGGACGAAGAGCTCACCGGCGGGGACGGTGATCGTTGGGACGCAGCGACTCGGCTGAGGAACGGTGGTGCAATCGAGCACCCCGACCTCGAACGGCAGGACGCGCTCTGTCATCGTCGTCTGAGCTGCCTTCTCCGCCTCGATCACCGCGAACCGCTCCGCTGGTTCTGCTTCGATGCGAAGAAGGCCGCCGCTTTTCCCAAGAACTCGTTATCCATCCGCAGATCTTGGTTCTCGCGGCGCAACCGTTCCAGCTCAGCACGCTCGTCCAGATCCAACGGCGCTTCAGCCCCGCCGCCGGCACGGGCGCGTTCAGCATGCATCCACCGGCCCCGCAGCTGCTCACCGACCCCGATCTCACGGGCAACCACTGCGACCGTCCGGCCCGTGTCGATCACCAGCCTCGCGGCCTCTCGCCGCTACTCCGGCGTATACGTCTTCTTCTTCTTGCTCGCGCCCATCAAGGACATCCTCCCCGACAGGCCCGCACACACGCGGTGAAGCGCCCTGGTCAGTGTCCGGAACCCCGGGGTCAACCTCACTCGCTGAGAGTTTCAACGAGGCGCTCAAACGCGAACTACTCGAGGGCCGCCCGGCGTTCGGCGACCAGGCGACGGCCTACCGGGCCGTGTTCCGGTGGGCGAACCGCTACAACACCCGAAGACGCCGCTCCGCGATCGGGAACATCACCCCGAACGACTACGAGACCGCCGCCTCCGCTACGCTCGCGGAAGCGGCATAACCAAAATGACACCGTGTCCAAGAACCAGGGTCAAGGCCCGTCGGCGCGAGCGCGGCCACCACCGACAGGAGAAGGGACGCGATCCCCAGTGTGCGGGCCCAAGTCTTCACCGGACCACCGTAGCGGCATTCGCCACGGGGCGGTGCCCGCGGCGGAACCGGTTCAGGCGGTACGGCGAATTCAGGCGGATTCGGGATCCGAACGGCCGGAGGAGCCCGAATCGCCTGAACCGGCGGCGGGTACCGACCCGGTGGATCAGCCGAAGCGCCCGGAGACGTAGTCTTCGGTGGCCTGCACCGACGGCGTGGTGAAGATCGTCGAGGTGTCGTCGTATTCGATCAGTTTGCCCGGCTTGCCCGTTCCGGCGATGTTGAAGAACGCCGTCTTGTCGCTCACCCGCGAGGCCTGCTGCATGTTGTGGGTCACGATGACGATCGTGTAC
>JAATGR010000140.1 GCA_015654575.1 Actinomycetales bacterium
ATGACGACATGACGACATGACGACATGACGAGATCCCGAGCGACGGCGTCTCTCACGACACCCTTCGTACTTGTTTACAAACCGTAACCATCGGTCACGCATCGCCATCTATGGAAACAATCATGGTGTGACCACATGATGCACCTCAGAATCGTCAGACACCACCCGTCGGCAGACATCTGAGAGAGCGATCCATGACTGAGGACCACGTCTACGCGACCCGCGACGGCGGCCGGACCCTGGAGCTCACGGTGCACGCCGATCCGTCCGTGACGGCGACCGCCGTGGTGGTGTTCTTCCACGGTGGTGGCTGGGCCGCGGGGACCCGCCACGACAGCCTGCACCACGTGGCCGGTCTGCTCCGCCGCGGGGTGATCGTGGTCGCTCCCGACTACCGGCTGACCGGAACGGACCCCCACCCGGCCCAGGTGCAGGATGCCGGCGACGCCTACGAGTGGGCGGTGACGCACCTCGCCGCGCCGCGGAAGCTGCCGGTGTTCGTCTCCGGAGTGTCCGCGGGCGGGCACCTCGCGGCGATCCTGGGCCTCGGGGCGTGGGAGCGTCTCACGACGCGCACGCACACTGCGCCCATCGCCGGCAGCATCCCCTTCTCCCTGGTGCTGGATGCGAACCTGTGGGCCTCCGAGCGGCGGTTCGCCCCGAGGCCTGCGCCGGGGACGTTCGCGCACCGGTCGTACACCCGCAGCGGGATCTGGCCGCCGCGCACCCAGGACCTCGCCGATGCCCTGCTGCGAGACGGCGACGGACCGATCGCGCACGCCCTCACCGCGCACATCGACGAGGGCACCCGCACCCCGTTCCTCATCGTCCACGGCGCCGCCGACACGTGCGTCCGTGCGGACGAGAGCGTGCAGTTGTTCACCGCGCTGCGGGAGGTGAACCCGGATGTCGAGCTGCTGGTCGCGGCGGGGCTCGACCATGACGACCAGCGCTTCGCGGAGGAACGGTTCCAGAGCGCGCTCTGGGGATTCATCCGCCAGTACACCGACCGAGCCGCGGGGGCCGGCGACGAGCAGGAGACGAGAAGAGCATGACGAAGATCCTCTGGTACATCACTCCCGTGGACGGACGGGCGCCGTGGCTGGGCGAAGGCGCGGACAGATACCCCGCTGAAGATGCCCTGGACAACATCCAACTCCTCGCGAAGAGCCTGGACCGACGAGGCTTCTACGGCACCCTGCAGGGGACGTACACGCAGAACGCGTTCACGACGCTCGGCTGGCTCGCCCCCTTCACCGAACGGCTGCGGTTCCTGGTGCCGATCTACCCTGGGCTGACGGCCCCGCGCGTGCTCGCCGAGCAGGCGTACACGTTCGACCTCTATTCGAAGGGACGACTGCTCTTCAACCTCGTGAACGGCACAGATCAGCTCGCCGCCGCCTATGGCTTCCCGATCGGCAAGAAGGATCGCTACGAGTTCAGCCGGCAGTACTGGAACCTGTTCACCGCGTTCTATTCCGGCGAGCACCCGTCCTACGAGGGGACGTACCTCTCCTCCGACAGCTTCGCGCGGGCCTTCGCCGCGCAGGGCGTCGACATCCTCGAGGAGAAGGCGTTCGCCGACCTCGTGCTGCCGGGGCGTGATCCGATCACGCCGATCCAGCATCCGCACGTGCCGCTGTGGGGCGCCGGCGCCTCCGCGGACGGCGTCGAGTTCTCCGGTGAGGTGGTCGACACCTACCTTGTGTTCCTCCGCGAGGAGAAGGAGGTCGCGACGCAGATCGCCGACGCGCAGGCCGCCGCCGCGCGCCACGGCCGTTCCTTCGACGGGGTGGGGATCCACGGGAGCCTCACCGTCCGCGAGTCGGACCGGGAGGCGCTCGACTACTTCTACCACCAGTACGAGACGGCGGGCGCGGACGCCGTGGCGGGCATCTTCGACGACAACATCCGCCAGTTCACGGAGGGGCGTTTCGATCTGAAGACCTTCCCGTTCGCCGATGAGAACAGCAGGAACGCGCAGCAGAAGCTGCTGTCCGGGCGGCTTCCGGAACTCGCGGACCTGGAGATCTCGCCCCATCTGTATCAGGGGCTCTCCGCGTGGGGGCAGTCGAACTACATCGTCGGCTCGGGTGAGACGGTTGCGACCAAGATCCGCGAGCTGCAGGCCTTGCGGGAGGGGATCGACACGTTCATCTTCTCCGGCTGGCCCCTCATCCAGGAGTCGGAATACGTCGCCGACTACCTCTTCCCTTACATCGACGATCTCGAGGTGTGAGGGCCGTACCGCGAAGGGAGGGGATGCGGCGAACGACGCCGTCGCGCCACGGACTGGAGCGGGCGTACGGATTGCGCCAGAGTGGAGAGCATGATCGGGCGACGCAGGGCCGAACGCGGCGGGCGTCGGTGACGATGGGATCACGGACGGAACGGCTGCGCGGTGCACGGCAGGAGCGCGCGGAGATCTACGTCGAGATCGAGATCCGGGCCTCGATGGATCGCGTGTGGGAGCTCACGCAGAACCCGTCGCTGCATTCCCGGTGGGACGCGCGCTTCACCTCGATCACGCCGACCGAGCAGCTGCCGGGCGGCGGCCACCGGTTCCGGTACGAGCTCCGGTCGCCGTTGCACACGATCGCGGGCACCGGCACCTCGATCGGCGAACGGATCAGACCGGACGGCTCCCGCACCTCGGCGCTTCGGTTCACCACCGCCGACCGGCTCTCCCCCCTCGGGGACGGTCGCGGGTACTGGCGCTACCTCCCGAGCGGCGACGGCGTCACCTTCCTCACCGGCTACGACTACGCGCCCGGCTGGGGGCGCCTGCTCGACGGGATCCTGCTGCGCCGGCTCATCGGCTGGATGACGGCGTTCAGCTTCGACCGCCTCCGCCTCTGGGCCGAGACGGGAACCGAACCGGAGGCGTGGCCGCTGTGGTCGGCCGCATGGTTCTGGCGGCGCGACCGGCCGCGGGCCGGGCGCTGCCGGCGTGTGCCGCGCCGCGGCGGAGCCATGGACGACGCGCCGGCAACGCTCGACGGGCTCGATGCACCGTGACCTCGATCTTCGAACAGGCGCTCGGGGCGGACTTCGCCCGGCTCTCGCCGATGATGCGGAAGCGATTCGGGGTGGGCCTCGAATCCGGATACGCCTGCATCGGCCGCGGCACGATGTCCCGCATCCGCCGGGGACCGTGGTGGGTCGTCCCGTTCTTGTACATCGGGAGGATCCGGAACATCCTCATCCCCGATGTCGGCGCGAACGTCCCGTTCGTGATCGAGAACTACGCCTACCGGGATCCTTTCGGCCGGGAGACGGTGACGTTCTGCCGCGAGTACCGGGTGCGTCGTCGGCCGAGTCGCTTCGACGCGACGATGGTGCTCAGCGACGGCCGCATCCTCGACTATCTCGGCACCCATCAGCACCTCGCGGTCGACCTCGACCTTCGTGTGGAGGACGACGGGTCGCTGCACCTGCGATCCGCTGCGCAACGGTTTCGCGAGGGGCCGTGGATCTCGTTCCGGTTCCCGATGCTGTTCAGTGGCCGGGCGGAGCTGCACGAACGGTTCGACGAGGACGCCGGCGTGTACCGGATCCGCATGGAGGTGCGAAACCGCGTGTTCGGATTCCTGTTCGGCTACGAGGGCGAGTTCACCTGCGAGTTCCCGGCGGCGTCCGATGCGCCAGACCGGCTGAAGCCCGTCCGCCACGAGAGGCGGGAGTGAACGGGTCGCCCGAGGCCTCGCCACACCCGCCGGCCACGGCCCACGGTGAGAACCGAAGCGGCTGGCGCCGATCTCCTCGCCTTCGACCGCCACGACGACCGCGGCCGGAGTCGGAACCGCGCGACCGGCGGGCGAGCATGGAGCCGCCGATCGCGGCGGCGACGGCACCGAGGGCGATGCCGCAGACGCCGTTGTAGCCGGACGGATCGACGGTCGTCTGAGAGGTCATCGACAGCAGCGCGGTCTGGGCGAGCACGAGCAGGATGAACGACGCGGCGAGGTTGCTGAGCTTGACCGCCTCCATGAGGAGATCCTTGCGTCTGCGGGACGAGATCAGCCCATGGATGGAGAATCCCAGCTCCACGAAGGCGATCGCGGCGATCGCAATGGCGACGTTCTGGCTGTAGCGGTCGCTGGTGTCGGCCCCCAGCGCGAGGGGAAGGCACGACACGATGTAGGCGACGGACAGGACGAGGACGACGAGACCTGTCATCCGGTAGGCGCGGGGGATGGTCGACGGATCTCCGCGCCGCCGCGCCCGCCGGTCCGCGCCGATGATGAGGAGCTTGATGACGGCGAGTCCGAAAGTGAAGAGCACGTTCGCGGTCATGAACGCCGAGAAGGTGAACAGGAGGAGGACCGCCTTGGAGCCCGCCATCAGCAGGTGTCCGGGGATCGCCATCGCCGAGAAGTAGATGTTGCGCCGGCTGGTGTCCTTCATGCCGGCGAGGAAGCGGTGCCAGTGTCTGCGCAGGACTTCTGCGCGCGGCCCGACACCCGGAGCCGCATGCTCGACGGCGCCGGGCATCTCCGCCTGGGCGGTCGTCTGCGCATCGGGCTCCGGTCGGGTGCTCCCCCGCCGCGGCGCTGACCGTGTGGGCATCAGATTCTCCGGATGATCGAACCGCCCGCGCGGAAGGTCCTACGAGGGTCGGTGCTCCCTCCAGGTTCCTCGCCGTCGTCGCCCGCATCGTCGTCCGCCCGGAGTCCCGCGGCTACTGCGGATGCAGTAGCTCAGACGCCTGTGGCACGGATCCCGGCCTGCACCGCCAGCGCAACCAGCTGGGCGCGGTCGCGGGCGCCGACCTTCATCATGGCGCGGTTCGCGTGCGTCTTCACGGTGAACGGGGAGATGAAGATGGTGCGTCCGATCCGGTCGTTGTCGAGTCCTTCGACGATGAGCCGCACGACCGTAACGGATGGGCCGCCTATCTCTGCGTCGAGCCCGGGGTGCGCACCATGTCGGACGGCGCGGTGCCGTCGCGGCGCACCGACCTCGGCCGCTTACCGTCGGCATGGATCGGCGGCGGCGACATCGAGCTGTTCTTCGAGGAAGACTGTGCCCTACGCCGAGGCACCTCGCGAAGCCGGGGTCGAGACCACCCTTGTCATTGTGCCGGGCGCCCCACACGCCTTCGAGACGATCGCCGCAGACACTCCTGTCGCGAAGGACTACCTGGCTGGCGCCACCAGCTGGCTGAGGGCCTGCCTCCGAAGCGACGGCTGACCGGAGCGGCACCTCTGCTGCCCTGAGCATCCAGGTGTTCTCCGGTCGCCGTCCGCGCTGAGCTCTCCGCTAGTTGGCGGTGAGGGCGACGAGCCTGCCTCGAATCTGGCCTGCGGCCAGGCGGGTGAGCGCCGCCGGGATCTCATCGAACGTCACTTCGGTCAGGAGCGGGTCGAGCTTGCCTGCGGCGAGCAGATCGAGCACCGCGAGGAGGTCCTCCCTCGTGCCTCCCAGAGTGCCAATGAGCGTAATGTTCTTCGCCACCAGCGCCCAGGTGTCTATCGTCGCCTGTTTGCGCCCCAGTCCGACCTGCACGACTCGCCCGTACTCGCGCACGGCGTGGATCGCGCCCGCGGTCGTCGGGCCGAATCCGGCGAAGTCAACAACGACGTCCAGCTGCAGGTCGGCGAGCTCGTCGATCGAGGCGACTACCCGCGTAGCACCCGCCTTGCTCGCGGCGGGCCAGGTCTCCTCCTTAACCTCGGCGACATACACCTCAGCCCCGAGCGCCACGGCAATCTGCGTACCGAGCTGGCCGAGCCCGCCGAAGCCGATGATGCCGACCTTGTC